>CAZRVW010000061.1:0-13336 GCA_964603645.1 uncultured Novosphingobium sp. | reverse complement strand
TTCGGGCCGATGCGCTATTATTCCGGCGAGAAGGACTGGCAGTAGCTCGCCATGTTCAAGCGCATGGCTATCGATCTGTCCTGGGATGTCGAGGTGATCGGGTGCCCGGTCGTGCGCGAGCCGGACGGCGTCGCCATGTCGAGCCGCAATGTGAAGCTTACCGCCGAGGAGCGAGCCAGGGCGCCCGCGCTTTACCGGGCGCTGGTCACAGGCAAGGAACGGATCGAATCCGGTGAAACTAGTTCGGCAAAGGTCGTTTCACTGGTCCGCGAAGCGATGGGCGATGCTGGCGAGGTGATCTACGTCCATGCGCTCGACGCGGAAACGCTGCAGCCCATGGACAAGCTGACAGGTGAAATCAGGATCATCGCTTCGCTCAAGCTGGGCGAGGTTCCGCTGGTCGATAACATCGGCGCGACTGCCAACTGAATGGAACTGGAGGAGAGGCACGATGGCAAAGTACCGAGTAGGGCAGTGTTATACCGGGCCGGTCGGCGCGGAAATCGTCCGCCGAATGGCCGGACACCCGCTGATGGAGCTGGTCGGCGTGCTGGTCCATTTCCCCGAGAAGGTGGGCAAAGATGAGGGCGCACTCGTCGGCGCCGAGCCGAACGGGATCATCACCACGGACAACCTCGACGATATCATTGCCCTGAAGCCCGATGCCGCGATCTGGAGCGGGCTTGTCAACGATCTCGATGCTTATGAGCGGCTGCTGGAGGCCGGGATCAACGTCTATACCGGTATCGGTTGCTATTACCTGCCGGGCATGCCCGAGGAGCCGCGCCTGACTGCGGCAGCGCTCAAGGGCGGGGCCTCGATAAGCGCCGGAGGCAACATTCCTGGCCTTATCGCCGACGTGCTGCCGCTTTATGTGAGCGGCTACACCGGCAAGATAGAACAGCTGCGCATGTGGCAGCGCAACGATATGGCGGCGGGCCCATCTGCGGTACAGATCCAGTCGCTGGGTGTGGGCTTCTTTCCCGGCGAATGCGAGTGGGCGGAGGCGATCAACGAAGGCATGACCAACGCCATGGGCATTTCGGCGCGGATGGTCGCCGACGGGCTGGGCGTCGAATGGGAAGACGTGCGCCTGGAAAGCGTCGAATATGCGCTCGCGCCCGAGGACTATGTGCTGCCGACCAGCGGCCTTGAAATTAGGAAAGGCATGGTCGCTGGCGTGCGCTGGACGATTGTCGCGCGTGCAGACGGCGGAAAGGACTTCTACCGCCTGGTTAACGAGCAATCGACCCGGCTCGACCACGTCAGCGAAGGCGGCGACGAGTGGCGCAGGAGCTATGACGATCCAGCCTGGCGCGTCGAGATCGACGGTGATCCGCCGATCGTCGTTACCTTCGGATGGCCGAGCGGGACAGAGCCGGGGAAAGCGTGTCACAACCTCAACGCGGCGAGAGCGATAAATGTGGTGCCACGGCTCATCGAGGCGAAACCCGGTGGCGTTTCCGTACTCGATTTTCCCGCAGCCGCTGCCAGCGACGGACTGCTCTCATCCGGCTGAGCGCAGGGCTTCAGGCCACCCACGGCCCGGTGATCGCCAGCGTCTTGGCGGGGCTGAAAATGTTTACAAACATGGTCTGGCCATCGGGCGAAAAACATGCGCCCGCAAGCTCGGTCTGCAATCGCAGCCGCGCCAGTGGGTAGGCGCTGCCGTCCGGCGCAATCCCGCGCAGGTGATTGTCGACGAAGGTGCCGGATTGATCCTCGCAAACGATCAAGTGGCCATTGGGCGCAACGGTGAGATTATCGCCATAGTTGAACTGGTCGGGCGACGTGCTCTCAAAGAAAAGCTTCAGGCGGTCTTTCGACGGGATCAGGCGGAACACCTGCCCGTGCCGGGCCGCGCCGCCCGAGGTGCAGCAGAAATAGAGCTCGTCCTCACCCATGTGGATGCCTTCGCCGCGCGCGAAACGCGTCGCTCCCTTGGCCGCGCCGCGCTGGCGCAAGTCGTCATTGGGGCTTTCGACATTGTCAAGATCGATCCATTCGGCAGAAAAGGGCGAACCGGGGCTGACCGTCGCACCACCCCAATTGCGGGCATCGCCAAGGCCTTTGGCCGCGAGTGCCTGCAGCCTGCCGCCTTTGGCCAGCTGCCCCGGCTCCTTGGGGAGAAAGCGATAGAGCAGCCCGTCTTCGCGATCCTCGGTCATGTAGACAATGCCGGTCGCCGGATCGATGGCGGCGGCCTCGTGATTGAAGCGTCCCATGGCCTTGAGCGGCACCGGATCTATAAGGCCCATCGCGTCGGCCGGAACCTCGAAGACCCAGCCATGGCTGCGCCCGACACCCTGCCCCTTGCGAGTAACGTCTTCCTCGCAGGTCAGCCATGAACCCCACGGCGTCGTTCCCCCCGCGCAATTGCGGATTGTTCCGGCAAGCGAGCGATGCTGATGCACAGTATCGAGCGTTTCCGCATCGAGCACTTGGGTGGTTGTGCCGCCGGGAAGTATCACTCCATCCTTCCTGCGGTCGTACCCGGCGTCGAGCGTGCCGCAGCCGTCCTCATGTGCTTTCAGCTCGTGATTGCGCACCAGCGCGATCTTGCCTTCGCCGAGATCGAAGCAGCCCATGCCATCGGCATTGTCCGGGACCGCTAGGCCATCGTCCATGACTTGGCCGAGACTGGCGATGACGCGATAGGAAAAGCCGCGCGGTAGGTCGAGCAGACCCTGCGAATCAGGGACGAGCGCGCCATAGGGCGAATTGGCCTGCGCACCAGCCAGAGCGCGCGAAGCGCAGCCGCTTGCCAGCAAGGCGGCAAAGGCGGTGCCGGTTCCGGCCAGAAACGCGCGGCGGTCGTGGTTCATGAGCCGCACTATATGCCAGAATTGCGACTAAGTTATGACTCGACCGGTAGTCCAGTAACGCTCGATGTCGAGCGGGCCCTTCAGACCGGGGCTTGCCCTGCACACGGCGGGAATCGCATTCATCACCGGCGCGCCAGAGAGGAACTCGCTGTGGTCGCCGTAAGACAGTTCGAGTTCGAAGCTGGGCTTGCCTGTCACGGCAATGCGATAGGCCATGTCAACCGGGGCATGGGGTTTGTTCCAGCGCGGATCGATGTCGCGAGTGACGCAATCGACATGCTCCACAATTATGACCGGCTTGCCATTGACGATTGCCTGAAACTCGAAATTGACGACGCAGCAGGTCCCCGCCTTGACGATTCCGAAACCGCACTCGAGGTCTTCCTTTGCGAATTCGCGATCCCAGACGAGACGCGTTTCCTCGATTTCGACACCAAGCACCTCGGCAAGCTGGTAAAGCGTGGGCGACCAGTATTTCTCGATGAAGCCGCCCGCGACGAAGATCGGCGTGTAATCGGCATCGCGTCCGAATCCGAAATAGTCACGCATCGCCATTTCGGCGGAATACTGACCGAAATAGCCAAGCTCCGACACGCGAATGCATTCGACCTGATCGGCACAGGCGAGCGCGGCAATGGCAAGGTCGGTCGTCGCCCAACCCGGATCGATGCCGGTAAAGAAGCAGGTGCTCTGCCCCTTGGCACAGGCATCCTCAATCAGCTTACGTTGCGCGGGTGGAGTCGTCGGCGGATGGGCCAGCGCGAAGCCGGAAAAGGTGACGACGTTTGTGCCAGCCTCAAGGAAGGGCACGAGGTCCTCGATCGCTTCGTCTTCGCGGCCGGTGCTGTTACCGAAATAGTTGAGGCAGTCGGCCTTGAGCGCAACCAGTTCGTTCCAGTCATTTGTGGCCTTGATGCCAACCGGCGCAATCCCGATAAGGTCGCCCGAATCTTTCCCCGCCTTGGCCGGGTCGCTCACGTAGTGGCCCACCAGCTCAAGCTCTGGGTTGTTGATGATCGATTCGAGTGCGAAGCGACCGACATTGCCGGTGCCGGAATGGACGACACGAAGGGGCATGGCTCTATCCTATCCCAGCAGCTTGTTGACGAAGGCCACAGTAGCCTCGAAGCTCTCGGCGGAGCCAACGAGATCCTCGCCGCGCACCGGGGCGACGTGCTCCATACCCTCGACCACAAGCAATTCCGATTTTCCTCCGGCGGCCTGAAGCTTTGCGTGAAACGACTGCGAATCGTCGCGCAAGGTTTCGATATCGCCGACGTTGATGAAAGCTGGCGGGAAACCGGCAAGGTCGGCGAACAGCGGCGAAGCGATGGGATGCTCCAGGTCAAAGTCCTGCATGTAGGTGTCCGACGCGGTCTTGGCCGATTCTTCGGGAAACAGCGTGTCGCTCTCGGCGTTGTCCTTGAACGAGGCAGCCGTGATCGTCATGTCGACCCAGGGCGAGTACAATAGCGCCCCGTCGAGGGCTGGGCCGCCTTTCGCGGCGGCATAGACGCCAAGCGCTGCGGCCAGCCCGCCGCCAGCCGAATCGCCGCCGACCAGCAGGGGCAGATCGCCCACTCGCTTACTCAGCTCGACAAGCATTTTCCAAGCATCGTTGAACCCGGCGGGAAACGGGTTCTCCGGCGCCAGCCGGTAGGCCGGAAGCATCACGGCAATCTGGCAACGATCGGCAAGCCTTTCGGCGAAGGCGGTGTCGTTCTCCGGCCTGCCAAGCCGATAGCCACCACCATGCAACAGCAGCAGCCAGGCGCGCGGTTCGCCTGATTCGGGGGTCACGGTAAGCGTGCGCACGCCATCGATCACCTCCTCCTCTGTCGCCCGCTTCGGTCCCGGCAGCATGCCCGCCTCGGCTGCCTTGGCCATCATCGCGCGGCGTTCGGCAAGGTCCGCGGGCGCTTCGCGGCCCTGGCGTTCGGAAGGAATGGTGATTATGTCGGTCATTGGCTATGCTCTCCCCAAGCCGGATTTGTCGATTCCCGGCACACCTATTGGATTTGCGCGAAACCATCGAGTCCGTATTTCCGGGCAAGGTTCGGTTCGGGCCATGGGACCGCAAGCGATTGACCTTCGCGAGGCAGTGCGGTAGTTTGAGCAGGCGAATAATAATTCACTATTTCGAATTAAGACGGGAGCTGGACGCTGAAACACTCCGCATATATCAATGGCAAGTTCGTCAAGGGCGAAGGCGCCGAATTCGCGGTCGAGAACCCGTCGGACGAGACCACCGTCGATACAGTAGCTAGTGTTTCGGCCTCGCAGGTCGATGCGGCGATTGTCGCCGCGCGCAACGCCTTCGACAGCGGCGTGTGGTCGGGCCTGTCGATGAAGGAACGCGGCGCGGCAATGACCCGCTTCGGCGAAGCGATGCGCAAACGCGAAGATACCTTGCGCAAACTGGCTGTGGACGAGGCGGGTTGCCCGATCAGCTCGTTCGTCATGTCGGCACAGGTCGACGGGCCGCTGCGCATGACCGACGACATTATCGAGATGGGCCTGACGATGCCCGAGATCGAAGACAACCCCATGCCGCTGCACGAGCGCGTCACGCCGTTCTATCAGGTTCAGAGCGTGAAGCGCTGGTCGCCAGTCGGCGTCGTCTCCGCCATTTCGGCCTATAACGTTCCGCTTTACACTGCCTTCTGGAAGGTTGTGCCTGCACTGATGACGGGCAATTCGATGGTACTGCGGCCCAATCCGCTCACTCCGCTATCGTCGATGGTGTTCGCTGAAGCGGCAGAAGAAGCAGGCCTGCCGCCTGGCGTATTCAATCTCCTGATCGAGGAAGGGAACGCGGGCGGCCAGACCATGTCCGAGCATCCTGCCGTCGATCTTGTCAGCTTCACCGGCTCCTGCGTCGTCGGCGTCAAGGTCGCGCAACAGGCCGCGCCGACCCTCAAGCGGCTGGTGCTAGAACTGGGCGGCAAGTCGGCGCAGATCATCCTGCCCGACAAGGTCGACAGCGCGCCGCTCCAGGCGATGATGGTCTGTGGCTCGCACGCCGGACAGGGTTGCGTGCTTGGTACGCGTATTTTCGTGCCCGAGGAGAGCAAGGCAGAAGTGCTCGAAAAGATGGCGCAGATGGTCTCCTCCCTGAAGATCGGCCGCGCCGACGATCCCGAGACCCAGCTTGGTCCGGTAATCAGCGCGGCACAACGCGCGCGCTGCGAGCATTTCACCAATGCCGCGGTTGAGGCTGGCGGCACGGTCGTCGCCGGCGGCAAGCGCCCCGCACAAATGGACAAGGGCCATTTCTGGGAAGCAACGGTGCTCGATCTTCCCGACAACAAGAATCCTGCCGCGCAGGAGGAAATCTTCGGACCGGTGGTGGGAGTGATCGGCTATCGCGATCTCGATCATGTCGTCGAAATGGCCAACGACACCAAGTTCGGGCTTTCCGGCCACGTGCAGGGCGCCGATCGCGTCAAGGCGCTGGAAGTGGCGCTGCGCCTGCGCAGCGGTGCGGTCAACGTCAACGGCGGGCTGATGTCCAGCTTCGTTTCGAGTGGCGGCATCAAGATGAGTGGGCTCGGCCGCGAGCGCGGCATAGAAGGCATGCGCGAATTCCAGATCCAGACAAGTGTGAACATCGGCTGCTGAGCGCGGCCAGACGAAGAGGATAGGACCATGGCGACCAAAGTAGCTGAAGATCTCGAGGCAGCACTGTTCTCGGACAATCCCGAATACCAAGCGATGTTCGACGTGAACCAGCAGGGCATCAATGCCGGTTCGGAAGAAGGCAAGGACTATACTGACGAACTCGATGCGTTGTTGACCAAAGGCGCCGTGCAGGAAGGTTCGATGCGTTCGCACCTTGGCCTACCTGGCAATACCTTCGAGGGGATGGGTGTCGACAAGACCTTCACCTTCTATTCCTATCGCGCCAACGAGATAGGCTGGCGCGAAAACACTATCATCTCATCCGAAGGCTACCAGAAGATGAGCGTCTTCCAGATGATCGGTCCGACCATCCTGTCGATGGTCGGCAAACAGCATAAGCGCATGCGCGCCACCGCCCAGCCTCTGTTCAAGCGCCCACGCGTGCTCGGCTGGTGGAATGCGCGATTTGTGCAGGATACAGTGGATGCTCTGCTCGATCGCATCGTACGATCGGGCGACAATCGATGCGACCTCAATTCCGAACTTTGCGCTCCCTTGCCGATGGCGGTGATCACCCGCGCAATCGGGCTGGAAGGCAGCAGCGTCATCGATTTCCGCTACCACCTGAACCGCAGTACGTTCGGCCAGCGCGAGGACATCACGATGGAAGATCGCATTGCCTCGTTCCAGTATGTCGACCGTGTGCTCAACGAAATGGTCGAGACCAACCTGCGCGAGCCGGGCGACAATGTCATCACCAGCCTGATGGACAACGAGGTCACCGAGGATGACGGCTCCAAGCGCAAGCTGACCAAGGAAGAAATATTCGGCTTCTGCAAGCTGGTCATTTTCGCGGGTGGGGGCACCACCTGGCGGCAACTTGGCATCACGCTTTATGCGCTGCTGTCGAACTACCAGTTCTGGGAGGCCTGCCGCGAGGACCGCACACTGATCGAGCAGTCGGTCGATGAGAGCCTGCGCTGGGCGGCGACCGATCCTGTGTTCCCGCGCCTGTGCGTCGAGGACATCGAAGTTGCAGGGGTGTTGATCCCGGCCAATTCGCAGGTCCAGCTTTGCCTGCATACGGCGAACCACGATCCCGAAGTGTTCGAGAATCCCAAGGCCTACGACATCTTCCGTAAGAAGGAGCACCACATGGGCTTCGGTTTCGGTCCTCACCGTTGCCTCGGTATGGATGTCGCGAAACAGGAAATGGTGCTGGCGATCAATGGCCTGCTGGACCGCTTCCCGAACATGCGCCTCGATCCCGATGCGCCTGCTCCGATCCTGGGCGGCCTCGAACATCGCGGCATGACCTCGATACCGGTGGTCCTCAGCTAGGGACAGCCACGCAACCGAATTGCCAGCGCCGCTCCAAGGTGGCACAGAGGTTCGGTCAGACGATCGAACGCAGGGGATTGAGCGCGCGCAATGAACATGGAAACGATGCCACCACCGCCGCGTTCGACGGCTAATCCCGCGCCGCGGCGCCCGGCCAATTCGCTGCGCCGCACGACCAGCATCGACGTCTCATGGCCTGACGGCATCGATCAGCCCCGCTTGTTCATCGGCCGGGTGCGCGACTACCGTACCGGCGCGCCCGACCAGCCAGGTACTGAACTCGACCACGCCGAACTGCGTGCCGTGCTCGACGATGACAAGAACATCCGCAAGATTTCCGCCACACCAGAGCCTGCGCTCTTGCAGGAACTGGTTGGCCACCGCGCCGGTGGGCACCTGCGCATGTTCATTCGCGACATCATGCCCGAACTGGTCGAGAACGCGGTACCGCTCTATCTCGTGCTCGACGATCTGTCGGGTTCGGCCCTGGTTTCAAACATTGCCTGGTCAATGTGGGACCCGTCGCTGATGCTCGACCGCCGCGCGAACATGAATGACGAAGAGTTTGAGGAAATGATGGCGGGCCGCGCCAATGTCTGCTGGGGGCTGGCCGAGGGCAACAGCGGACTGAAGTTTCGCCGCGATGTCACCGAGGTTGCCGCCGCCGATGCCCGAGAACTGCGCAATCCCGAAGACCCGCTGGGCTGGCATGACTTCGCCGAGAATGAAGGCTACGGCTTTCGCCGCGCCCGTCGTATCGACATGTGGCGTGACGCTTCCTCGGGACTGCTGACGGTTGATGCTGCGTTTCAGGACAGCGCCAAGAAGAACGACGGCACCCGGACGGCCATCCACGAGTACAATTTGCGCGTCACCGCCGACCCGGACACACTAGAGGTGCTCTCGCTGGAACCGGAGCCGCGCATCCTGCCGTTCCCCGAATGCCCCGGCGCCGTGGCCAATTCCCAGCGCCTGATCGGATCGAGCGTCGCCGATATTCGCGACGAAGTGTTACGCCAGCTGCGTGGCCCCGAAGGCTGCACCCATCTCAACGATGCTATGCGCGCGCTGGCTGACGTGCCGGTGCTGATAAAAAGTCTTTAGGGCGCGCTGTAGGACAGGATCCCCAGCCCCTCGTGCGCAAGGCCGGCTGACAGTTCGTCGATCATCCGGCGACGCAGTTCGCGGATCAGGATCGCGCGGGTATGGCGCAGCATCGGCGCGGGAAGCGCCGCAAGCCTTGCAGCATGTTCACGCGCCTTGGCCATCAGGTCGCTAGCTGGCACGATCTCACCGACCATTCCCAGCTGCTTCGCTTCGGCTGCACCAATCCGCTCGCCGGTGAGCAGGAAAAAGCGGCCCCGGTTCGGACCCAACAGCATCGGCCAGACAACATGGACGCCGTCGCCGGGCACCGTACCGCTTGGAACGTGGGCAAGGTCCGCGAATTCGGCATGTTCAGCTGCAATCACAATATCGCACAGCATCGCCAGTTCGGCATGGATCGTCGCCGGTCCATTTACAGCCGCGATCATCGGCACCGGCACGGCAAGCAGGTTGTTCAGCAGTTCCATGCCTTCCTGGTGGATGCGCGCCCACATGTGCGACGTATCGGTCTCGGGCGAGACTTCCTGCTCGTCGAATTCGGTGATGAACAGGTCGCCGGTCCCGGTGAAGATCACCACCTTGTTTTCGCGGTCCAGCGCGATCCGCGCGAAAGCGTCGCCCAGTTCCGCATGGAGGCTCTTCAGGGTCGTACCCCACTTCGCCGGTCCGCCGCGCGTGTGCATGCGCATTTCCAGCACGCCGTCCTCACGCGAAAAGGCAATGCATTCGTAGCGGTCGGCATATTCGGACAAGTCCATTGGTGATCCTCTCTCATTCCATTTACCGTCCTATCGCCCGCGTGATACCTCCAGTGCAAGCCAGTTGTCGGCGCGGGGGCGATACTGCATGGTCGCCAAAAGGAAGAGGACGCCAGACCATGAAGCATCACCCGATCTCGCTTGCCTTCGACATGCGCGCGCCCGATCTCGGTACGCCGGTCCCTGATCTCTACCCCGCCGCCGTCGACATGGCGCGCTGGGCCGACGAGAAAGGCCTTTCCGGCCTGCTGCTGATGGAACACCATGGCTCCGAAGACGGTTACCTGCCGCAGCCGTTCACGCTGGCCGCGGCCATGGCCGCCGTGACCAAGCGCATTTACTTCATGCTCGGCGCAGTGATCCTGCCGCTCCACGATCCGGTCGATATTGCCGAGCAGATTGCCGTGCTCGACCTCATCACCGGTGGTCGGCTCGGCGTGATCCTCGGCGCGGGTTATGTGCCATCCGAATTCGCCATGTTCGGCAAGTCGGTCAAGGACCGGGCCAAGTCCATGGACCAGGGCATCGAAATCATCCTCCGAGCGCTGAAAGGCGAACGCTTCGAACTCGACGGCAAGCCGGTGTTCGTGCGCCCGCTGCCGACCCGCGATCCGCACGAAATTCTCATGGTCGGCGGTGGCGTACCTGCGTCGGCGCGGCGCGCCGCCCATTTCGACGTGGGCTTCGGACCGATGGCCGGCCACCTCGTCGATATCTATCTCGAAGAGTGCGAGAAGCACGGGCGCAAACCGCGTCGCTTCAATCGCCCGATCCCCGGCATGCCGCAGTCCATCCACCTGTGCGAGAACGCCGACGAGGGCTGGAAGGTGATCGAAAAACACGCCGTCCATTCGGTCCGCGCCTATGCCGAATTCGCCAAGATGGAAGGCGAGCATTCGACATCGCCGTTCAAGGGCCTGCACACACCCGAAGCCGCGCGTGACGCCGGCATCTATGTCGCCTGGACGCCCGACATGCTGATCGAGCGACTGCGCGAAGCGCCCAACCACGCGGGCATCACCCTGCAACCCCTGCTCGGCGGACTGTCTCCCGAGGAAGGCTGGAAAAGCCTGAAACTGCTCGAGGAAACGCTGCCGCGTATCCGCGAATTGCAGGAACAGGGGTGAAGGAGCGCACGCGATGAAAGCCGCCTACATCGAAAACGGCATAGTCCATTCCGGCACGATGCCCGATCCGGTCCCTGGCCCCGGCCAGGCTTTGGTGCGAACGCACCGCTGCGGGCTGTGTGCGTCCGACCTGCACTTCATCAAGGGCGGGCGCAATGTCATCGAGCTTTCGAAGAAGCTCGGCGGGCCATACGCGATGCTCGATTTCGAAAAGCCGTTCGTGCCCGGTCACGAATATGTCGGCGAAGTTCTCGACTACGGGCCGGGAAGCCAGCGCACCGTCAAACCCGGCCGCAAGGTCACGTCGGTGCCGGTCATGACGGCGGGCGGCGTGTATGGCGTGGTCGGCTACATGCACGAATGCCCCGGCGGCTTCGGCGAGCTGATGCTGCTCGACGAGACCGTGCTGCTCGAAGTGCCCGACGAGTTCGACGACGATCACGCCGCCTGTATCGAGCCACTGGCGGTCGGGCTCGAACACGCCCGGCGCGGCAAGCCTGAAAAGGATGACGTGGCGCTGGTATTGGGCTGCGGTGCGATCGGGCTCGGCGTGGTTGCCGGGCTGAAGCTCGCCGGCGTCGCTCCCATCGTCGCAGCCGACTTCAACCCGCACCGGCGCGAAATGGCGTTGAAGATGGGCGCGCACATTGCCATCGATCCGCGCGAGACCGATCCCTATGGCGAGCTGCCCGATCTTGGCGGCAAGCGCGTCAACTTGATCTACGAAAATGTCGGCCTGCCCGGCATGCTCGAACAGATCATCCAGGGCGCCCCGATCAACGGGCGGATCGTCATGGGCGGCTACTGCATGGAGCAGGAGCACCTGTTTACTTTCACCGCGCAGAACAAGGGCCTCAACATCCAGTTCGCCATGGGCGAAGGGCCGGAGGACATGGAGCTTGCCCTGCGCGCGATTGGCGACGGGCGCATCGATGTCAGCCCGTGGATCGGCGCAAGGATCGGCGTCAGCGGTGTGGCCGATGCCATGGCGGCGATGGCCGATCCGGCGAGCCCGATCAGGACGGTGGTCGATCCGCGGCTCGACTGAGGGAACAGGGCAGTCCGCCGCTCGGCGCGGCTGAGGGTGACACAAGTGACACCTGTCCGCCTGCGTGTCCGCATGTCGAAGGCCGCAGAATTGCACTGGTTTGCGGGGCGAGAGTGACACTATTTGCCATAAGGGAAATTCGGCGCGACGACTTGCGGCAGACGCGAGCGCGTCGCAACGCCAATGTGACGCAGCGATAGATTAGGGAACGGACAATGCGAAAGAGCGGGCGGCGCGCAGGCTAACAGCATGGCGCGATGTAGGACAACGTGCTTGTCTGCCCTTTCGTCATTCCCGCATTGGCGGCAATCCAGTCAGCCGCTCAGGAAATCCTCACCACACAATCTCGCCGGTATCGACGACCACGCACGAGCCCCGCATCGAGCGCGAGGCCGGGCTGGCGAGATAGGCCACCATGTCGGCCACATCGTCGATCACGCACATGCCGCCCGGATTGCCCAGCCGGCCGACGATCTCGGGGTCGATCGCGAAGGCGGGATGCGCCTCGCCGGCCAGCGCCGTATCCATCCCGCCAGGTGCGACCGCGTTAATGCGGATCGGCGTCTTGATATATTCTACCGCCATGGTCTTGGTCAGGTGCAACAATGCCGCCTTGGTCGCGCAATAGACAGAGAAGAAGCCCTGCGCCTTGAACGAGGCGGTGGAACAGATGTTGACGATGGTGCCGCCCTTTTCGATCATGTGCGGCACGGCGGCACGCGAAAGAAAGAACGGCGCTTCGAGGTTGACCTTCATCACCAGGTCCCAGTCTGCCTCGGAAAAGTCTTCGCTCTTGCCGCAGCGGAGCACGCCGGCGACATTGCACAGCGCATCGATCTGGCCGAATTCGGCCACGGTCTTGTCAATCGCTTCCTTGCACTGCGCACGGTCGGTGAGGTCCAACGGCAGTTCGAGCACTTTACGGCCCATCCCGCGCACCGTCTCCGCCGTCGCCTTCAGCGCATCGGCCGACACATCGAGCACAGCAACGTCCGCGCCAAGCTCCGCGAGCCGCACGGCGCTGGCCCCGCCAAGCCCGCCGCCTGCTCCGGTGACCAGCGCGACCTGTCCGGTCATGTCCTGCATTGTCGGCATCAATTCTCTCCCGTCTCTCGTTGGACTGTAGTGGCGCCCTTTGACCCGCAAGCGACATACCAAGTCAAGCACCGTCATCAGGCGATCTGCCGACCACTGAGGTTTGGGTAGATCTTCCCACAAATGGCGACTGGCGGCATCGCGCAGCAAGGCCCGCGCTTCCGACTGCGCGCGCCATCCTGTAGCTTTCGTACGTCCAAGATCAGAGCCCTGAAGGAGACGGAATATGCCTGAAGTCAATGCGCTGCGCCGCGCCATGCAATTTCGCGAGTGCTGACGTGACCCCCAGCTTTCCCCCAGCTAGGATTAGAGTCGAGCCGCGTTGTTGCGCATGAGCGCGGTTGAAGCAATGGGCTGCGTAGCGGAGCCCGTAGGGCGTAGCGAAGCAGGCCATTGCTTATCCAGTTCGGCGGC
>CAZRVW010000060.1:0-13365 GCA_964603645.1 uncultured Novosphingobium sp. | reverse complement strand
GACAGCGCAAATCCTGAGCGACGTATGCTCTAAACTACTGATTTATTGTATTTAGTTGCTCAGGCGAAGCAATCCGACCGATTTGGCCGAATTGAATCCCGATCAGGTCAAGGGGGCCGGGATTAACGTAAGCTGTAGGCACAGCCTGAGTTGCTGGCTATCACGATTCGATAAGAGAGTCACCGGTTTTGACCATCTTACCTCGTGTGATGAACACCTTGTCGCCAATCTTGGTCGTTGCGAAGACCTTGGCGGCAAACGATTCGGGGATGCCGATGCAGCCGTGGCTGGCATAACCCCACTCCACTTCGGAGGCGTGGAGGCTGATCCCGTCGTTGGTCAGGCGCTGCATGTAGGGCATGGGCGCACCATAAATATTTGAGACGTGGTGCCGCTTTTTCTGGGTGATGGGAAAAATGCCGAGCGGTGTCGGTTTTTCTTCTGTGCCGAGCAGAACCGCGGTCGCGCCGATTTCATAGCCTGAGCGGAAGATGGACAGCACGCGCGCCTCAAGATCGACGGTAATGACGATAGGGCCTTCGGCGGGCACGCCATCCTCGTTCCAGTGCCATTCGCCATATTTGATCGGCCCGTCGATGGGCAGAATGCGCTTGATGACGAAGCGCTCATCGACGGGCTTTTTGGCCGCGACCGACTGTTTTGCGGGCTGTGCCTTGACCGGTGCAACTGCAGCCTTTTCCAAAACCACAGAGGGCGCCGCCTCGGTCGTTACCGCATTGGCGGTATGCGAGGGCTCATCGGCAAGAAGCATGGCGCCGGCAACCCCGGTCAGGCCCAGAAAGCCGCGCCCAGAAGCGTCTGTCCCTTGCTGACCCCGCTCATCGTCGGATTAGCTCCTTTTCACCGCATATCATTGCGCAAAAACAGGGTTCGCGCTAGCCTGCAGGCGCAACTCGTCCCGCGCAGAGACCATGCCCCCGTGAAGGTTAAGGGCGCGGTAACGAACCTTTTCTCTTATCCATGCGCGCCAAAGGTGTTTGCCACTGCCGTGGCGATGCGCAGCGACAGCATGTGCGCGCGTTCCACCGGGTCGATGAACATGCGGTGGATTTCGTCATATCCGGTCGCGCCTTCGTCGGGATAGTCGCTGGGGTCCGAAACCGAGAAATCCGCTATAGACGGGAAATGGGTGGGAAATGCCCGACGAAGCTGGGCCAGCGCATCCTCTACGCGCAGGGTGAAGACCATTTCCAGCACGTCTTCGCGGCTGATATCGTTGGCGCGACTAAAGGCGGGAACCATCACCGCGCGCAGGAACATGTGCTGGAACAGCGCGAGGCGCAGCGATTGCAGCACGCCCAGGCTTCGGCGGGTCTCCTCTCGCCCGCGGGGCGGGCCTGCTGCGGGCACTAGCTCGAGCAACCGGTGCAGCTTGAGCGAATCGACCCGCAGCCGCGAGGCGAGCTGCCGGAAAACCCCAGTGCGGTCGTCTTTGGTCAGATGCTCGGCGAGGGTCTGGCACGCCTCGGCGATGTGCTGTTCGTCGCCGCGATAGGGCCGGGTCGCCCAGTATGCGGAGTTGAACAGTTCGCCGAAGGCCGCGACGGTCTTGATGCTGGCGAGCGCATTGGCCTCACCGGCGAGACGCATCAGCTGCCTGCCCCGCTCGCTCTCGTTCAGCAGTTCGGCAATGCTTTCGCGGTTGCCTTCCGCCGCCGTGCCGAGCCCGGCGATGACATTGAGCGGGTAGCCGAGCTGCTGGAGCATGGCGTTGTGTGGGATCGCCCTGATCTGCCTGAGGCTCATTTCCCGGTCAGACGCGAGGTCCGACTGACGGCGCGACTTGCGGCTGCCGGTATCGTTGAGCAGGCCCAGGCCGAAGGCGGTGATCGCCCGGGCATAGGTGCGACTGGCGAGGAATTCGGACTGAACCCGGCGGATTGCCCGGTAATAGTCGAGGCTGATGTCGGTGCGGCGATAGAAGGGATCGGTCGGCGCGTCGGCATCGGCCTGCCCCGGCGGCATCTCTGCAAAACGGGTAAGCGTCGCCAGTGCCAGCTCGGGCGAACCGAAGAACAGATAGCCGTCGCCGCCCTGAAAACTCACTTCGGGCTCCAGCTGTATCCGCGCACGCACGAATCGCCTGCGTGCCCAGGGCGACATCGGCCAGGCGATCCGGTCGGCAACGCTGGATGGGTGCGCACCGCGACCCATCGATTCTCCATGCGTGTTGAAAATCAGTGCGGCGACGTTTGTCAGACCGTTTGCCGCCATGGCTTCGGCGAGGCGCCCGTGCAGCCGCTCGATCGCCAATGCGGCGGGAATCTGTCCGACGAAGCGTCCGGCGTCGGAAAAGCCGGTCTGGATGCACAGGCGGCCGCGCTTCTGGGCATAGGCGCGATAGGCCGGTTCGGCGAGAAGCGCGTCGAGGAAGCGGCCACCATGCTCGAGCGCGCTTTCGGTTTCGAACAGCGGCGAGACGTCGACCTTGTCGTCGATCCCGAACATGCGCGCGAAGTAGAGCGCGGCCAGAACCGTGGTCGGCTGTTCGCATTCGGCGATGAGCATGCGGATCGGCGTATCCGCGTCGATGTGGTGGAGGATCTGCGCCATTGCCAAAAACTGGCGCACGGCAGAGCTGTTCTCGATCGCGAGCGCGGCGAAATTGGAGCGAAGCGGTTTCGCGTCGGCCAGCAGCTCGCGCATTTTCGCCAGGGCCGCCTGACTGGCGAGATTGAGCTTGCCTTCCGGGTCGATACGGCGGCGGATCGCGTTCTGGATCTGCGAGCTGTTCACCCGGAAATGGATCCAGCCCATGCCAAGGCCGTCGGCGCGCATCGCCGCGGCAACGACGAGCAGCCTGCGGGCCTTGTCGCTTTCGGCGTCAAGCGCCGCGGCGCCAAGTTCGTCGATTACCCCGGCAAGGCTCACGAGCTTGTCGGGATGATTGGCAGTCAATGCATTGGCTGCCTCTGAGACATCAGCGGGATCGGTCAGGTTTGAGGCAAATCGCTCGGCCATTGCGCGGCTCAGGCTCGCGGCCCGTGCCAGCCGGTCGGCGAGATCGGGCATGTCCTCACGCAGGTTGGCGGCGTAACGATCGAGCCGCATGGCCTTTTCAGACAGGCGATAGCGGATCGAGGTCGACCAACCGATGTCGGTGCGCCCGTCCATGTCATAGCCGACCCAGGTCGCGAGCCGGACCGGCAAGGGCTGCAGGGTCTTCCACTGGACCGGCCATTTCCTTTCCGCGATTTCCAGAAGCGTGTCGGACATCCGGTCGCGCGCATCCTGCGCGCGGGCAAGCGCCGCCATGACAGCATCGTGCTCGGTATCCAGCGTGATCGTATCGCGTGTGGTTGGGACGGCGCAGACCAGGTCGGGTGACAGGTCCCCGCTGCTTGCGGCCTCCGCCACCGATGCCGATTGTGCCGCGGTCAGGAGAAACGTCGGATGTGCGGTGAACACGAAATGGGCAAGCGGGCGTTGCCAGCGGGCAGCGAAGCTGGCGAAATCCTGCTCGTCGGCCAGCTCGCGCAGGCTGGCGTCGTTTTCGCCCACCGGCATCGGCCCGACAAGGCGTCGCAGCCGGGCGGCGCGGGCTCGCAAGCCTTCGCATTCCAGCTCGGCGACAAGACCCTCGATGTCATCGAGCGTCAGTCTTCCGCTTTCGAGATCTCGCGACAGTTCGAAACCGAGCTGAAAGACCGGATTGAACATCGGCGTTTGCGATGTCTGAATATGCAATTCGCCAAGCCGGACTTCGAGATCGGCTACACTGGTCATAGCTCAATGGCTCCCGTTAGCTGGCGGCCGGAAAGTCCGCTCGATCGATTCCGACTGCTGCGAATATGCTTTTCGCGATTGCAGCATAACCGTGTCTTGGGCGCAGCGCCAGAAGCATCAGGACGCCGGGCGCGCAGACTAAATGGATTCACATGTCGGACCCGAAGTTCTAAGGTGCTGCCCATGAACCAGGACGGCACATACCTGATTGAGCATCTCCAGGTCCCCGCGATGATCGTGGCGAAGGGTATCGTCAATTTCGCCAATGCCGCGGCGAAAGACCTGCTTGGCGCCCATATCGTCGGACAAGACGTACGCATCGCTCTGCGCGATCCGGTAGCGATCGAACTGATTCTCGCGGAAACCGGCGGCGTCGCGAAGGTTCCCGGTCTGTCGTCCGGCGGCAGCCTCTGGGAAATCGATTCGGTGGTGCTCGCCGAAGACGAGCGATTTGTATGCCTTTACGACCGGTCGGTGCAGTCGAGCGTGGCGCGCGCCCATGCCGATTTCGTCGCCAACGCCAGCCACGAACTGCGTACGCCGCTTGCCACGATTCTAGGCTATGTCGAGACACTGGCCAATCCCAAGGCTGGAGGGGATGAGGCGACGCGCGAAAAATTTCTCGAAACGATCCGCCACGAGGCGATGCGCATGCAAGCGCTTGTCTCCGATCTGATGAGCCTGTCGCGGATCGAAGCGAACAAGCATGAGGTGCCGGGCGATTCGCTCGATTTTGTCGCGCTGGTCAGGGAAGTCGCCGGAGAATTTCTCACTGCGGGCAACGTGAAGGTGAACGCAGATCGCGACACGGCGATGATCAGGGGAGACCGGGCGCAGATCGCACAGGTACTCCGCAACCTGATCGACAATGCCGTCAAGTACGGTCGCAAGGAGGGGGCCGTGGATGTGGCTGTGGAGGCAACCGATACGGGATGGGTGCTCGTTGCCATACACAACGAAGGCGAAGCCATCGCGCCGGAGCACCTGCCTAGGCTGACCGAGCGATTCTATCGCGCGGATGCCAGCCGCAGCCGCGCCGCCGGCGGCACCGGCCTGGGTCTTTCGATCGTCAAGCATATCGTCGAGCGGCATCGCGGCCGTTTCGACATAGCCAGCAGGCAAGGACGCGGCACCACGGCCTCGCTGATGCTGCCGATGCAAAGAAACTGAACCCTTCAGACGCTTATCCACAGTCCCGGCGCAGACTGTCACGAAACTGCAATGTGACCGACATAGTGGCGTCGCATTACAGTCGAAAAAGTGTCGTACATGGGACATCATGAGCAAGCGAATTCGCCAATCGGCAAGCGTCGTCGCACTTGGTCTTACACTTGGCTGGGTAACGCCCGCCATGGCGCAAAATGCCGGGTCGGTATCCCAGGAACTGGCGCAGATGCGCGCGCAGATGGAAGCCATGGCTCGACGTATCGACGAGCTTGAAGGCCAGCTTGCGGCAACTCAGGCCAGTGCCGCCGCCGCGACAACGGCGGCGGATGAAGCCAAGGCCGTGGCCGCAGAAGTGAAGGCGTCGCCGCCGGTCGCTGTTGCCTGGAAGGGTGCGCCAAAGTTCGAAGGCAAGGGCGGCTGGAGCTTCAAGCCACGTGGACGCCTGCAGGTCGATGCGGGTGTGATCGACGCGCCATCATCGACCGGTCGTTCGGACGGCTTCGGCAGTGAGATGCGGCGCGCGCGCCTAGGCGTGGAAGGCGATATTCCGGGTGGCTTCGGTTACAAGTTCGAGGCCGATTTCGCGGGCAACGAGGTCGAGATCGCCGACGCCATCCTGACCTACAAGCACAAAGGCCTGACGATCTCGGCTGGTCAGCACAACAATTTTCAGGGACTCGAAGAGCTGAGCAGCAGCCGTTTCATCTCGATGATTGAGCGCGCCGCGTTCACCGATGCCTTCGGGTTCGAACGGCGGGTCGGCCTTTCCGCCCAATATGGCGCCGGCGATCTGCTGCTGCAGGGCGGTGTGTTCACCGACAACATGAGCGATCTTCCCGGCAAGAGCTGGAGCATGGATGGCCGTGTGGTGTTCATGCCCAAGCTGGGCGAAGGCCAGCTGCACCTCGGCGCATCGGTTCACTACACCGAGCTCAACGATGCGGCCGATACGGTCCGCTATCGCCAGCGCCCGTTCGTGCACACCACCGGCGAGCGCTTCATCAACACCGGCGCATTCAGCGCCACCAGCGAGACCGGCTACGGTCTTGAGGGGGCGTTCATCTCCGGGCCGTTCCATGCCGCGGCCGAGGGCTATTGGCAGAAGGTCTCGCGTCCGGCTGGTCTCGCCGATCCGACCTTCTTCGGCGGCTATGCGGAAGTGGGATATTTCCTGACTGGCGGGGACTCGCGCGGATACAAGAAGGGCACGTTTGACCGGGTCAAGCCGGAAAGTCCCGTGGGCGAGGGCGGCATGGGCGCCTTGCAGGTGAACCTGCGCTACGACCGGCTCGACCTGACCGATGCCGGGATCGTCAGCGGCACGCAGGACGGGCTCGCAATCTCGTTGATCTGGACGCCGACTGACTACACCAGACTGATGATGAACTACGGCCGGATGAAATACAAAGATGCCGTCCATCCGGCAGCCGGCGGCGACACGTCCTACTCCGTCAATGCCTTTGGGATGCGCGCGCAGGTCGATTTCTAAGCTCGGTGGCGGGAGCAGAAATCGATCCGCCACGATGTAACAAAACTGTCGCAAAAGTGTAATCAAACACCAATAGGAGCACCCTAATCGGGCGCGAAAGGGGACTGTAAATGTACAATTTCAAGACCACGGCTTTTGTCGCCGTTTCCGCTCTGGCGCTTTCTGCATGTGGTGGCTCGGGCGGCGGTGAGGCCGGCGGCGCCCGCGATTTCGTCCGTGCGGTCGGCTCTTCGACCGTCTACCCCTTCGCTACGGCTGTCGCCGAGAAGGTCGCCGGCCAGGGCTTCAAGTCGCCGGTGATCGAATCGACCGGAACCGGCGCGGGGATGAAGTTGTTCTGTGCAGGCGTCGGCTTCAATTTTCCCGACGTCGAGAACGCCTCGCGCCGCATGAAAGCTTCGGAATTCGAAGACTGCAAGGCAAACGGCGTGACGGAAGTCATTGAAGTCCAGGTCGGCATCGACGGCATCGCCTTTGCCGAGGCTGCGAACGGGCCGAAAATGAAACTGACGCCCGAGACTGTCTACAAGGCGCTGGCCGCCAATCCTTTCGGCAAGCCTCAGACGGCAAAGAACTGGAAGGATGTCGATCCTTCGCTGCCAGCCATTCCGATCAGCGTGTACGGTCCGCCGACGACTTCGGGCACGCGCGACGCGCTCGAGGAGCTGATTCTTGAGGCTGGCTGCAAGTCGGATCCAGCGATGGGTGCGCTCAAGGACAGCGACAAGGACGCCTACGAGAAGACCTGCACGACGATCCGTGAAGACGGCGCCTATATCGAAGGCGGCGAAAACGACAATCTGCTCGTTCAGAAGATCGCGCAGAATGCCAAGGCTATAGGTATCTTCGGTTATTCGTTCCTTGAAGAGAACGCCGACAAGCTGAAAGGCGTGCCGATGTCGGATGTCGAGCCGACCTACGCCTCGATTTCCGATTTCAGCTACCCCGGCGCGCGTCCGCTCTACATCTATATCAAGAAAGCGCATCTCGATAAGGTCAAGAGCCTGAAGGAATTTGTCGCCGAGTGGCCCAATGCCTGGGGCGCCGATGGCTACCTGAAGGACAAGGGCATGGTCGTCTCGCCCGAAGAGGTGCGCGCTGCGAACGCAACTGTGATTAGCGAGCTGACCGTGATGGACGGCACCGGACTCAAGTAATAGTGCAAGCGCCGACATGATCCAGCTGGCCATCCTGTCGGCGCTTTGCGCCCTTGCTCTCCTTGGCTGGTTCACCGCGCGCTCGAAAGCCCGGCTATTTGCACGGGACAAGGTTTCGACCTGGTCCCGGCCGGAATATCACGCTGCGCACCTTGTGCTGTGGACCGTGCTCCCGGCCCTGCTCGGCTGGATGGTGTGGAGCGCTATCGCCCCCTCGCTGGTCGATGCGGCGCTGGCGGGATTGCCGGTCGCGCAGCAGCTTCCGGCATCGGGGTTCGAGCGTGCAGCCATTCTCGCCGAGGCCCGGGTGCTTGCGAGCCATCCCGATGCCGGGTCGTTCTACCCGCTGGCGCAGGAACTGGCTGCGCCGATCCGCGAGCTGCGCGCGCGCTATGACCTGATCGGTGCGGTGCTGGTCGTCATATTGGCTTTTGCCGGCGGGGCGTGGGGATTCTCGCGGCTGCGTGCCAATTTTCCCGCGCGTACCTGGGTCGAGCGCGCCTTCATGTTGCTGCTGCTGATGGCGTCGCTGGTCGCGATTCTGACGACCTTCGGGATTATCGCATCGCTCGTCTATGAGACTGGCCTGTTTTTCGGCAAGGTTTCGCCGATCGATTTCCTGACCGGCACGCACTGGAGCCCGGGAACCGCCGTTGGCGACGACATCGGCGACAATTTCGGTGCGATTCCGTTGTTCTGGGGCACGCTCTATATCGGCGCGGTGATCGCCATGATCGTCGCCATTCCGCTCGGGCTGATGAGCGCGATCTACCTCACGCAATATGCCTCGGCGCGCGCGCGGCGCTGGATCAAGCCGATGCTTGAGATTCTCGCAGGCGTACCGACCGTGGTCTACGGCTATTTCGCCGCACTGACCGTCGCCCCCTTCATCCGTGACCTGGCCGCTTCGCTGGGCCGGGACAACCCTTCCACCGAGAGCGCGCTGGCTGCCGGCCTGGTGATGGGCGTGATGATCATTCCCTTCGTTTCCTCGATGGCCGACGATTCCATCGCCGCGGTGCCTCAGGCCATGTCGGATGGATCGCTGGCCATGGGCGCGACCCAGTCCGAGACGATCAAGCGGGTGCTTATCCCGGCCGCGCTGCCCGGCATTGTCGCGGGCGTCATGCTGGCCGTCAGCCGCGCCATTGGCGAGACGATGATCGTTGTCATGGCGGCGGGAGCAGCCGCCAACCTGTCGGTCGATCCGCTCGATTCCATGACCACTGTCACGTTCCAGATCGTCCAGCTGCTGACGGGCGACCAGGAGTTCGACAGCCCCAAGACGCTTTCGGCCTTTGCACTCGGCCTGATCCTGTTCCTGGTGACGCTGGTGCTCAACATTGTCGCGTTGCGCGTCGTCAGGCGATTCAGGGAAGCCTATGACTGATCAGGTCATCCTCGCCCGCATGGAGCAAAGGTTGGCGAAGCGCCATGCCGCCGAACGCCGGTTTCGACTGCTCGGCCTGGGCGCGATCGTCCTGTCCATGGCCTTCCTGGTGCTGCTGCTTTTCATCATGCTCAAGAACGGCATCGGCGGTCTCGACTGGAAATTCCTGACTGGGTCCGATTCCACCGATCCGGCCAACGCCGGAATCTGGGGTGCGTTCAAGGGATCGCTGTGGACAATGCTGGTCACGCTGGCGCTGTCGTTTCCGCTAGGCGTTCTGGCGGCCGTCTATCTGGAAGAGTTCGCACCGCGCAACCGCTGGATCGACATGGTCGAAGTATCGATCAATAACCTCGCGGCCGTGCCATCGATCATCTTCGGCTTGCTTGGCCTCGCGGTATTCATCAACACGCTGCACCTGCCGCGCTCGTCGCCGCTGGTCGGCGGCCTGACACTGGCGCTGATGACCATGCCCGTCATTGTCATCGCCTCGCGCAATGCGATCAAGGCGGTTCCGCCCTCGATCCGCGATGCCGCCCTGGCGATCGGCGCCAGTCCGGTTCAGACCGTTGTCCAGCATGTCGTGCCGCTGGCCCTGCCTGGCATCTTGACCGGTACGATCATCGGCATGGCGCGCGCATTGGGCGAAACCGCTCCGCTGCTGATGATCGGCATGCGTGCCTTTGTCGCTACCCCGCCGGACGGAATTACCGCGCCTTCGAGCGTGCTGCCGATGCAGATTTTCCTGTGGTCGGACGAGATCGATGCCGGTTTCGTGCAGAATACGTCGGCGGCGATTATCGTATTGCTGGTGTTCCTGCTGGCGATGAATGGCCTGGCGATCTATCTGCGCAACAGGTTCGAAGTTAAATGGTAGAGAGGTTCCGGAATCCGTAATGTCTTCGCATCCGAAACTGACCGCTCGTAATGTCGACGTGTATTACGGCCCAAAGCAGGCCATCGACGACGTCTCGATCGAAGTGGATTCGGGGATCGTGACGGCCTTTATCGGCCCTTCCGGTTGCGGTAAATCGACCTTCCTGCGCTGTTTCAACCGGATGAACGATACCATTCCGGTGGCGCGCGTCACCGGCACGATCGAGCTCGACGGGCAGGATATTTACGCGAGCGGAATGGATGTGGTGCAATTGCGCGCGCGCGTCGGCATGGTGTTCCAGAAGCCGAACCCCTTTCCCAAGTCGATCTTCGAGAACATTGCTTACGGTCCGCGCATCCACGGCCTCTCCCAGAACAAGGCAGAGCTGGAGGAGATCGTTGAGCGGTCGCTGACCCGCGCCGGGCTGTGGGAAGAAGTCAAGGACCGGCTGAGCGATGCCGGCACCGTGCTTTCGGGTGGCCAGCAGCAGCGGCTTTGCATTGCGCGGGCCATCGCCGTCAGTCCGGAAGTCATCCTGATGGACGAGCCATGCTCCGCGCTCGATCCAATCGCCACGGCGCGCATCGAGGAACTGATCGACGAGCTGCGCGAAAACTATGCTATCGTCATCGTCACCCATTCGATGCAGCAGGCCGCGCGCGTCTCGCAGCGCACAGCCTTCTTTCACCTGGGGGCGATGGTCGAATACGGCGAGACAGACGAGATATTCACCAACCCGCGCGAGAAGCGCACGCAGGATTACATCACCGGCCGCTATGGCTGACGGGAGTGAGAACCATGGTTGAGCATACCGTCAAGTCCTTCGAGAACGAGATCGCCCAGTTGCGTGGTCTGATCGCCGAAATGGGCGGTCTTGCCGAAGTGGCGATCCGCGATGCGATCCAGGCGCTCGTGCAACGCGACGAAGAAAAGGCACGCCAGATTGTCGCCAACGATGCTCAGATCGACGCGCTCGAGGCCGAAGTCGACCGGCTGGCTGTGCGCGTCATCGCGCTCAGGGCGCCCATGGCCGACGACCTGCGCGAGGTTATAGCTGCGCTCAAGATTTCCGGGGTTGTCGAGCGAATCGGCGACTATGCCAAGAATATCGCCAAGCGCGTTGCCCGCTTTGAACGCAGCGGCCAGATCGAGCCGCTTACCCTTATCCCGGCCATGGCCGAGATCGTCCAGGGCATGGTGCGCGACGTGCTCAACGCCTACGGCGCGCGCGACGCGCAACTCGCGGTCGAGGTGATCCGCCGCGACGACAAGGTCGACAATTTTTACGATTCGATCTTCCGCAATCTTGTCAGCCACATGATGGAGAAACCCGCGACGATCAGTGATGCGGCGCAGCTCCTGTTCGTGGCGCGCAATCTCGAGCGGATGGGCGATCATTCCACCAATGTCGCCGAGATGGTCTATTTCGCGGCAACCGGTGAATACTGCACCGAGCGCGACAATAGCGATCCTGAGCCGGGAGACGCGTTATGAAGCCTTCCGTGCTGGTGGTCGAGGACGACCAGGCCCTGTGCGATCTGCTGACCTGGAACCTCTCTGCCGAAGGTTTTGACGTGCGCAGTACCGGGGATGGCGAAGAAGCCTTGCTGATGGTGCGCGAGCAGCATCCCGATGCGATCATACTCGACTGGATGATCGAACAGGTTCCCGGCATCGAGGTCTGCCGCCAGTTGCGCAAGGACCGTGAGACCTCGTCGATCCCCATCGTCATGCTCACCGCGCGCGGCGAGGAGGAAGATCGCGTGCGTGGCCTCAAGACCGGAGCCGACGACTATGTCACCAAGCCGTTCAGCACCCGCGAGCTGATGGCGCGGGTCGAGGCGCTGCTGCGCCGCAGCCGGCCGGCCCTGACCGGCACGAACCTTCAATTCGGCGACATCGAGCTTGACCCGGCCTCGCACCGGGTCCGCCGCGGCGGTGAGGCGCTGCATCTCGGGCCGACCGAGTTCAAGCTGCTGCGCTACTTCATGGAGCGGCCGGGCAGGGTGCTTTCGCGCCAGCAGATCCTCGACGGGGTCTGGGGCATGGACAGCGAAATCGACGAGCGCACCGTCGATGTCCACATCCGCCGCCTGCGCAAGGTGATCAACCGGGTGGGCGAAGCGGATCCGATCCGCACTGTGCGTGCGGCGGGTTACTCCATGGATGTCGGCTGAGGTCAGGCGCTAACGCCCTATTCCTTCTCGAACACCAGCAGGACGTTGCCAGCCATTTTCATCGCTGTGCCGTAACCGGATGCAACGATGATCTGTCCGCCATCGACCAGCGGGGCTCCACCGCCGCTCATGGCGCCGCCGCGGGCGTCGACACCGTTGACCGTCTCGATCGAGCCGGTTAGGTCGAGATCGAGCAGCACCTCGCCGCTTTCCGGTGCATAGGCACGCAACCTTCCGTCATCGCCACCAGCCAGAACGAATTCAGCCGTTGCTGTCGGCGGGCTGCTGATGCCGGGCATGCAGCCGATTTGATCGGGCTTGCAGGTGTTGGGCATCGGTTGGCTCCACAACAGCGCGCCGCTGGCAATGTCTACCGCGTTCATTCCCGGCATGGCTGCAAGGCTCTTGTCCTCGATTTCGCCGAAGTCGCTGACCGGCGCGAACAGCTTACCGTCCTGCGCGGACATGCCGAACAGGATACCGCCCGCAAGGCCTCCGCGTCCGACCCGGCGTATCCATACCTGTTCGCCGCTATCGGCGTCGAAAGCGTAGGTCAGGCCTGCCTTTTGCCCGGCAAGGACGAGATCGCGGCCCTCGCTGGAGCGCACCAGAATCACACCCGCGCCAAAATCGAAGTCAGGGCCCGCATCTTCGGGGCACGTGGCGCTGCCGACAAAGCAACCGACATTCCAGGCGTCGCCTTCGGTTGCCTGATGCGACCAGCGGATCGCGCCGGTCTCCATTTCGAGCGCGACGACCGCGTCGCTCAACTCCGTCGCCGGCTGGGAATAGTTGTCGCCCGTCGCGAAGTAGATCAGGCCTCGCCCGGGATCGATGGCAGGCGTGTTCCATACGGCCACTCCCGAAGGACCGTATTCGGTGCGGCCATCCCCACTCGTCCTGCGCTGCGGTTCGCCGACCATCCAGGTGCGCCACTTCTCCTTGCCGGTTCTGGTATCGAGCGCGACGACCGAGCCGCGAAAGGTGCAGCATGGGTAATTGGGGGCGGCTGCCGAATTTTCTTCCATCGAAGAGATGGGGACGAACAGGGTGTCGCCATGGAGCGCCGGGCTCGCCGTGATCACCGCGACGGTGTGCATGTCGCCGCGAACCGTCCAGACCAACTCCCCGGTAAAGGCGCGCACGGCATAGACGTTGCCGGCAAGGTCCCCGAAGAAGGCAAGCGGATCGGCATCGCGGTCGCCGCTTTTCCATGGCTCGACGACTACGGCCGTACGCACTTCGGCGCGTGCCTCGAAGCGCCAACGCTCGCACCCGGTTGCCCGGTCCAGCGCAAGGACGTGCCCGTTGTGACTGCCGATGAACACCGCGCCACCGGCGAGCATGGGCTGCGAGCGGAT
>CAZRVW010000059.1:11643-13369 GCA_964603645.1 uncultured Novosphingobium sp. | reverse complement strand
GCACGGTGATGACCAGCTTGGCATCGCTCGATTCGACCGTGGCGATGGCGTTGCCGGCATAGATCGGGCGCGTGAAGGTCTTGTCGCCTTCGACCGAGAGAATGTCCGATATCTGCATCACGTCGAGCAGCGCGGCAACGCGCGGCGCGATGTTCTTGCCGGTGGTGGTGGCAGGCGCGACGAAGGCGTCGTAGCCATCCATCAGCGAGACGATCAGCGGCGCGACGTTCTCGGCTAGGGCATTGGCATAGGCGGCATCGTCGGCCTTGAGCACCTTCGAGACGCCAGCGATCTTGGCAGCGGCATCGGCGGCGGCATCGCAGCCCGATCCGGCGACCAGAGCGGTGACGTCACCGAGCTTGCTTGCGGCAGTGACAGCGGAAAGGGTAGCGTCCTTGACGCTTGCGTTGTCGTGTTCGACCCAGACGAGAGTGTTCATGTCTTTTGTCCTTCCGGGCCGCCTCAGGCGATGCCCATGTCCTTGAGCTTGGCTACGAGCGCGTCGACGTCTTCGACCTTGATGCCGGCCTGACGCACGGGCGGTTCGCTCACATTGTGAGTCTTCAGGCGCGGAGCGATATCGACGCCGTAGTCGCCTGGTGCAGTCACATCGAGCTGCTTCTTCTTCGCCTTCATGATGTTGGGCAGCGAAGCATAGCGCGGCTCGTTGAGGCGCAAGTCGGTGGTGATGACTGCAGGCATCGCCAGCTTCACGGTTTCAAGGCCGCCGTCGATCTCACGCTTCACGGTGATCGAATCGCCCTCGATGGTGAGCTCGTTAGCGAAAGTGCCCTGCGGACGGCCCAGCAGCGCGGCGAGCATCTGGCCGGTCTGGTTGGAATCATCGTCGATCGCCTGCTTGCCGAGGATCACGAGGCCGGGTTGTTCGGCGTCCGCAATCGCTTTCAGGATCTTGGCGACGGCCAGCGGTTCGACGTCCTCGTCGGTCTCGACCAGGATCGCGCGGTCCGCGCCCATGGCGAGCGCTGTGCGCAGCGTTTCCTGCGCCTTGGCCGGACCGACCGAGACGGCGATGATTTCCTCGGCCTTGCCAGCCTCTTTCAGGCGGATGGCTTCCTCGACGGAAATCTCGTCGAACGGATTCATGCTCATCTTGACGTTGGCGAGATCGACGCCGGTGCCGTCGCTCTTGACGCGCGGCTTCACATTGTAATCGATGACCCGCTTGACGGGCACGAGGATCTTCATGGGTTAAGCCCCTTCTTCATCGTTATTGTGCGCCAGAACCGGCGCGGGTTGAGTCATTCAATTGAGGAAAAATTTGTGCAGAATGCCATTGCGCCGCGCTTGCGGGACGTCAAGCCCCCCGTATTTGGCGGGCAAGGCTCTCAGGCGGCTTGCTTCACCTCCGCCACGATCTTGCGCGCAGCATCGCCCAGATCGTCGGCAGGAACGATAGCAAGGCCCGAGCTGGCGAGGATTTCCTTACCCTGCTCGACATTGGTGCCTTCGAGGCGGACGACCAGAGGAACCGAGAGGTTCACGTCCTTGGCCGCCGCGACAATGCCGTCGGCGATAACGTCACATTTCATGATGCCGCCGAAGATATTCACGAGAATGCCTTCGACTGCCGGATCGGACAGGATGATCTTGAAGGCCGCAGTCACCTTTTCCTTCGATGCGCCGCCGCCGACGTCGAGGACGTTGGCGGGGAACGCACCGTTCAGCTGGATGATGTCCATCGTTGCCAGGGCAAGGCCGGCGC
>CAZRVW010000059.1:0-11633 GCA_964603645.1 uncultured Novosphingobium sp. | reverse complement strand
GCGCCGTTCACCATGCAGCCGATGTTGCCGTCGAGCTTGATATAGGCGAGGTCGTGCTTGCTGGCTTCGACTTCGGCCGGGTCTTCCTCAGTCTCGTCGCGCAGCGCCTCGACATCGGGATGGCGGAACAGCGCATTCGAATCGAAGCTCATCTTGGCATCGAGCACCATCAGTTTGTCGCCGCTTTCGGCGAGCGGGTTGATCTCGATCATCGAGCAGTCAAGCGCAACGAAGGCTTCGTAAAGCTGCTTTGCCAGCTTCTGCGCCTGCTTGTTCAGATCGCCCGACAGCTTCAGCCCGAATGCCACGGCGCGAGCATGATGCGGCTGGAAGCCCTGCGCGGGATCGATGACAATGGTGACGATCTTTTCGGGCGTTTCATGGGCAACGTCCTCGATCGACATACCGCCTTCGGTCGAGGCGATCATGGCGATGCGTCCCGTGGCGCGGTCGACCAGCATCGAGAGGTAGTATTCCTTGCCGATGTCCACACCATCGGTGATGTAGAGCCGGTTGACTTGCTTGCCCGCCTCGCCGGTCTGGATCGTGACCAGCGTGTTACCGAGCATTTCCTTCGCGTTGGTCTCGACTTCCTCGATCGTCTTGGACAGCCGCACGCCGCCCTTCGAATCGGGGCCCAGTTCCTTGAACTTACCCTTGCCGCGCCCACCAGCATGAATCTGCGATTTCACGACGTAGAGCGGTCCGGGAAGCTGTTTCGCGGCCGCAACAGCCTCCTCGACGCTGAGGGCAGCGATGCCGGCGGGAACCGGGACGCCGAACTTCGCCAGTAGTTCCTTGGCCTGATACTCGTGAATATTCATTGCAAATGACTTTCCGTCGAAACTAGGAGGGGCTTTCGCAAGAGAGTGCGAGACGCTGTTTTGTGCGCTGCCGCATAAGCATATCGGTGGGCGCTTGAAAAGGGCTGTTTGGCCATCGCCAAGGGACGTTGTTTGATCGATCGCGAGAATCTTGAAGCCATAGTGCGCGAGGCGGGACGCATCGCTCTGGCTGGCTGGCCGGGCGACGGTCACGCGCTCGATCATTGGGACAAGTCGCCTGACAATCCCGTCTCGGAAGTCGATCTGGCGGTCGACCAGTTTCTCAAGCGTGAACTGTGCGCATTGCTGCCTGCCGCAGGCTGGCTATCGGAAGAGACCGCCGATGCGCCGCACCGCCTTGATGGGGATCTGGTCTGGCTGGTCGATCCGATCGATGGCACCCGTTCGTTCATTCATGGCCGCGATGGCTGGGCGATATCGGTGGCCCTGGTCAATTCCTCGCGCCCCCTGCTCGGCTATCTGTTCGCGCCGGCGCGCGCCCGCGACGAGGGTGGCGAGATGTGGATCGGCGTAGCGGGCAAAGGCTCGTGGCGAAACGGCACGAGGCTGGCGGGTAGCACGCGTAGCGACCTTTCGGGAGCGCGCGTGCCTGCATGGAAGCTACACGACGAAGATGCCGATCTGGAAAAGGTGGTGCAGCCCAATTCGATCGCCTTGCGTATGGCTATGGTGGCAAACGACGAAGCCGATCTCGTCGCCTCGCTACGCTGGGGCTATGAGTGGGACATCGCCGCAGCCGGGCTGATCGCGCGAGAAGCTGGCGCAGCTGTGACCGACGCCTTCGGCAATCCGGTCAATTTCAACAAGCGCGATCCCAAAGCATTCGGTGTGCTGGTCTGTGCGCCTGGCATCCATTCGGCGGCTGTAGAGCGCCTCGCCGAACGGGCGAGAAAGGTGTTGGAGGAAGATGGCTGAACCCGGCCACAGCCATTCTGCAGGGCCGCACGAAATCTATCTCTTGCGGCATGGGGAAACCGAATGGAATGCTTGGGGCCGTTATCAGGGTAGGCTTGATTCGCCGCCGACTGAAACCGGGATCGATCAGGCATTGGCTTGTGCGAACCTGCTTTCCGCCAATGTGCCTAACGTCGATGCTCTGGTGTCCAGTCCGCTGGGAAGGGCGCGGCAGACAACGGACTGCCTGCTTGGATCAGGACGCTATCCCGAACCGTGCTTCGACAATCGCCTGTCAGAGGTGTCGCTCGGCCCATGGGATGGCTTGTCGCTGGACGACATAGATGCCGGCTGGCCTAGCTTGCTCGATGGCACCAACCAGTACGACTGGTATTTCCGTTCGCCCGGCGGAGAAAGCTTCGAGCAGGCCTTGGCGCGCGCGTGAAGTTTTCTCCGCTCGGTTGAAGGAACGACCGTAGCTGTGACCCATGGCTTGGTCAGCAGGTTGATCCGAGGGGCCTATCTTGGCCTGCCCCAGGACGAGACCCTGGCACTTCCAGTGCCCCAAGGGGTGGTCTGGAAACTGGCCAATGGTGGGGTCGAAACCCTGCGTACGAACGCTGTTGCGGACTGAGCTTAGTCAGTATTCGTCAATAGCCCTGCTGGCGCGCGGCCTGCACCTGCTCCTGCGAGATCGGCACGATCTTGATCTCGACACGGCGGTTGAGGGCGCGGCCTTCCGGCGTGTCGTTGGTCGCGATGGGCATGGTCTCGCCATAGCCCTGACTGCGGATCCTTGCACCGGAAACGCCGCGCATGATGAGATAGTCGGCGACAGTCCGCGCGCGGCGCTGCGAAAGCGCCTGGTTGTACTGATCGGAGCCGGTCGAATCGGTGTGGCCGTAAACATCGATCAGGCTGTCGGGATAGGTTTGCAGGCTCTGTGCGATCTGGTCGAGCGTGGAGCGGAATTGCGGCTTCAGGGTCGAGGAATCGACATCGAAAGTCACGCCGTCGGGCAAGTTGACGAGGATCGCCTGGCCATTGTCGACTTCGGTGACATCGACGCCGGACCCTGCGGTCTGTTCCTTCAGTTCCTTGATCTGCTGGTCCATCTTGTAGCCGACGACGCCGCCGGCGACACCGCCAATGCCCGCGCCGACGATCCTGCCGGTGCCGCCCCCGATAAGGCCGCCGAGCACCGCTCCAAGCATCGCGCCGCCGCCTGCGCCGAGCACGGTGCGGGACACCTTCTTCTCACCGGTGTTGGGATCGGTGACACAGGCCGAAACCGTAACAAGCGACATTGCAGCGAGGCTGGATACGACAAGACGTGACTTCTTCATGGAACGAACCTCTCATGATGTTTCGATTGCACGGATATGTGCACTGATGAACATGAATGCGCGCTGGCTTGGTCATTTGCCAACGAACGGCGAGCAATGGGGTTCCGGCGCTCATCAACAAGTGCCTGCATGAACCTTTTTGGGCGGTTTCTCATTTGCGGGAAACTCTGCTAGCGATTGACGTACTGTGACACCGTTCCCCTGGACCGATCTGGTCATCATCTCCTGCCTGATCCTGCTCAACGGCCTGTTTGCCATGTCTGAACTGGCGATCGTCTCGGCCCGGGCATCACGGCTGAAACTGGCGGCAGACAAGGGCAGCGGGGCGGCTAAACTCGTGCTGGAGATGGCGGCGGATCCGGGCAAGTTTCTCTCGACAGTTCAGATCGGCATCACCCTGATCGGGATCCTTGCTGGCGCCTACTCAGGCTCAACGCTTGGTGGACCCGTTGGTGAGCGGCTCGAATCGCTTGGCATTCCGGCGAATCTCGCTGCCGAGGCCGGATTTGCGCTCGTGATTGTCCTTGTTACCTTTTTCAGCCTGGTGATCGGCGAGTTGGTGCCCAAGCAGATCGCGCTCCGCTCGGCGGAGCCGATCGCTCTGATCATGGCGCGTCCGATGGCCCTGCTGGCACGGATCGTCGCGCCGTTCGTGTGGCTGCTTGACCGGGCTTCGGCGCTCATCCTGCGAGTGCTGTCGGTCGGACGGGCGAGCGAAGGCCAGCTCACCGCCGAGGAGCTGCACATGATCTTCGCCGAAGCGACCCATTCGGGCGTGATCGAGGAAAACGAACGGGCGATGATGGCCGAGGTCATGAAACTGGCCGAAAGGCCGGTGCGCGAACTGATGACCCCGCGTACTGAAATTGACTCGGTCGACATCAATTCGAGCGAGGCCGAACTACGCGAACGGATTGCCGATTCGCCCCATTCGCTGTTGCCGGTGATCGACGGCTCGCCCGACGAGGTCGTCGGCGTGGTCAAGGTGCGCGAAATCCTCTCGTGCATGATCGCGGGCGAGCACGTCTCGCTGTCCGCGCTGATGCGCAAGGCGGAAGTCATACCCGATCAGGTCGATGCGCTTGATGCCCTGCGAGTACTCCAGCGGGCCGAAGTGGCCATGGCAATGGTCCACGACGAGTATGGCCATCTCGACGGGATCGTCACGCCGACCGACCTGTTGACAGCGATTGCCGGTACTTTCGTCAGCGACCAGGACGAGGGCGACGAGCCGATGCTGATCGAACGAGCGGACGGCTCGCTGCTCGTCTCAGGGGCAATGCCCGCCGATGCGATGGCCGTGCGGCTCCAGATGGAACTGCCCGAGCCGCGCGAATTTGCAACCGGGGCTGGCTATGTGCTGGCTGTCATCAAACAGGTCCCGCACGAGGGCCTGTGCTTCGACGATCAGGGATGGCGCTTCGAGGTCGTGGACATGGACGGCCTCAGGATCGACAAGCTGCTGGTCTCACGAATCGAGCCCGAAGCCGAGCCTGTCCCGAGCGATTGACGTATCAGGTGCCCGCCGAGGTGCGCGCGACCTGGCCATCGCTTTCCGGAGCCAGCAGGATGTCGCGCGTGGCGCTGCCCTTGGCGACGGTATGCGTTCCCATGTCGCCCACCGAAGAGCGGATCCCCGGCGCGGCGGTTCCCGCGCGGCTGACCGCATCGCGTTCCACGGCGCTGCGCGGTGCAGGACCGCCGAACAGTGCTTCGAGAGCCTGTTCCTGAAGCGAGCGGTCGGCAGGCCGGGGCTGGCCCTCGCGCGGTGGTGTAAGGGCGAAATCCGGGGGCACGACCAGCGGCGTCTGACGCTGGACTGCGAACTCGTCTGGCCGCTCGCGATTGAAAATGCCGCCGCCACCGCAAGCCGAGAGCAGTACGGCCCCACCGGTTGCGAGAAGAAGGGCACGGGCCCTGGTCGAAATCATTCCTGGCATGGTTCAGCTCTCCGAGGGCGTAGTCATGGCGTCTGCTTCGGGCTTTTCGCGCGAAAGCAGCGTGCGGGCAAGGATAATGACGACGCCAATGGTAATGGCGGCATCGGCGACATTGAAAATCAGGAACGGGCGGAAATCGCCGAAATGCAGATCGGCATAGTCGATCACGAAGCCATGGTAGAAGCGGTCGCGGATATTCCCGAGCGCGCCGCCGAGGATGAGCGCCAGCGCCAGAATGTCGCCCAAGAGCTTCTCGCGCATCATCCACACGAGCACGAACAGCGCGATCGCGCCGGTGAGCGCGACCAAGGCCCAGCGCATCTCCATCGAATTGGCCTGAAACATGCCCAGCGACACGCCGTAGTTGTTCTCGCGCGTAAGGTTGAAGAACTCGGTGACGACAATCTGGTCGCCGCGTTGGGTGAGGCCGAGATCGAAATGAATCCAGCGCTTGACCGCCCGATCGACTATGAAAATGGCGATAGCCAGCGCGAGGCCGATAACCCGATGGCGGGTGAGGAAGCTCATACACCCGCGCCTTCGGTTTGGGCGAGCACGGTTTCGCAGCGACCGCACAGCGCGCCGTCTTCGGTGACTTCGGGCAAGTGCCGCCAGCAGCGGCCGCATTTGTGATGCTCGGTCTTCACCACCTGCCAATCGCCGTTGGCGACTGACGCGACGATGAACGCTTCGGTGAAATCGACATCGCTAGCGTCGAGCGGAAGCGACACTTCGGCTTCGAGGCTGGACTTGATAATCTTATCGCGGCGCAGCGGCTCGATGTGTTCGTTGACCTGATCGCGGGTGGTGCGGACCTTGGTCCACTTGTCCGCTAATGCCGCATCGTCCCAACCCGCATCGACTTCCGGCCATTCGAGCAGGTGCACCGAACCGCCGTCGGGATAGCGCGTGCCCCACACTTCCTCCGCTGTGAACACCAGCACCGGCGCGGCATAGCGCACCAAGGCTTGGAACAGCGTGTCGAGCACGGTGCGATAGGCGCGGCGCTTGGGATCAGACGGCGCATCGCAATAGAGGCAATCCTTGCGCACATCGAAGAAGAAGGCCGACAGATCTTCGTTGCAGAAATCAGCGATTTCGCGCGTCCAGGTGTTGAAATCGAAATCAAGCGCGGCCTGCCGCAGCTTGCCATCGAGCCGGGCAAGCAGCGCCAAAACATAGCGCTCTAGCTCGGGCATGTCGGACACATCGACGCGCTCGGCATCGTTGAAGCCTTCGAGCGCCCCTAGCAGGTAGCGGAACGTGTTACGGATCTTGCGATACTGGTCGGCGACGCCCTTGAGGATCTCGTCGCCGATGCGGTGATCCTCGGTATAGTCGACCGACAGCGCCCACAGCCGGATGATGTCCGCCCCGTTGGTCTCCATCACCTTGATCGGATCGACCGTGTTGCCAAGCGACTTGGACATCTTCTTGCCGGCGGCATCCATGGTGAAGCCGTGAGTCAGCACTGCCTTGTAAGGCGCATGGCCGCGCGTCGCGCAGCTCTCGAGCAGTGAGCTCTGGAACCAGCCGCGATGCTGGTCGGAGCCTTCGAGGTAGAGGTCGGCAAGCGGGCCGGTATGGCCTTCGGGCCGCATCAGGTCGGGCCACTTGCCGCTTTCGAGCACAAAGGCGTGAGTCGAGCCAGAATCGAACCAGACGTCGAGAATGTCGGTGACGCGTTCGTAGTCTTCGGCATTGTAGTCGGGGCCGAGGAACTCCTGCGCGCGTGCGTCGGACCAGGCATCGACGCCCTCGGCGCGAATGGCCTCGACGATCCGCGCGTTGACTTCGTGGTCACACAGATACTGTCCGGTCTTTCGATCGACGAACAGCGTGATCGGCACGCCCCACGCGCGTTGGCGAGAGAGCACCCAGTCGGGCCGTCCTTCGACCATGCTGCCAATCCGGTTGCGGCCCTTGTCCGGAACGAAGCGGGTTTCGGCGATGGCACGCATGGCCGCTTCGCGCAGGGTCGGTGAAGCGCATGCGGTCTCGTCAGCCGGATCGACCGCGCCGCCCTCGTTCTCCCATCCTTTTTCTCCAGGAGTCTTGGCAGGCAGATGGGTCATCGGCCGGTCCATCGGTACGAACCACTGCGGCGTGCAGCGGAAGATGACCTTCTTCTTCGAGCGCCAGCTGTGTGGATAAGAATGTTGATAGTCGGTGGACGCGCTGAGCAAAGCTCCAGCGGACTTGAGGTCTGAACAGATCGGCCCGTCCGGCGCGTTGAAATTGGGATTGATGACCGCGCGGCGGCGTTCGTCGTGCCCGCCGAGCCACGGCCAGTCGTCGCGATAGACGCCGCCCGCATCGACGGCGAAGACCGGGTCGATGCCGTGCGCCTTGCACAAGGCGAAGTCGTCCTCGCCGTGGTCGGGTGCCATGTGGACGAGCCCGGTTCCAGATTCGGTGGTAACGAAGTCCGAGCCGTCGAGCATCGGGCGCAGGCGGGTGTAGAAATCGGCATCCGGCAGCGCGGAGGCCATCGGGTGGCGGACCATGGTCCTGGCAAGATCGGAGCCTTTGCCGGACCAAACTTCATCATAACCACCGATCTGCGCGCGATTAGTAACTTCGCCAAGAAGTGAGCGTGCAACGAGAATCACACTTGGGAACGATTGCATGGTCGCACCATCGCGTGCGGCCCATGACACCCGGAGGGCGACATACTCAACATCCGCCCCATAGGCGATCGCCTGATTGGTCGGGATCGTCCATGGCGTGGTCGTCCAGATCACCGCATAGGCTCCCACCAGTTCGGGCACATTCGGACATTCCATGATCTCGAAGGCCACGTCGATCTGGGTCGAGGTGATGTCCTCGTATTCGACTTCAGCCTCTGCCAGCGCGGTCTTTTCCACCGGCGACCACATCACCGGCTTGGCGCCGCGATAGAGCTGGCCGGACTCCGCAAACTTCATCAGCTCGGCGACAATGGTCGCCTCGGCGTCGAAATGCATCGTCAGGTAGGGATTGTCCCAGTCGCCATTGATGCCGAGGCGCTTCAGCTGCTCGCGCTGTGTGTCGACCCAGTGCTGTGCATAGGCGCGGCATTCGGCGCGGAACTCGACCGGATCGACCGCATCCTTGTCGAGCTTCTTCTTGCGGTATTGCTCCTCGATCTTCCATTCGATCGGCAGGCCGTGGCAGTCCCAGCCGGGCACATAGGGCGCGTCGTAGCCCATCAGCGTGCGGCTACGCACCACCATGTCCTTGAGAATGTGGTTGAGCGCGTGGCCGATATGCATGTCGCCATTGGCATAGGGCGGGCCGTCGTGAAGGATGAACTTCTCCCCGCCAGCGCGCGCTTCGCGCAGGCGGCGATAGAGATCCGTCTCCAGCCAGCGCGAGAGAATCTGCGGCTCCTTCTGCGGGAGGCCGGCCTTCATGGGGAAATCCGTCTTCGGCAGGAAGACGGTGTCTCGATAATCGCGCTGCTCGCTCATGATGCGGCGGCGCTTAGGACCTTGCGCGCCTCATCGCAATCCTGCTCCATCTGCGCGACAAGATCGTCGATGTGCTCGAACTTGGCTTCGGGGCGCAGGAAGCGGTGGAAGGCAACCTCGATCTCCTGCCCATAGAGGTCTTCGGAGAAATCGAAGAAATGTGGTTCGAGCAATTCCTTGGGCGGCTCAAAGGTCGGGCGGATGCCGATGTTCGCCGCGCCGTGGAGCACGCGCCCGTCGGCCAGCTTGCCGGTCACAGCGTAGATACCGAAGCGCGGGCGCAGGTAAGTGCCCAGTTCGATATTGGCGGTGGGATAGCCGATCGTGCGGCCCAGCTTGTCGCCGTGCTGGACAATGCCGCGGATCGCAAACGGGCGGGTGAGTAGCTTGGCGGCGGTTTCGCAATCGCCTTCCTTGAGGGCTTCGCGGATGCGGCTGGAGGACACCGGTCCGCTGGCATCGTGGACTGCGCCAACTGCGCGGGTGCCGATCCCGAAACGCTGGCCCAGCTCTTTCAGTGAAGCCGCATTACCCGAACGGCCCTTGCCGAACACGAAGTCCTCGCCGGTGACGAGCCCGGCGACATGGAACTTGCCGCACAGCCATTCTTCGACCCAGCGCTCCGCCATCATCCCGGCAATCGATTCGTCGAAATGGAAGACCAGCATGGCATCGGCCCCGGCCTCGGCGAACAGTTCCTGCCTTTGATCGAGCGTGGTCAGGCGGAACGGCGGCGTGTCTGGCCAGAAGTGGCGGACCGGGTGCGGATCGAACGTGGCGACAATGGCTGGGCGGCCTTCGTCCTTCGCCCAGCGCACCGCTTCGCCGACCACGGCCTGATGGCCCAGATGGAATCCGTCGAAATTGCCGAGCGCGAGAATCGCGCCGTCAAGGTCCCCCGGAAACGGCTCTTGGTGGTCGACGCGAATCATCTCGGGTGTTGCCTATAGGGCGCGACGCAGGGTGACGAAAGAATAGGCTGGCCGTTCGCCATCGTCCGGGTGGTTTTCCCGGTTCATCTCGGTCCAATTGTCCCCAAATGGCGGGACCGTTGCATCACCGTTGTAGCTGCGATGCACTTCGGTCAGTTCGATACGGTCTGCGAGTGGCATGAACATGGCGTAGATCTGCGCGCCGCCGATTATGGCGACTTCGCCCGGGCCAGCCAGCGCCAGCGCGCTCTCGACATCGTGGGCGATTTCGGCGCCTTCGGCCCGCCATGCCTTGTCGCGAGTCAGGACGATGTGACGTCGGCCGGGCAGCAAGCCGGGCAGGCTGTCGAAGGTTTTTCGGCCCATTATCATCGGCTTGCCCATGGTCAGCGCCTTGAATCGCTTAAGGTCTGCCGGGATGCGCCAAGGCATGGAGCCGTCATTGCCGATCGTGCCGTCGCTTGCCCGGGCCAGGATCAGGAAGATCTCCTGACTCATAGCAACAGTCGGGTGACGTGGCCCATCTTGCGCCCCGGCCTTGCTTCCGTCTTGCCATAGAGATGCAAGTGATTGGCCGGATCTGCGAGGATGGCAGGCCAGTCTTTTGCCTCGTCACCGATCAGATTGCGCATCTCGGCGCCCCTTGCGGCAAGGCCGGTATCGCCGAGCGGCAGCCCACAGATCGCCCGCACATGGTTCTCGAACTGGCTGGTTACCGAGCCTTCGATGGTCCAGTGGCCAGAATTGTGGACGCGCGGGGCCATCTCGTTGAATACGGGGCCGTTGGCGGTCGCAAAGAATTCGAGCGTGAGCACGCCGACATAGTCGAGTGCATCGGCGACCTTGGCGGCAAGAGCCCTGGCATCGTCTACCTGCGCCAGCACGGCCTGCGATGCGGGAACGGTCGAGGTGGCGAGAATGCCGCTGGAATGGACGTTCTCAGCGCTGTCCCAGAACCGCACCTCACCACCTTTCGTGCGGCAAATGATCACCGAGAATTCGGCATCGAACGAGACGAATCCCTCGTAGATGAGAGGAATCGCAGGCAGGTCCAGCCGGTCTGCTTCTTCAGCCGCAGAGAGCCGCCACTGGCCCTTGCCGTCATAACCATCGCGGCGGGTCTTGAGGATCCCCGGCACGCCGATCCGCTCGATCGCTGCCCGCAGGTCTGCACCGGAATCGACTTGCGCGAACGGGGCAGGCGTGCCGCCAAGTTCGGTGACGAACAGCTTCTCGGCAAGGCGGTCCTGCGCCGTCTCAAGCGCGCGCGGATGCGGAAGCACCGACACCTGTGTCTGAGCGGAAATCGGCGCGACAGGAACGTTCTCGAACTCATAAGTGACCACGGCACAGTCTGCGGCGAATGCAGCCATGGCTTCGCGGTCATGCCAGTCCGCACACGTAAATGAGGCGCTGACTTCTGCGGCTATGCTATCCGCTTCTGGCGCATAGATGTGGCAGCGATAACCCAACTGCGCCGCCGCCATTGCGATCATCCGGCCCAGCTGGCCGCCGCCGAGAATGCCTATGGTCTCGCCCGGCGGAACCATGATTTCAGGACGGCCGATCTGCCACGTTCGCGGTCTGCTTGGCGCGATAGTCCTTCAAGCGACCTGCCAGCGCCTCGTCACTGGTCGCAAGAATCGCCGCGGCCAGCAGCCCCGCATTGGTCGCGCCTGCCTCGCCGATGGCCAGAGTGCCGACCGGAATGCCCGCAGGCATCTGCACGATGGAGAGCAGGCTGTCCTGCCCCGACAGGGCTTTCGATTGCACCGGCACGCCCAGCACCGGCAGGTGCGTCATGCTCGCGACCATTCCCGGCAAGTGCGCTGCGCCGCCCGCGCCCGCAATGATGACCTTGAACCCAACATCCGCCGCACCGGTGGCGAACTCGGCAAGCCGCTGCGGTGTGCGGTGCGCGGAGACGATCCGCGCATCGTATTCCACCCCAAGCGCATCCAGAGCTTCGGCGGCCTTCTGCATCGTTGGCCAATCCGACTGGCTGCCCATGACGATCGCGACGAGGGCGCCCATCTCAGCGCTCCGAAAGGTAATAACGTTCGGCGGCGACAAGGTCCGCGTCGAGCTCGTAGACGATCGGCTGGCCGGTCGGGATTTCGAGGCCCGTGATCTCCTCGTCCGAAATTCCCGACAGGTGTTTGACCAGTGCGCGCAGGCTGTTACCGTGAGCAGAGACAATCACGCAGGCGCCGGCCTTGAGGTG
>CAZRVW010000058.1:0-13417 GCA_964603645.1 uncultured Novosphingobium sp. | reverse complement strand
GGAAGGGGCGACCTCTGCCAAGTGGAGAGCAGTTAGCGTTAGACTGACAGCACCAGCGTAGCGGCCTCATTCCGCCGGCCTCTTGAGCTGCAGCCCGGTGCGCTTGCATGATCCGACCAGCTTGTCGTCCTGGTTGTAGGCCCGGTGGATGAAGGTGACGATGCCGGCATTCGGGCGAGACTTCGATTCGCGCAGTTCGAAAACTTCGGTTTCAACGCGTAGCGTATCGCCGATGAATACCGGCGCAGGAAACCGCACTTCATCCCAGCCCAGGTTGGCGACCGCCGTACCCAGCGTGGTGTCGCCGACCGAGACCCCTACCATCAGGCCCAGCGTGAATGTGGAATTGACGATCACGCGCCCGAAATCGGTGGTCTTCATGTACTCGGCATCGAGGTGCAGCAGCGCCGGATTGTGCGTCAGCGTCGAGAACAGGATGTTGTCGGTTTCGGTCACCGTGCGACGGATATCGTGCTTGAAGGTCTGCCCGACCTCCAGATCGTCCCACCAAAGTCCAGCCATTACAAAAGCCCCAGGATAGAGATAGCAGCGATGCCCTGGTAGGGAACGCCGCCAAGGTTGTGCGCAAGGCCGAGGCTGGGATTGGCGAGCTGGCGCTCGCCCCCCCGCCTCGCAAGCCTTGTAGAATGATGGCGCCGCGTTTGTTGATCTGTCATCTCAGTCAAAGATCGATTCCCGATGATTATGGCTTGGTCAGAGTTCTGCGGATGGCAGGGCTGTAGATGGGTCAAGGCTCAGATTTTGGACTCGTTGGTCTTCCCGATCCTTGACCTGACCGACAAGCCCAGCCTGCTTGAGACGCTCGAGAACCGCATAGAATCCGCGATAGGATACCCCCGCCAACTGCATCGCGGCGGTGACGGACATCGAACCGTCGAGCTTGAGGTGGATCAGCACCCGCGCTTCAGGTGTAAGCAAACGGACATTCTTGTGCTTGAACAACTGCGCGTCCAATTCAAGCAAGTTTCGCCAGCTCTGCTCGCCCTTAGCTTCCTCTGCGACTTGCTGGTCCGGATGCTGCACAGCAGCAGCAGCCGGACGACTCGCAGGAGGCTCGTCTTCCTCTTTGGATTTTCCAGGAACCGGTTCGTCCACGCGCATTATACCGCAAAAATTACTTGCAATTTATACATGCAAATAGCACTAATTTCTCCAATTGTACCGCAAACTATCGCTATTTTGAGGAGAGTTTACCCAAATTACGACCAATATCGCCGGAATGTCGTAAGATGTGAATCGTCCGGGCCCGAAGGCAGGCCAGCAAGGCCTTGCACCTCGTCAATTCCCCAGTGCCGGACAATCAGCTAAGACGCCATATGCCTCTTTTCGCCTCCCCGGAAGCGATCGGCAGCGCTTTCGTGCAAAGACGCCGCATTCATAGAGACTAAATTTATAGAGATATTAGCTCTTTAAAACCCACATCATGGTAGTCGAAAGATGCCGCAATTTTTCCTGTACGAGAGCGGTAGCAAGCCATCTCCAAGCCAGCCCAACAACTTGAGAGGGTAGGGTGCAAAAAATTTCGGGCGCCGCGGCTACGCCATCCACAGATGCCGACTGGCGTGGACGAAGAATCTGGAGATGACCATACCAAGCCGGCAGCGATCTGGATATTTTCGCGTATAGAGAGACGAGCCGTTGCGGCTTTTTCACCAGTCGATTTCATGTTGCGGTCATTCTAGCAGTAATTTTGATTTGCGGTCGACGCCGGGGTTGTTGCCAAAGTATCAATCCAGCGGATCGAACCACCCGACACACCGATTGCGGTTGAAAGGAAACAATTGGATGGCAAGTCAGGCATTGTCGCCTCAACCACTCGACACGGCGCTACAGACACACTTTTCCAACCAAGCCCCTACCGTTCTCGTTGTTGACAATGACCACGATTGCATTGGTCAGTCGACGCGAATGTTGGATGACCTAAATTATCGGCACAGTGGAGTGACGTCGGCGCGCGACGCGCTGGAATTGTTGACCCAGGATCCGACGGTCCAGATTGTGGTGGCGGGCGCCCAAATGCCAACAGTCGACGGATTCGTACTGATTGAGGAGGCCCGCACACGCATGGGCCACGCCCGCCCACTGGCAGCGATCATCATGTCGAATCGCGTAACCGCCGAACTGGCTGTAAGGTGCCTGCATGTCGAAGCAGTCGACCTGCTGTGCAAACCGCTGGGATTTGAGGATTATTCGACCGCGCTGCGGCGTGCGAACCGTTATCTTGAGGCCCGCCGGGCCATTGCCGACGGCGCGGCTATATTTGATTTCAGCCAACATCTTGGGCGGCTGATGAGGATGCTTGATCGAGCTCCTTCCGAGAGTCAGTCCGTGGGCATGCCGACCGATACCGAAATCAGCGCCACGCTTAAGAAAATCATCAGCACGAGAGGCCTGCGCAACCGCTATTTCCCCGGCCAGATTTTCGCCGATCCCGCCTGGGATATCCTGCTAGACTTGGCCAGAGCCAAGCTCGACGGCGAGCAGGTTTCGGTATCCAGTGTTTGCATCGCCGCTTCGGTACCAATGAGCACGGCGCTGCGCTGGGTCAAGCAAATGACCGATGCGGGCTTACTGAAACGCTGGACGGACCCCAAGGACCGGCGCCGCGACCTGATCGCGCTGACGGACTCGACTGCGGAAAGCATGCGCGACTATCTAGTGGTTGTGCATAACGCGTTCAGCGCACTCTAGGGTCGAGACTCCAATGATAGCCAGAACGCGATGGCTGCGGCGAGAGTGACGGCGCAGAGATAGTTGCGGGCGAGCTTGTCATAACGGGTTGCGCCGCGGCGGAAATCCTTGAGACGGCAGAACATGGCCTCAACCAGCCAACGGTCGCGATAGCGGCGCTCGTCGTATAGGATAGTACGCTTGCGGTTGCGTCTGCCAGGGATGATCGGGATTGTTCCCTGATCGCGCAGAGTCGCGCGAAGGCGGTTTGCATCATATCCTCGGTCGGCGATGACGCGCTTCATGCCAATAGTTGCATCGATGAGCAGCTCCACACCCTTGATGTCGGATGTGTTTCCCGGCGTCAGCGCGAGGCGGAGAGGTCGCCCGAGGGCATCGACGAGCGCATGGATGTTGGGCTACGCCCGCCTTCGGCCCCGTCGTCCGGCCACCGCGCGAGATGCCAATGGCATTGGCTCGAGCCCCTCTTTTCCACCTCCGGCACAGCGGTGGGCCTTAATATAGCTGCTGTCGATCTGGGCGGTCTCGGCAATCCAGTTTTCTTCAGTCAAAGCCGCCAGAATCCGCGCCCAGATGCCGCGATGGCTCCGCCGTTTCCAGCGATTGTAGACTGTCGTCGAAGGTCCGTATTCGCTCGGGCAGTCCTGCCATCGTCCGCCGCATTTGAGCATGTGAACAATCCCGGAGATCACTCTGCGATCATCGACACGCCGCGCTCTCGGCTGGTTCTTCGGCAAATGCGGCTCGATCGCCGCCCACGCGTCATCCGACAACCAAATCAACGACTTCGACATTCCCAGAGCCTCCTCGCAAACGGAGACCCCCTGAATCAGCACCCCTAGACAAATCATGAGGCTGATTGGGTTTGGACCCTAAGAAATCCGAGCTCGGCTACTCGATAGACCGACGCGGTCTTAGTCGGCGTGTCGGCCATCGAAATACTCGCGCTCAGCCGCTTCTACCTCTTCTTGCTGCGCCTCGGCTTCCTCATCGATCGTCGAAAGACGGCGGGTACGCTCTTCCTCGATGAGCTGGGCAAAGCGGACCGAAGCATCAGTGCGCTTCTCGGCATAGGCCTGCTCGATCATGTTCTGGCTGCAGCCGGTCCAGCCACCCGGGCCGGTTGGCGAACAGCTTAGCGTGCCGGAATCGAACACGGTTTCGTAGGCGAGAACGCGGTTATTCCAAGCCTCGTTCTGTGGCGAGGTGCTCTCGCGAAGCACTTCGGGAATTCGATAGCGTTCCGATTCATCCTTGCGCGCGCAGACGGTAATCTGGTCGCCGGTCGAAACCGGACATGGATCGTCGCCATAGACAATCAGTGCGTTGACGCTTTCGCCCGTGCCCTGGGCTATGGCGCCTGACGCCGCCATAGTGCCCGCGGCAAATGCGAGGCAGGATGCGGCTGCGGCGAGAATTGTGCGCGACACGTTTTGAAACTCCTTGCGCTCGATGACTTGCTTCCGGTGCGGATATAGTGCGGGCACCGCATGAATGATAGCTGGAGCTTCGTGGACGGCGCGTCAGATGCGCTCGGAAAGCCGGATCGCCAGCCGGCAGCCAAGCCTTATTGCTCCGGAGAGCAGAGGCAGCGCGGGGGCGCGCTCGGCACCGGCAGCTATTGCGGTATCGCGGTGAGCACGTTCGTCGTCGCGAAAGGCCCGGACATGGCCTTCGAACTCGGGATCCGCGCCGCTTGTTTCGAGTTCGTCGAGCTGGCGCGAATAGTGACGGTCGATTTCCTCCTCAACAGCCACGGTGCAGGCCATCGCCGCCTCTGGACCAAGGAGTGCGGTTGCCGCACCCAATAGATAGCCCGCGCGCGACCAAATTGGCTGAAGAGCCGTCGGCCGCACGCCGCGCCTGGCTAGCAAGGCGTTGAAAGTCTCGAGATGCGCCTCTTCCTGCCGGGCCATTCCCGCAATGTCCTGCGCATGCGGCGCGCGGCTGCCCATCACGGCAAGCTGGCCTTCGTAGATTCGCTTCGCGCCGAATTCGCCCGCCTGATCGACGCGCAGCATTCGCTCGATGTCGTGACTTTTCATGGCGTGGCCTTGTCCCGTCGTGTCAGCAGCAGCACTACCGTAAGCACTCCAGCAAATGAAAACAGGAAATTCCATCCCGCTAACGATATGCCAGCAAGGGTCCAAGGTGCGACGTCGCACCGGGTCAGCGGCGCTTCGAGGATTGATCTGAGCGGGTCGCCTCCCGCATTTTCCCCGATTGTTGAGGAGCAAGCAGTCAGGCCCGCCCACCAGCCATACTCGACCCCGGCGTGAAAGGCGCCGTTCACACCGGAAACTGCTATCGCCAGCGCCGCCAGCGCAAGCAGCTTGCGGCGCTGCGGCAGAACAAGTGCCAGACCTGCAAGCGCGATGGCGACGAAATGGGGGTAACGTTGCCACCAACACATCTCGCACGGGAATAAGCCGAAAAAGTACTGAGCGATGTAGGCACCACCTAGCAGGGCAAGCGGGACGCCCAGCGCAACGCGGACGGCGAGCCGCTCTGCAGGTGGCGGAGAGACCATCGCCCTGTGCCCTAGTTGCGCCGAGCAGCAAGCGCGGCCGGCGCATCTGCGCGACGCAGGGTCTCAATCGCATAATGCAGCTGGAAGTCGGTAATTCCCTTGGCCTTGAGCTCCTCGGCAGTTTGGGTGAAGCGCGGATCGTCCTTGCGATCGGCCTCGAGCTTCTTGTCGTCGAGCGAGATCTCATTGATCAGATGGCCGCGCAGGTCGGATTCGCGTACCGCCCGCTGCGATCGCAGCCTTGCATCGGGATCTGAAAGCTGTGGCACCCGGATGTCCGGCTCGATGCCGCCTTCCTGCACCGAGTGGCCCGAAGGTGTGAAGTAGCGCGCGGTTGTCAGCTTGATCGCGCTGGTGCGGTCGAGACCGATGAGCGACTGGACAGACCCCTTGCCGAAACTGCGCTCGCCCATGACGACGGCGCGCCTGTGATCCTGAAGGGCGCCGGCGACGATCTCGGAGGCCGATGCGCTGCCAGCATCGATCAGGACCACCAACGGCAGGTCCTTCGCAATGTCGCCCTTGTAGACAGTCTCGGCCCGGTAATATTCATTTTCGCTGGCAACCCGCCCGCGCTGCGATACGATGTCGCCAGCGCTCACGAACAGGTCGGAGAGCGCAACCGCCTCGTCAAGCGATCCGCCCGGATTGGAGCGCAAATCGAGCACCAGCCCCTTCAGCCCGCCTGTTGCTACTGCCTGTTTGCGCATAGCCTGAATTGCACGTGCAACATCGCGGCCAACATCGCGTGAAAACTCATTGACTGAAACCACTCCGACCGCGTCTTTGACCTCCCAGGTGACCGGTTCGAGTTCGATAACGCCGCGCGTTACCGTGACATCGAACGGTTCATCCCGGCCAGGCCGGAAGATCGTAAGCCGGATCGAGGTTCCCGCCGAACCGCGCATCTTGCCCACGGCCTCATCGATGTCCCGCTCGAAATAGAGCACGCCGTCGAGGTGTGTGATGTAATCTCCCGCCTTTACGCCGGCTTTCTCCGCTGGACTGCCCCTGAACGGCGAAATCACCTTGACCGCACCATCGTCCATTTGAACCGACAGGCCAAGGCCGGAGTAATTACCGTCGATCATCGTCTCGAGCCGCTGCAGCGACGAGCCGTCAAGATAGCTCGAATGCGGATCGAGGCTGGCGAGCATGCCGTTGATCGCGCCATTCAGCAGTTTCTCGTCATCGACCTTGTCGACATAGTTGTCCTTGACGAGCCGGTAGATCGCAGCGAGCTTGCCGAACTGCATGCCCGAGCGGCTGTCGACTGCGGCCAGGCCCGCCGTTGTTACCGGAATCAGAGCCAAGGCTGTTGCCAACGCGCCAACGCGTGCGAAGGAACCGATCTTCATGGTCAGCATTTCACTTTTCATGGTCAGGCGCGATTTATCGCAGTTTCGCGGTTAACGCCAGATGTCCTTACTCGGCCGGGGGGTTCTATGCGCCTCCGAGATAGCGCAGCGGATTGACAGGTTCACCCGCCTGGCGCAATTCGAGCCTGACAAGCCCGTCGGCGGGGCTGACCACCCCGAGCGGCGATCCCGCAACGAGCTTTTCGCCCGGCTCAACGTCGAGCCGGGCAAGGCCAGTTACCAATGAGGTCCAGCCACCATCGTGCTCGATAATGACAATCCGTCCATACCCGCGATAGGGGCCGGCAAAAGCAACCGCGCCTTCAGCCGGTGAAACGGCCTGAGCACCGCCGCGCGCGGCAAGAACGATCCCGCGCGATGGCCGTCCGCTTCCGGCTTCTTCCCCGAATCCGGTCAGCAGCCTGCCGGCGACGGGCAGAATATAGCTTGCAAGGCCGCGCGGCAAAGACGCCGGTGCCTCAGCATCGACCACCCGTGATTCAGTAGGCCGAGGCGGCCGCAAAATTGGTCCGGGCAGCGCGGCGAGTTCCTGTCGCAGCTTGCCTTGTCTGCCGACAACCTTAACTAGATCCTCAAGGTCCCGGGCGCGTTCGGCAAGTGCCAGAGCGCGTTCGTTTTCGCGAGAAGCTATTCCGGCAACGCGCCTTGAATCGAGCCGCTGCTCCGTCTCGATTGCGGCAAGACGCCCCTGGCGCTGGCGCAGGCGGACCTGCTCCCGGCCAAGGGCCTTGGCCGCACCGGCCTCCTCCCGCGCGAGCTTGCGAATCCGGGATAGTTCCGTACGCAACGCGGCGGTTCGGGCCTCGACTTGCGGAAGCATCGTGGCAAGCATGGCCCGAAGATAGACCGCGTCGCGAACTGAGCCAGGCCGCAAAAGCCCCAACGCCGGAGGACGCCGTGCCAGGCGCTGCAAGGCAGCGGAGAGGCGGATCAAGGGCTTCTGCTGTTCAGCGAGGCGGGCCCCAAGCTTCGCACGCCTTGTCGCCAATAGCTTGATCTGTGCCTCGCGGGCGGTGATCCGCGCCTCGGTTTCCTGAATACGGGCGGCAACCGATGCAGCTTGCGCTGCGGTTCGTTCGGCTCGCTGGGTCGCGCGTCTTGCATCCTCCTCAAGCTTTTCAGCGCGGTATTGGGCCCGCTTGCCGTCCCTGATCGCCCGGCCAAGCGCTCGGCGGGCCACCGCGGGATCGGTGTCGGAACGCAGGCCGGGAGCAAGGCTTGTCTGCGCGAGCACGCCACTGCCAAACAATGCGGCAGCAATCAGAAGTACCAACAAGGATCGCAGCGCTGCTATCATTGTCCGGGCTATTAGCGCTACGATCACGCAGCGGCTAGCCAGCGCGATGATAAGGATGCCCGGCCAGGATGCTTGTGGCGCGCCATAGCTGCTCGGCAAGCATGGCGCGCGCGAGTAGATGGGGCCAGGTCATGGCGCCGAAAGCGATCAGCAGGTCAGCGTTGGCACGCGCTTCGGCATCATGTCCGTCAGCCGCACCGATCAGAAATCGCGCCTCGCGGACGCCATCATCGCGCCATTTGCCCAGAATCCGAGCGAATTTCTCGGAGGATAGCATTTCGCCGCGTTCATCAAGCAACACGGTGCGACATGGCGTCAGCTCCGCTGGCATCTTGCCCCCGGATTCTGGCAATTCGGTGTGGCGGAGTCCCCAGGAAATGCGGCGCGCATAACGATCAACCAGTTCGGCCTCCGGAGTGCGGCCGATTTTCCCCCTCGCGATCACATGGAGCAGCATGGCAGTCGATCCGCTAAGCCCCACCGGCTGGCAAAGAAATCAAGCCGTTCCGGATGCAGTATCGCCGAAACCCCACATTCGCTCGAGGTTGTAAAAGCTACGCACTTCCGGGCGGAACAGATGCACCACCACATCGCCTGCATCCACGACGACCCAGTCTGCGGCGGGCAGACCTTCCAGCCGCGGCGTGGCCAGACCCAATCGCTTGATGCGTTCGGCGAGCTTCTGGGCAATGGCCGTGACTTGCCGCGACGAACGGCCCGAAGCGATGATCATATGGTCAGCAATGCTCGATTTTCCTTCCAGCGAGATCGAGACAATGTCCTGTGCCTGATCGTCTTCCAGCGATTCAAGCACCATTTCGAGCAGCGGTTGCTTACCTGCCGCGAGGGGATCGACTGCGGCCTTGGCCGGTCGGGTTTGTGCCTGGTTCATCTAAGGACTGTCTACTCCCATGGAATTAGCCGCCAGCTGCCCGAAACTTGCGGGCAGCCGGGCGATCGTAGTTGTGGAAAACCGGCATCTAGCCGGGACCGGTGACATCGAACTCACCGTTGATCCCCGAAATCCGTTGCAGCCGGAATGAGCCGGTGGGTCAGATCGTCCCTCTGGTAGCCGGTCGAAAAACGGCTGGCCCAGTCAGGCTCATTGCGGCGAAGCAGCGTCGCCGAGCGTTTGTCGGGGTCGAAACGCAAGAGCACCAGGGCAGGCGCGCTCCATTTTCCCGGTTTCCTCATGCTGGCTGCGGCGATCCGGTATCGCCTGAGCCAGGCCCTAGCAGGGCTCGCGAGGGCATGACGAACATAACCCGGTCTCGCGATGACCGCAATCGGCATCAGCCTCGCGATCCCGCGCCAGTCGCGCCACTGGTGGAATTGTGCGAGATTGTCGCCTCCCATCAGCCACACAAATTCGAGTTTCGGCCAGCGCCGCTGCAATGCGCAAAGCGTGTCGATCGTGAAGCGCGTTCCGAATTCGCGCTCGATCGCGGTCACACGTATGGGCGCGCGACGGGCCTGCTCCTTTGCGGAGGCAAACCTAGCGTGCAACGGTGCCATGTCGTGCCGGTCCTTCAAGGGATTGCTCGGCGATACCAGCCACCAGACTTCGTCCAGCCCCAGCGCCTGTTGAGAGAATAGCGAAATGCGCCGGTGGCCGCCGTGCGCAGGATTGAAACTGCCGCCGAGCAGGCCGACGCGGCGGCGAGACTGCAGCGCGACAGTCAGGGCCGCGACTGGCCGGAGCCGCGCACCAGCCACTTGTAAGTCGTGAGCCCTTCGAGCGCCACCGGTCCTCGAGCGTGCAACCGACCGGTCGCTATGCCGATTTCGGCGCCGAGTCCGAATTCCCCGCCGTCGGCAAACTGGCTGGATGCATTGACCATGACGATCGCGCTATCGACTTCAAAGAGGAATCTTTCGGCAATCGCCTCGTCCGCTGCAACAATGGCGTCGGTATGGCCTGAACTGTGCCGGGCAATGTGCGCGAGCGCTTCGTCAAGGCCATCAACGACTGCAACCGAAAGCACCGCATCAAGGTATTCGGTATCCCAATCTTCCTCGCCAGCAGGTTTGACGCGCGCGTCAAGGGCGCGGGCACGGGCGTCTCCACGCACCTCGCAGCCTGCCTCGATGAGCGAAGACACTACCCGTGTACCAGCACCAAAGCGCACATCGATCAGTAGCGTTTCCATCGCCCCGCATATGCCGGGGCGCCGCATCTTGGCATTGAGTGCGATCTCACACGCCATATCCTGATCGGCGGAAGAGTGGATATAGGTGTGGCAAATGCCATCGAGATGGGCGAGCACCGGCACGCGCGCATCGTTCTGCACCCTTTCAACAAGGCTCTTGCCTCCGCGCGGCACGATCATGTCGATCACGCCCGCCGCGCCCAGCATGGCGCCAACCGCCGCGCGATCCTGCGTCGGCATGAGCTGCACTGCTTCGGCAGGCATCCCGCAAGCCGCGATGCCTTCCACGAAAGCAGCATGCAGAGCCTTGTTGGAGTGGAAGGCATCGCTGCCGCCTCGCAATAGCGTCGCATTGCCCGAACGCAAACAAAGCGCAGCCGCATCGACTGTGACGTTGGGCCTGCTTTCGTAAATGATGCCGATCAGCCCGATGGGGACGCGCAGACGCGAAAGGCGCATGCCATTGGGCCGCTCAGTCGTGTCGATCACCTGGCCAACCGGGTCGGGCAACGCGGCAACCTGATCGACCGCATCGGCAATCGCGGAGAGGCGTCCAGCGTCAAGGCGTAGGCGATCGAGCATCGCGGAGCCAAGGCCATTTTCTTCACCCGTACCAATGTCGAGCGCATTGGCAGCAAGAATGTCGTCAGCGTTGTCCCTAATCGCACCAGCCGCCATACGAAGCGCTTCGGCCTTCTCGGCATCGGTCGACCTTGCAAGGTGTCGTTGCGCAGCACGGCCCTCAGCGCCAAGGCTGGCCACGAGCGACGCTGGATCGAGAGCAACGGGTGTCTGAACAGTCATCGGTCGCGCCTAGCATTGCCCGCCTACGCTGTCATTGCCGGAATTCGGACCGGATCAGGGTGATCGCGAAAGTTTCCCGTTCATCAACGGTTCATCGTGATCAGGGGTCGGTTCATCCCGGAATACCCGCGACCTGAAACTACCCGGACTCGCCAGTCAGCGCGGTGCCTGCTAACCGCGCGGTCTTAGGGGTTCCGTAAGATCATTACCAGGCGGGGTTGGTTTGAAAGTTTTGGCTCGCGGGTCGCTGCGGCGGCAGATAAAGACCCTGTTCCCGGATCGCGAGTTTATCATGCGATCGCAAGGTCAGGTTCGCTTCATCAAGATTTCCACTGAATTTCAGGCGATTGCGTCTACAATCGTAGTCGCACTGTTGCTCGCCTGGGCTGTAACGATGATCGTCGCGTCGGCCGCACGCTTCAATGCGGAGCGCGATCGGATTTCCTTGCTTGATCGCGAGGTGGAAATCACGAAAGCCGAAAGTAGAGTGAAACAGTACCGCAACGGGCTCGATTCGGTTGTCGACGACCTCGCCCGGCGCCAATCGTTCGTCGAGAAAATGGTCGAAACCCACATCGGCGAACTTCCTGCCGAGGTCGCGGACGGCGATACGGTCAGCGACAGCACTACCGAAGCGCAGCGCACTATCGAAAAAGTCAGCAGCGCCATTCCCGAAGCTGCCGCGCTCGCCCGGATCGAAGCGCAGCAGCTCGCCTTCGTTGAACGCCTTACCCGATATGCCGACCGTCGCGCGCAGACCGCGGCCGGTGCAATCCGCAAGCTGGGTCTTAATCCCAACGCCCTGATTGCCTCGGTTAGCCGCTCGGACGCAAGGGGCGGTCCCTTCATAAGCCTGGCGACGGACCGAAACGGGTCGCTTGATCCGCGCTTCGAGCGGCTCGGCCTCAGCCTCGCGAGAATGGACGCACTTGAGCGCGGCCTTGCCGGCATCCCTCAGATCCACCCAGCAAATATGGACTATATCTCTTCAGGCTTCGGTTATCGCTCCGATCCATTTACTGGCGGTGCGGCCTTCCATTCCGGCATAGATTTCAAGGGTCCCAGCGGCGCGCCGATCTACGCTGCCGCCAAGGGAAAGGTCGCTTTTGCCGGACGAAAGCAGGGATATGGCAAATGTGTCGAGATCAACCACGGGAACGGGTTGACGACCCGCTATGCGCATATGTCACGCCTCGGAGTCGCGCCGGGTCAGGCGGTCGATGCCGGCGAGAAAATCGGCGCGATCGGGAGCACAGGCCGCTCGACCGGCCCGCACCTTCATTTCGAGGTTCGTGTCGGACAACGCGCAGTCAACCCCAGGCCATTTCTTGAAAAGGCGCGCCATGTTCGCCAGGAAACCAGCAGCGGAGCATAAGTCTATGGCATTGTCGCGCGGCGGAACTGACCAATCGTTTTCGGTGCTGGGCGGCGATTGCACCGTCAGCGGAAATATCACTGCCCGTTCAGACCTGCATATCGACGGCCTGATCGAGGGCGATATTACTTGCGAATCTTTGGTTCAGGGCGAGGGTAGCCGCATCACCGGATCAATTGTCGCAAAGAGCGCACGGCTCGCCGGCAAGGTCGACGGGTCGATCACCTGCGGCCAGCTCGTCATCCTCAAATCGGCGCGCGTCACCGGCGACGTGAACTACGACGCGCTTACCATTGAACAGGGCGCTATCATCGACGGCAAACTCTCGCCGCACGGATCGGCTCACAGCAAAGCCGCGCATGCCACAGGCGACGACGTGCTTGTTCTGGCCGACGCCGCCGAATAGGGCGCGCCCAGCACCATTCGTTTGATATTTACGCTGCGTCCGCAACCATGGCGCGCAACGCCTTGCGATCAAGCTTGCCGATCATTGTCTTGGGCAGATCGTCGCGAATAACCACACTGTCGACCCGCTCGTGCTTCCCGACTCGGACATTGAGCCAATCGGCGAGGTCTGGGCCGTCAGCCACTGCATCGGGATGAAGCACCACGTAGGCGCGCGGGATCTCGCCGTGGTAAGTGTCCGCCACACCGATCACGAGCACCTCCTTGACCGCCGGATTTTCGAGCAGCACGGCCTCGACCTGGCTCGGGAATACTTTGAACCCGCCTACCGCGATCATGTCTTTGCTGCGATCGACAATTCGCACATATCCGTCTTCGTCCATTTCCGCGATATCGCCGGTTCGCAGCCAAAGCTCGCCTCCGATTTCGGTGAATATATGCGCGGCGGCATCGGGCCGATTCCAATAGCCCTGCATGATCTGCGGGCCCTTGACGGCAAGTTCTCCCGGTTCTCCGGCGGGAGCGTCGCGGTGCGGATCGTCCTTGTCGAGCAGTCGCAAGTCCGTACCCGGCAGGGGATGACCGATCGTTCCCGTTCGGTCGTCGCCATCGAACGGATTGGTGGAGACGACGCCAGAGCTCTCAGTAAGCCCATAGCCTTCGATGAGCCTGGCGCCGGTCGCCCCTTCGAAGCGCTCCTTGACCGGCGCGCCCAGCGCTGCGCCACCCGAGATGCAGACTTTCAGGCTGGAAAAGTCGGTGCCG
>CAZRVW010000057.1:0-13613 GCA_964603645.1 uncultured Novosphingobium sp. | reverse complement strand
GGAGAGGAGCAGGCCATGCATTCGACACTTCCGGAGGAGATAGAGGAATTTCGCCTTTCGGTGCGGCGCATGGCCGAGCGCCACTTTGCCGAACTCGCGCCGCGCGTCGATGCGGGCGAACTGATCCCGAATTCGGTGCGTCCGCTGCTTGCCGAGATCGGCGCCTTCGGCCTGCCGTTTCCCTCCGACGTGGGCGGGGAGGACGGCTCGTTCCTTGCCTGGGCGGTGCTGCAGGAGGAAATCGGTCGGGTCATGCCGGTGCTTGGCATCTACCTGCAGGTGAACCTGCTGGTCGCCGGGATCCTGCTCGAAAGCGGGACGCCGGAGCAAGTCCGGCAATGGGTTCCGGCGCTGCTCGATGGCAGCAAGACCGGCTTCATGGCCTTCACCGAGCCACAGACCGGCAGCGACATCAAGATGATGACGACACGGGCGACCCCGGTCGAAGGCGGCTGGTCCATTTCTGGCAACAAGCTGTGGATCAGCAATGCCGCCAGCGCGGCGATGGGCGTCGTCTATGCGCGCGATCCCGACGACGGGCTGAGCATGTTCCTGGTGCCGACCGACGCGCCGGGCTTTCATGTCGGCGAACGCATCGAGATCATGGGGCTGCGCGGCACCGAGCTCAATGCGCTGGCATTCGATTCGGTGGTGGTGCCCGAAGAAAACCTGCTGGGCGGCAAGACCGGGATCAAGACCTCCGTGCTGCGCAAGGTCATGCCGATCGGCAAGATCGGGATCTGCGCAGTCTGCGTCGGCCTGATGCAGGCGTGCCTGGAGGAAGCGACGCGCTATGCCCGCCAGCGCGAGCAACAGGGCCATCCGATTATCGATTTCCAGGCGATTCACTACCTGATCGCGGAGATGGTCGCGGCGCTCGAGGCTTCGCGGCAGATGGTCTACTGGGCTGCCACCTGCAAGGATCAGGGCGCCGACGCCATTACCGAGCTGGCTACCACCAAGCTGTTCGTCACCAATGCTGCGATGCGTGTCGCGCGCATGGCGGTGTCGGTGCACGGGGTTTACGGCATCGCCAAGGGCGCGGTTGTGGAGCGCTTGCTGCGCGACGTGCAGGTGTTCGAACTGTTCGAAGGCCCGTCCGAAATTCAGCGCGAGATGGTTATGCGCGCGGTCAAGGACATCGCCTGACCGCGGCTGGCACAGGACTGCCTATCCGAGATCGGATTCGCTGAAGACCGGAATTTCCTCGACCGCCTTCATCAGGATCACCGGTATCTTGCGATCGGTCGCTTTGCGATAGTTGTCGAAGAACGGGAAGCCTTCGACCATGAAATTGTAGACTTTTTCCCGCTCCGCTCCATCGGCTTCGCGCCACGTTGCACGATAGGCCTGGGTGGCGATCTGGAAATCGACATCGGGGGATTCGACGAGATTCAGATACCACTCCGGGTGGTGATCGGCGCCGCCTTTCGAGCCGATGATCGCTACCTCGCCGCCGATATCGCCGTAGCACAGCGGCACCGCGTAGGTTTTGCCGCTCTTGCGGCCCTTGTAGCGGATCAGGCAATGCGTGCCGAACGGCAGGCCACCGGCATGGGTCGTGTCCATGATGTGGCCTTCCGCGCCGCCCGATTGCAGGTAGGCCTTCAGGTGGGAAGCGATGAAATCCGCCGCCGATTCGAAGATTTCCGCCGAACTCTCGTCGCTCATGTCATCCACTCCCAGTGATGATGCGTGTCATGCGCTGTCGGTCAGGCGATCTTCTCGGTCTTGTTCGCCCTGAGCTCGTTGAACGGGGTGTCGGGCGCGGGTCCAAGCTCGCGCGGCAGGCCAAGGTGGCGTTCGGCGACGAGGTTCATCTGCATTTCCAGCGTGCCGCCCCCGATGCGGTGGGTGGAAACCCGGCTCATGCCCACCCCGTTTGCACTCGCCTCGTCGACCGCAGCAATGCCTTCCGGCCCGGCGATGGCCGAGACCAGCTTGGTGCGGTCGATATCGAACACCGAGGACATCAGCGAGCTGATCGCGCCCGCCTCGCCCTGGAACGCGCCGCTGCGCAGGCCGGTGTTAATGCGCTTGCCGATAAGATCGCTGACCGCGTCATAGGCAATCAGTTCACCGATCATGGCGCGGGTATTCGGGTCCTGATCGGTGCCGAGCTTCTTGGCCATCTTGCCATAGCGCTCGTTGGGCTCGATGTAGGGCGAGGTTTCGGCGCGGTGCATGCCGACGTGCCAGCCGCGCGCCATGCCTTTGCGTTCCGCAGCGAGCTGCGTCTGCGCGACTTTCCAGCCGCCATTGACCTCGCCGAGCCGGTCCTCGTCGGGGACCACGACATCGTCGAGGAATTCCTGGCAGAAATCCGCCCCGCCCATGACCAGCTGGATCGGGTTCACGGTCATGCCCGGCTGGTGGAAATCGACCAGGAACATGGTGAGGCCCGCGTGCTTGCGCAGGGTCGGATCGGTGCGCGCGAGGCACAGCCCCATGTCGCAATGGTGCCCGCCGCTGGTCCAGACTTTCGAACCGTTGAGATACCACTTGCCGTCGTCGCGCATTTCGGCGCGGGTCAGCACGCCTGCAAGGTCGGAGCCGCCCGAAGGTTCGGACAGGAGCTGCGCCCACAGGTGGGTACCATCGAGAATCTTGCGAACGTATTTCTTCTTCTGCTCTTCGGTGCCGTGGCCGAGGATGCAGGGCATGGCGATGTTGGTGGCGTTGCCGAAGCTCCACGGGAGGCGATAGGGCGCCGCTTCCTCGAGGAACACGTCCTCGAAGCGCTGGTCGAGGCCGAGCCCGCCGTATTCGACCGGCACGGTGATGCCCTGATGCCCGCCGAAGCCGGCCGCGTGGAGCTTCTTCTGGATCTCGCGGTCGCGATTTACCAGCGCGGTATCGCTGAAATCGTTGCCCGCTTCGTGCGGCAAGCGCGGCGGCAGGTTGTCCTTCATCCATTCGCGGGCGCGGAGGCGAAAGGCGCGGACTTCTTCGTTGTCCTGCGCTTCAGTGGTCTTGACGACAATCTCGTTAGAGGGGTTATTCTGCATCTGTTGTCTCCTCAGACGCCTGCGAGCTGGCACAGCCGCTCGTGGTGGGCAGCAGGGCTGCCCCATAGCTGTTCGTTTGATACCGCGCGGCGCAGGTACAGGTGGATGTCGTGCTCCCAAGTGAGGCCGATACCGCCGTGCATCTGGAGGCAATCGCGGATGATCTCGGTTGCCATGCGGCCGCACTGGCTCTTGGCGACGCTGACCGCGATGGCGGCGTCGGGGTCGCCGTTCTGCACGGCCTTGGCAGCATAGGCGGCAGCGGCCTTCGCGCCCTCAAGATGTCCGCAATGGCGGGCGAGGCGGTGCTTGAGGCCTTGGTACGACCCGATCTGACGGCCGAAGGCATAGCGATCGTTGACCCATTCGAGCGTGAACTCGAAAGTGCGGTCGGTCACGCCGACGGTTTCGGCGCATTGCAGTGTCACAACCGTCTGCAGCTGCTTTTCGAGCGCTTCGGCGGCATTGCCGGCCTCACCCAGCAGGGCGTCGGCCTCGGCCTTGACGCCATCGAACTTCACGACATGGAGACGGCGGCCGAGGTCGAGCGCGTCCATCGCCTCGATGGAAACGCCAGTGCTGTCCGCCGGAATGACGAATTGCGAAACGCCGTCGCCATCCTTCGCGGTTATCAGCAGCAGGTCGGCATCGGCGGCATCCTGCACGAAGGCGGCGGTGCCGTTGATCTCGAAGCCGTTACCGCTCGCCTTCGCGGTGATCGCGCCAACGTCGATCCCAGCCATCGGGCCGCGCCCGGAAAGGCACCAGGCGGCCAGCGTCTCGCCGGCGGCCAGTCCCGGCAGGTGCGCCTCGCGCTGTTCGGGTGAGCCAGAAAGGGCAATTGCATGGGCAACCGCGCAGGTAGACAGGAACGGTCCGGAAAAGACCACGCGGCCCAGTTCCTCGGCAACCACGGCCGCATCGGTGACGCCGCCCGCGCTTTCGGCGATCCCGCCGTTCTCTTCGGGAACGAACAGTGCGATCCAGCCCAGTTCGGCGCCTTCCTTCCAGACGTCGCGGTCGAAACCTTCGCCGCCGTTGACCTGTTTGCGCAGCGCGCCGATCGGGGAGCGGTCTTCCAGGAACCGACGCGTCATGTCCTGAAGCATCGCCTGGTCTTCGTTCAGTTCAATATCCATCCTGCCATCCTTTGACACCGAACTGCTCCGGGCTTGTCCCGTTGCGGTTCGGCAAAGCCTGTGCGGCGTTTGAGCATTGCCAAGGTGCGATGCGTAAGCATCAATGCGCCTTGGAATGAGTGCGCCGCCGATAAAGCATATCGGCCTGCCCAAGCAAAGGGGCAATTGCAATGGTTCTATCGCAAATCCGAAGCATCGTGCATGCGCTCACTTGGCGTTCATCGCATGGCTGTCTATAGGCACGGTCATGTCTGCAAACCTCACCGCGAAAACCGTCATGGCCGCGCTCGCCGCCACAGCACTCCTGTTGACCGGCGGCTGCGCCTCAAGGGGCGGCAAGAACAAGGACACCGCCTACGTCGCGCGCGACGTCAACACGCTCTACTTGGTTGCCAAGGAGCGGCTGGATCGCGGACAGGCCCGGCAGGCGGCGGCGCTGTTCGACGAGGTCGAGCGCCAGCACCCCTATTCGCCGTGGGCGCGCCGCGCCCAGTTGATGAGTGCGTTCAGCTATTACGTCGCGAGAGATTACACCAAGACCATCGCCTCGGCGCAGCGCTTCCTCTCGATCCATCCCGGCAACAAGGACGCGCCCTACGCCTATTACCTGATCGCGCTCAGCTATTACGAGCAGATCAGCGATGTCAGCCGCGACCAGAGGGTCACGGAGCAGGCGCGCACGGCACTCACCGATGTCGAGCGGCGTTTTCCCGATACGAAATATTCGCGCGATGCACGGCTCAAGCTCGATCTGGTGAACGATCACCTCGCCGGCAAGGAAATGAATATCGGTCGCTACTACCAGCGCGCCGGCATGTGGCTCGCTGCGACCATCCGATTCCGTAACGTCGTCGACAAGTACGACACCACCAGTCACGCGCCCGAGGCGCTCTACCGGCTGGTCGAGAGCTACCTTTCGCTTGGCGTGCAGGAAGAGGCGCTCAAGGCGGCTGCCGTGCTTGGCCGCAACTATCCGGGAAGCAAGTGGTACGATCGCGCCTACAAGCTGATGGGCAAGCACGCGCCCGGCGCAACTGCCACCTGAAACCGGTGCGAAACTGCACCTTGCATGGGTGACGTAGGCGAGGCGCTCGTTTAAGGTTCGCGGCGACCATGCTGACGCGCCTGTCCATCCGCAACATCGTCCTGATCGAGGCGCTCGATCTCGATTTTTCCGGCGGGCTCGGCGTGCTGACCGGCGAGACCGGGGCGGGAAAGTCGATCTTGCTCGATGCGCTTGGGCTGGTGCTTGGCGATCGCGCGGATGCGGCCTTGCTGCGCGCCGGAGCGGAGCGGGCGAGTGTCACTGCCACGTTCGAATTCGATCGGCTGCCCGCTGCGCTGGCGGAGATACTCGAACACGCCGGAATCGAATGCGAGCCGGGTGAGCCGCTGATCCTGCGCCGCCAGTTGCGTGCCACGGGAGAAGGACTGGGCAGCAAGGCCACGGTCAACGATCAGCCGGTTTCGGTTGCCCTGCTGCGCGATCTCGCCGGCGGGCTGGTCGAAGTCCATGGCCAGCATGACGATCGCGGTTTGGTCAATCCGTCCGGGCACCGGGCCTTGCTCGATCGCTTTGCCGGGGCCGATCTGGCGGAAGTGAGCGCGGCTTGGCGGGATTGGCAGCAGGCGCGCGAGACGCTGGAAGCGGCGCGCGAACGGGTCGCTCTGGCGCGCGAGGACCGCGATCTGGTGCTGTCCCATCTCGAAGAGCTGACTGCGCTGGCACCCGAGGAGGACGAGGAGCAGGGCCTCGCGCTGGCCCGGGCCGACATGCAGAAGGGCGAGCGGCTCTCGGGCGATCTCGAAGAGTTGCGCCACTTGTGGAGTGGCTCCGATTCGGCGCTCGCTACCTTGCGCAGCGCGGCCCGCAGGCTCGACCGGATCGCCGCAGAGCATACCCTGTTAGCAGAGGCACTGGCTGCGCTCGACCGCGCCGTGATCGAGGCGAGCGAAGCCGAGGATCGCATCGAAAAGGCCGCCGAAGCGCTGTCTCAAGATCCGATGGAGCTGGACCGGATCGAGACCCGGCTGTTCGATCTGCGAGCGCTGGCGCGCAAGCATCGCTGCGAGGTTGCCGACCTGCCCGAAATGGCGCGCAGCCTGCGCGCGCGGCTCGATGCCATCGAGGGCGGGGAGGAGGAACAGGCCGGGCTGGAGGCGGCTGCGACCAGGGCGCAGGAGCATTACGGCAAGCGCGCTACGGCTTTGCACAAGGCGCGTATCGCGGCGGCGAAGCGGCTCGACAAGGCGGTTGCGGCCGAGCTCGAGCCGCTCAAGCTGGGCGACGCGCGCTTCCAGACCTCGGTATCGGAACTATCGGAGGAACGCTGGGGTCCGGGCGGTATGGACAGCGTCGAATTTCTCATCTCCACCAATCCCGGCGCGGACTTCGCGCCGCTTGCCAAGATCGCCAGCGGTGGCGAGCTGTCGCGCTTCATCCTCGCCCTCAAGGTGGCACTGGCCGAGCAGGGCGGCGCCGCTTCGATGATTTTCGACGAGATCGACCGGGGGGTTGGCGGCGCGGTGGCTTCGGCTATCGGCGAGCGGCTGGCGCGGCTTGCCGACGGAGGGCAGGTCATGGTCGTGACGCACAGCCCGCAAGTCGCGGCGCGCGGCGCCTCGCATTATCTGATCGCCAAGACCAGCGAGGGCCTGGTCACTCGCACCTCGGTCAGCCAGCTCGACGATGGCGAGCGACGGCAGGAAATCGCACGGATGCTCTCAGGCGCCGAAGTGACCGACGAGGCGCGGGCGCAGGCCGACCGCCTGATGGAGGGGGTGTGAGCGAAGCCGATATCACCGAAGCCGAAGCCGCCAACGAGCTGATGCGGCTGGCGCGTGAGATCGCGCGCCACGATGCGCTCTATCACGCCGAGGATTCGCCCGAGATCACCGATCCGGAATACGACGCGCTGGTGCGTCGCAATGCCGAACTGGAAGCAGCGTTCCCGCACCTGATCCGCGCCGATTCGCCCAGCCGCAAGGTCGGCCACGAGATCGCCGCCTCGCCGCTTGCCAAGGTCACGCACGAGCAGCGCATGATGAGCCTCGACAATGCCTTTTCCGACGAGGAACTGGCCGAATTCGTCGCCCGCGTGCGGCGGTTCCTGTCGCTAGCCGAGGACGAACCTGTCGCCATGACCGCCGAGGACAAGATCGACGGCCTGTCGTGCTCGCTGCGCTACGAGAAGGGCGTGCTGGTCCGCGCGGCAACCCGCGGCGACGGGCAGGTGGGCGAGGACGTCACCGCCAATGTTGCCCATGTCGCGGGGATTCCGGAGCGCCTCGACGGCGATGCGCCGGACATCTTCGAGATTCGCGGCGAGGTCTACATGGACAAGGCCGATTTCACGGGTCTCAACGAACGGCTGATGAAGGAGGCCGAGGCCGCTGCGGAAGAGAAAGGCGCGGCGTTCGATCCCGACAAGGTCCGCCAGTTCGCCAATCCGCGCAATGCCGCCGCCGGTTCGCTGCGCCAGAAGGATGCCTCCGTCACCGCCAGCCGACCGCTGCGCTTCCTCGCCCATGGCTGGGGGGCGGCAAGCACGGTGCCGCACAACACCCAGTTCGGCATGATGCAGCAGATTCTCGACTGGGGCGTGCCGATCTCGCCCGCATTGGTGCGCTGCCTCGATCTGGACGAGATGCAGGCGCATTACCGGGCGCTGGCGGAAATGCGCGCCGGGCTAGGCTATGAAATCGACGGCGTGGTCTACAAGGTCGATCGGCTCGACTGGCAGCAGCGGCTCGGCTTCGTCGCCAAGGCGCCGCGCTGGGCGATCGCGCGCAAGTTTCCCGCCGAGCGCGCCGAAACGACGCTCGAGGCGATCGACATCCAGGTTGGGCGCACCGGAAAGCTGACGCCGGTGGGCAGGCTCGCGCCGGTGCTGGTGGGCGGCGTCACCGTCACCAATGTCACCCTGCACAACCGCGACGAGATTGCGCGGCTCGGCGTGCGGCCGGGTGACCGGGTGGTGGTGCAGCGCGCAGGCGACGTTATTCCACAGGTTGTGGATAACCTGACGCGCGATGCGAAGCGCAAGGCTTACGCTTTTCCCGACCATTGCCCCGAATGCGACAGCGAGGCCGTTGCCGAGGAGGGCGAAGTCGACGTGCGCTGCACCGGCGGGCTGATTTGTCCGGCGCAAAGAACCGAGCGATTACAGCATTTTGTCAGCCGTGGTGCGCTCGATATCGAGGGGCTGGGCGAGAAGACGATTGCCGATTTCTTTGCGCGCGGCTGGCTCGAAAGCCCCGCCGACATCTTCCGCCTGAAGGACCGGCGCGAGGACATCCTCGCGCTGGAAGGTTGGCAGGACAAGTCTGTCGACAACCTGTTGAAAGCTGTGGAGGACAAGCGCCAACCCGACGCTGCGAGATTGTTGTTCGGTCTCGGCATCCGCCATATCGGCGCAGTGACCGCGCGCGATCTGATGCGGCAGTTTGCGACGCTACCTGCGCTGCGCGAGGTGGCAGAAAAGGCGCGTGCGGACGACGAGGAAGCCGCTGCCGAATTGCTGAACATCGACGGCATCGGCCCCGCCGTGGTCGAGGCGCTCGGCGATTTCTTCCACGAGGAGCACAATCGGGAGGTTTGGGACGACTTGCTCTCGCAAGTGACGCCACCGCCTTATGTGGTCGAGACCCGCGACAGCGCGGTCGCCGGCAAGACGGTGGTGTTCACCGGCAAGCTCGAAACCATGAGCCGTGACGAGGCCAAGGCGCAGGCCGAGCGGCTCGGGGCCAAGGCAGCAGGCTCGGTTTCGGCCAAGACCGATTTGGTGGTGGCCGGACCCGGTGCGGGTTCGAAGTTGAAGAAAGCCGCCGAACTCGGCATCGAGGTGATCGACGAGGCCGAATGGGCGAAAATCGTCGAGCAGGCGGGGTGATGGTGCAGCAACGCAAGCCGGGCGGGTGGAGCGAGCTGCTTGATGGTGTCGATCTGGAGCAGCCGGTCGGCATGCTCAACCAGCTACGGTTCAACGCGCAGGCGCAATATGCGGCGGACTCGGGCGAGGAACCCTGTTCGGGCGCCGAGGCCTACGCGCGCTATGGCGCCGCGACCATGCCGATCCTTCAGCGCATCGGTGCGCAGCTCCTGCTAAGCGGGACGGCCGAACTGATCGGTCCGCCCGACGAGTGGGACATGACCTTCGTGGTCCGCTATCAGCGCTGGGCGGGCCTGATCGACATGCTGCGTAGCGAGGAATATCAGGCAGGGATGCATCACCGCGCAGCCGCCGTCGCCGACAGCAGGCTCCACATGATGCATTTCGCCGCCGAGGGGGCGGCGCTGGGCGAACGGGGAGCGTGAACATGCTCGAAGAATTCAATATCATCGCGGCGCGGATTGCCGAATTGCTGCGCGCGCGCGGGGAGAAGATCGCGGTGGCCGATGGTGCGACCGGCGGGCTGATGTCCGCCTCGCTGCTTACCGTGCCAGGTGCGCTGTCGTTCTATGTCGGCGGCGGCGTAGTCTATTCGAAGGCGGCGCGCGATGCGCTCTATGGGCTCGACGAGCCGGTGTTCGAAGGCATGAAGTCGGCAACCGAGGTCTATGCCGCGCTGCAGGCGAAGGCGATTCGCGACAACTTTCACGCGGACTGGGGCATCGCCGAATCGGGGGCGGCGGGCAGCAGCAAGCATCCGATGGGCGTTGCTTCCGGCCGTAGCTGTGTCGGCATTGCCGGGCCGAATGGAATTGAGGTGACGCTGCTGACCGAAACCGAGAGCGACGACCGCATTGCCAACATGCAGACGTTTACGCGGCGCGCGCTGGAATTTCTGGAAAGTACGCTGGCAAAGGGCGGCTAGGCAGGCAGCAAAGCGGGAAGGGGAAGCGAGATGGCGAGGATCGGAAAGGCGCTGCTTGCGGCGACCCTGGCTATAACGGCGAATGCCTGCACGATCGAACGGGCGAACGAGCCGTTGGCCGGCGAATGGGTGGACCTGACGCACGATCTCGCGCCCGATTCGGTGTTTTGGCCAACCGCGGACGAATACCGGCACGAGGAGGTTTCGCACGGCCATACGCCGGGCGGGTGGTTCTACAGTTCCTACAACATCTTCCTGTCCGAGCATGGCGGCACCCACCTCGATGCCCCGATCCATTTTGCCGAAGGACGGCAGACCGCCGATGCAATCCCGCTCGATTCGCTGATCGGCCCGGCCGCCGTGATCGACGTCAGCGCAGCGAGCGCGGCGGATCGCGACTATCGATTTACGGTTGCCGATCTGGAGAACTGGGAAAGTGACAACGGGCCGCTTCCGGAGCGCGCGATCGTACTGTTCCATACAGGATTTGCGAAGTTCTGGCCCGACCGCAAGGCGTATATGGGCACCGACCTGCGCGGCGAGGAAGGCGTTGCGAACCTCCATTTTTCCGGGCTTTCGGATGAGCTGGCGCGGTTGCTGGTCGAGCGCGGGGTGAGGGCGGTCGGTCTCGACACGCCGAGCCTCGATTACGGCCAGTCGCAGGATTTCATCGCCCATCGCGTGTTGCTCGACAAGGATATCCCCGGCTTCGAAAACGTCGCCAATCTCGACAAGCTGCCTGCGAAGGGAGCCACGGTGATCGCGCTGCCGACCAAGATCGCCGAGGGTAGCGGCGCACCGCTGCGGATCGTTGCTCTGGTGCCGAAAGCGCAAGACTAACGGGAAGGGGAGAGGAATGACGCTGGGACTATCGGTTGACGAGGTGCTGACCACCACGCGCACGGTGCGCAAGCGGCTCGACGTGACGCGGCCGGTTCCGCGCGAACTGCTTGAGGAATGCATGGACATTGCCTTGCAGGCGCCCAACGGGTCGAACCTCAACCGCTGGCGCTGGATCATTGTGGACGATCCGGCGGTGATTGCCCGGGTCGCGGAGGTTTACCGCAAGGCGATCAACTGGTCGCCGGATGCGGAGCGCGGAAACGACGAGACTGGCAACACTGCCGCGATCTAAAGCCGCATCGAGCGCGGCCAGCAGCTGCTCGACTCGGCTATGGCTCTGGCCGAAAAATTCGACAAGCTCCCGGCCATCGTCGTACCGCTGATGCGCGGGCGGACCGACGGCATGGGCCTGTTCAACCAGTCCGGCATGTGGGGCTCGGTCTACCCGGCGATCTGGAGCTTCTGCCTTGCGGCGCGCGAACGCGGGCTGGGAACTTGCTGGACCACGGCCTCATGCATGCGCGAGGACGACCTGTGCGAGGTGCTCGGCATTCCGCAGGCGAAATTCACCCACATCGGCCTGCTGCCCGTCGCCTTCTATGAGGGCGACAGCTTCCGCCGCGCCTGGCGCAAGCCCGTTGAAGAGGTGCTCACCTGGAACAGCTTTGCGGGCTGAGCGCCCCTTCCGGGCAGATCATCTGCTCAAGGCACGGTCTGGAATGCAATGAAATCGAAGCCTGCCGCGTCGAATGCATCGGGAAACGCATAAGAATCCGGCGGTCCGTCCCGGAAGATGTCGGGCAGCAATATCCTGTGTTGAAGCGGGTCGGTCATGGATTCGAGGAACACGTCCGCAGGGTTGCCTCCTGTCGGCCGCAGGAAAAAATCACTCATCGGTGCGTTGACAATGCGAATGACGTCGCCGGTTTCCAGATTCTCGATGATGATGTGCGCCGGCATTGTGGCATCCAGATTGAAAATGAAATCGTCGGTTCCTGCGTCGAATAAACCGTTCGGTTCGCTTGGAAGGATGCCGTTGATCGAGACTTCTTCGGCGCCGGTGTCTTCGGTGACTGTCACGTCCACCGTGTAGGTGACAATTCCGTCATTGCCATCGTCGAACGTGATATCGAAATCGTCTTGGCCGGTGAATCCCGGATTCGGAGTATACAGGAAGGTGGTTGGATCCGTATCGCCATTGTCCGAGAGCGTGCCGTTGGCCGGACCCGCGTTAAAAACCGTGATCATGTCGCCATCGATGTCGTTGCCGTCGATGACAAAGACCTTCGGCGTGTTTTTCGGGGTCTCGATCGACCGTGTCGAAGTCGGATTGACCGTGGGATCGTCGTTGACCGGCGTGACGTCGATCATGATGGATTGCGTAAAGCTCTTACCGGCGGCGGAGCCAGTAATTGTGAAGCTGTCGGCCCCGTTGAAATCCATGGGCGGCGTATAAGTGTAATCGCCGGTGTTCTGATTTATCGTGACCGCTCCCGCCGTAGCAGTCTGATTGACCGTGAAGGTGACCGGATCGTTGTCTGGATCGGTGATATCGGATGAGCCATTCAGAGCGGTATCTTCCGCCGTCACTACCTCTATGGGATTGGTGCCGGTCGGAGCGCGGTCGATCGGCTCGCCGGGGTCATTGGTGACGGTTACGTTGAACGTGGTCTTGGCGCTGGCGCTGGCGCCGGCGCGGTCGGTATAGGTGACCGTGAACATGTCCTCGCCCGTGAAGCCTTCGTTGGGCGTGTAGATCAGCCGGTTGCCATCGACCGACATCGTGCCGTTTGCTGGCATGTCGGCAGCCAGCACCACCGGCGAGATGCGATCCGTGACCGGGTTGTTGAGGCTGGCGTCGAAATCGACGTCGCTCACGGTCAGCGGCACATTCACCGCCTTATCCTCCGGCGTTGTCAGCGCCGTTTCCGCGGGCGCGGTCGGGGCATCGTTGACCGGCCGGATGGTGACGTTGACGGTCTCGGTGAACGAACCGTATTCTACGGTTCCGCTGATCTGGAAGCTGTCCGTCCCGTTGTAGTCGGGATTGGGAATGTACCTGAAATCGCCGAGCGGCGTGCCGCGGTCGCTGTCGAGCGACAGAGGCACAAGCGTTCCGTTCGCGGGGTGTTTGACAATCATGTAGTCGAGGACCGCGGGGCCGTTGGGATTCATGATCGTCGTGTCGAACCGGACAAAGGAATCCTCGTCGACCGCGATTTCCGATATGGGCGTACCCACTGGCGGAACCGGAATAGGATTGACCGTAACGAAGCACTTGAGCGTGTCGGTGCCGCCCTTGTTGTCGCTGACGGTGACCTCAAAATCGTCCGTGCCGATAAAATCGAGGTCCGGCGTGTACTTCAGCGAGCCGTCCGACTTGACTTCCGCCGTTCCGTGATCGGGTTCCGATGCCTTGGCGAACGAAAGCATGTCGCCGTCCACGTCCGAGGCCGTCGAGGCCAGCGATTGTGACACGGTCTGGCCCTGCGTGATGAATTTGTGCTCGGTTTCGTGCTGGAACTTGGGCGGATCGTTGACGGGGTTGACCGTGATGGCGATCGTCTGGGTTATCGCATGGCCCTTGTTGCCATCGCTCATAGTAACGACAAGTTCGTCCGGGTCGTTGTAATCCTTGTTTGGAGTATAGGTGACGATACCGTTGGCATTGTCGGTAACAGCCGCGGTCCCGTGGTCCGTAGTGAGGGTCACCGCAAAACCAAGCGAGTCGCCATCGGGATCGCTGGCATTGATGGTGATGGAGAGTGGCGTATCTTCATCGGTGGAGACCGATCTGGTGGGGCCG
>CAZRVW010000056.1:0-13866 GCA_964603645.1 uncultured Novosphingobium sp. | reverse complement strand
GGAAGGCTCCAGATGGACCCTGCACGCCATGAAGTCACCTGGGGCGGGATTGCCGTATCGCTCACTGTCACCGAGTTTCTGATCCTGGAAGCCCTAGCCCTGCGCCCCGGCCTTGTGAAAAGCCGCAACCAGCTGATGGATGCGGCCTATAGCGAAGACGTCTTCGTCGATGATCGCACGATCGACAGCCACATAAAGCGGCTGCGCCGCAAGTTCCGGGCGGTCGATCCCCACTTCGCGGCGATAGATACGCTCTACGGCGCCGGCTATTCCTTCGCGGATGACTAGAGGCCGCCCCTCACGGATCGGTTCTGGCGGCAAGTGGCCGTGGCGCACCTCGCTGACGGCCCGTATCCTGGCAGTCAACATCATTGCCCTCGCCCTGCTGGCCGGGAGCCTTTTCTACATCGACAGCTATCGTAAGGAACTGCTGGCCGAGCGATTCATCCTGGCAACGGCCGAAGCCCAGATCGCAGCCGAAGCGCTAGCTGGCAGCCGGCCCGAAGAGGTCAGCGAGCGACTTGTGCGAATCGGAGCGGGCCAAAACCTCCGATTACGACTCTACGACCCGGATGGAGAACTACTGGTCGACACATTCGAACTGGGAGAGCCGGGCTTCAGCTTTGTCGATCCAAAACAAGAGACCTGGCTTCAGTACGGCGGACGCTTGCTCGATCAGGGCATGGACTTCCTGCTCGGAGCGCCACCGATCCCCGATTACGTCGATCCCGAAGAAACCGGCGCCGGTCACTGGCCCGAGATCGGCGACGCCGCGGCGAAAGAGGCCACGGTCATATTTCAGCGCCGCGCGCCAGATCGCACCCCGGTTATCAATGCGGCGACCCCGATTGGAGAAAAGGGCGCGGTGCTGATGACGACGCGCAATGCCCGCGACATCACCCAGAACGTGCGTGACGCGCGCCAAACTCTCGCCATCGTCGTCGGCGCCGCCCTGATAATTTCGATACTGTTGTCGCTGTTTCTCGCCCGCACCATCGTACAGCCCTTGCGCACCCTTGTCCGTGCCGCGGTATTGGTGCGTTCGGGGCGCGAGCGCGAAGTCGTGGTGCCCCGCCTGCCCGACCGGCGCGACGAGATCGGGCTGCTGGCACGCGCCATCTCAGACATGTCAGCCGCATTGCGCCAGCGCATCGATGCGGTTGAGAGCTTTGCCGCGGACGTGTCGCACGAGCTGAAAAATCCGCTGACCTCATTGCGGAGCGCCATTGAAACGCTCCCCCGAGTCGAGGATCCGGACCTGCAAACCCAACTTTTCGACGTAGCGCGACAGGACGTGCGCCGCGTCGACCGCCTGGTTACCGAGATCGCGGAAGCCAGCCGAATCGACGCGGAGTTGAATCGTACGGACTTTGAGCGAGTCGACATCGCTAATCTCGTGCGCGCGCTCGTCTCTGAGCGGGACAATCGCAAGGTGAACGGATCGGGAGGCGTGGTGATCGAATCGAGCGTCCCCAGTGTCTTCGTGGCGGGCGACCCATCGCGGCTGGAGCGCGTCTTCCACAACCTGCTCGACAATGCGGTGTCATTCTCGCCACCCGGTGCCGGAATTGTAATTGTGATCACCGATAATGCCGAAACGGTCGAAGTGGCCGTGTCCGACCATGGACCGGGCATCCCCGACGCCTCCCGCGAGCGGATATTTGACCGTTTTCATTCCGATCGCCCTGCCGACGAAGAGTTTGGGAAGCACAGCGGACTTGGTCTCGCCATTGCCCGGACCATCGCCGAAGCACATTCCGGCGCACTGACTGCCGCCGCGCGCACAGACGGTGAGCCGGGCGCGCGGCTGGTGCTTTCGCTACCGGCCTGGAGCGAGGAATGATGCGCGCGCACCAGGCCACTGCCATCGACATTTCCGGTCGCGGCGTGCTGATCGAGGGCGAACCCGGTACCGGCAAGTCGAGCCTGGCGCTCGCGCTAATCGATCGCGGCGCACGACTGATCGGAGACGATTCCGCGATGTTGGAGGTGCAAGCCGGACGGCTATTCGTCTTGCCGTATCCCGAAACCCGGGGCCTGCTTGAGGTGCGAAATCTGGGGATTGTCGAAATGCCGGTAAGCGAAGGGGCTCCGGCGGCATTGGTCGTACGGCTGGACAGGGAAGCGCCCCGGTTCATCGAGCAGCCCATATCGACAGAAAGGCTCGGGATTGCATTACCGCAAATCTTGCTTTGGCCTGATTCCCCGGTGCTGGCGATCAGGGTGGAGCTTGCGCTTGCGACCTATGGCCTGGCTTGATCCCGCGTGCCATGTCGGGACCGCTGGGCGGGTGCCCCTTTCCTTTGCAAACTCTCGGGCGCATGTCTTGGCGCGATGACTGACGAGTCGCAAACCCAACCTGCGGAGGACCGAAAGCAGCGCCTGCTGCTCGTCACCGGGATGCTCGGCGCTGGCAAGACGACTGCGCTCAAGGTCCTGGAAGACCTTGTTTGGGAAACGATCGACAACTTCCCAATCCGCTTGCTTGGCCGCCTGATCGATGCACCCAAAACCGATACCCTGCCTGCGCCGCTCGCAATCGGTTTCGACTGCCGCACGCGCGGCTTCGATCCGCAAGCGATCATCAAACAGGTCAAAACAATAAGCAATCGAAGCGATATCGAGCTTACTACCCTGTTCCTTGATTGCAGCAGCAATGAACTCGAACGCCGCTACAACGAGACTCGCCGCCGCCACGCTCTCGCCAACGAACTGCCGGCCTCAACCGGCATAAACGCCGAGCGAGAGCTGCTTGAACCGCTGCGGCGATGGGCCGACCTTCTGGTCGACACAACTGATTTTTCGGCGAATGAGTTGCAGCAATCGATCCGCGAGCAATTCGTGCTGGACGAGGGCCAGGATCTTGTTCTCACGCTTTCAAGCTTCGGGTTTTCGCGAGGAATGCCACCTGTTGCCGATCTGGTATTCGACATGCGGTTTCTTGCAAACCCGCATTGGGTGACGGACCTGCGGGAGCAGACCGGCCTCGATGCGCCGGTCGGTGATTACATCCGGCGCGATCCGGCATTCGCCGAGGCATTCGAGCGCATCACCTCTCTCGTCGATTTCCTGCTTCCGCGCTATCGCGCGCAGGGCAAGGCCTATGTCCATGTCGCATTCGGCTGTACCGGCGGACAGCATCGCTCGGTTTTTATGGCAGAGCAAGTCGCGACGGCCTTGCGTAGCTCGGGATTTTCCCCCACATTGCTGCATCGCAACCTGGGCTCGCGGGCTGCCGACCTGCTCGAAGGTGGGCATGCACGATGAAGAAGAAAATGGCTCCCGGGGCGATGTCGCAGGTTTTTCGGAGCGTGTTTCCCGCATGATTGGATTGGTGCTGGTTACCCACGGCAAACTTGCCGAGGAATTCGTCAACGCGATGGAACACGTGGTCGGCTATCAAGATGACGTGGCGACAGTGTGCATCGGGCCGAGCGACGACATGGAGCGGCGGCGCAAGGAGATTACCAAGGCAATCGGTGCTGTCGACACGGGCCATGGCGCCATCGTACTGACCGACCTGTTTGGCGGAACTCCATCCAACCTTGCGATTTCGCTCATGCGCGCTGGCGAAGTCGAGGTCATTGCCGGCATCAATCTGCCGATGCTGATTCGGCTTGCCAAGGCGCGTACCTGCCTGGGCGTTGCCGAAGCGGCCAAGGCAGCACGCGACGCCGGACGCAACTATATCACCGTAGCGTCGGAGTATCTGGGACAGGACGCGTGACCGCGCATTGCGCAACGGTCAAGATCGTCAACGAGCGCGGACTGCACGCAAGAGCCAGTGCTGCGTTTGTGAATCTTGTCGCCGAAAAGTTCGAAAACCTTGTCATCAAGGTGAGCAAGGACCGCGCTGAGGCGGCCGGCGGTTCGATCCTCGGCCTGATGATGCTTGGCGCGGCACGCGGTGACGAGATCAAGATCAGTGTCGAAGGTGACGGCGCCGAGACTGCGCTGGAAGAGCTTGCCGAGCTGGTGCGTAGCGGCTTCGGCGAGCCCTGAGGCTTTCTTGGTCGAACGTCGCTCGATCACGGGTTTTTCCAACCCGCTCGTTAAGTTTCTCCGCTCGTTGCGGGACAAGAAGCATCGCAAGCGAGAGCAGCGGTTCCTTGCCGAGGGACTGCGCTTGCTTACCGACGCGAGGTTGTCAGGCCTCTTGCCGGAGATGCTGGTCATGGCGAGCGGGCGCGACTCGCATCCGTTACTCGACGAGCTTGAGGAAGCGGTGGCGCAGGCCGGAGGCGAGATCGTCGAAATGGACGAGGCGATACTTGTCAAGGTCACGGGCAAGGACAACCCGCAGGCGGTAGCCGGAGTCTTCGCCGAATTCGATACGTCGCTGGACCGGATCGACCGGCAGGCAGCGCCGATCTGGCTGGTGGCACAGGCGATGCGCGATCCCGGCAATCTCGGGACCATGATCCGCACCGGCGATGCCGTCGGTGCAGGTGGGCTGATCCTGATCGACGACTGCGCAGATCCCTTCTCGGTCGAAGCGGTGCGCGCCAGCATGGGGGCCGTTTTCACGCAGCAAATTGGCCGCGCGAGCTGGAGCGAGTTCATCGCCTGGCTGCGCAACGGGGACGGCCAACTGGTCGCCGCCTCGCTACGCGACGCCGTAGACTATCGGGGTGCGCCCTATCGTGCGCCGTGCTTTCTGCTGGTAGGAAATGAGTCCCAGGGACTTCCCCTCGAGTGCGAAGAAGCCTGCGACCTGCGAGTCACCATTCCGATGCTGGGCCGCGCCGACAGCCTCAATGCCGCGGTCGCCGGTGCCGTTCTGGCCTACGAGGCCCTGGCCGCGCTCAATCACCGGCAATGAATGCCGTGATCTTCCACCTACCGTCCCTGTTCTCGGCCCGAACGCGATAATCGAGCTGCGAGCGCAGCTTTTCCAGTTCGATATAGCCTTCGAGCTCGCTGTCGATCACTGCAACCGGAATCAGGGGCGAACCGATTTCGTCGGTCTCGCACACGACAACGAGCTGCCAGTCCAGCAGCGCGTGGGCAGGTGCGCCCGGAGTCGAGGATTTATGCAGAGGCACAGCACTCCCCAGCGCGACAGTCGTCGAATAGGGATCGGAATCGCTCAGGTCCTGATTGAAGAACCAGGGCAGGACGAGCGCTTCGTTGTCCTCGTCCCAAGCACAGCCAAGCTCGAGAATCTTGTCGAGTTCCGACCAAAGATCGCTTTCGGGCAGAAGTCGCCGAACGAGCTCGTCACGCCCCTCACCGCCGCCCAAATCAAGCTTGATGTCCGGCGCGCTCAACAGGGCGACCGAAACGGCATCGCGTGCCGTAACTGCGTCCTTGAGCTTGGCGAGGAATTGCGAACCTGCGGGCCGCGCAGAACATTCGTCGCGCGGCGCATATTGCCCTGGCTTGTTGGGAGGGACAGCGAAGGACGCGTGCGCCGGCGTGCATGCCAGCGAGAGCAGCAGCGCGACAGGCGCAAATCCCGAAAGGGAGAACAGCCGCCGCGTGCGACTCTTGGTCATGTCCAAATTTGCCCGGATCCTGCGTCGAATCATCGTCGCGCTCTAGCGGGCGAATCCTTAACGGGACAGTCCAAACCTATTCGGCGGCGTCGCGCGTATCGTCCTCATTGGCTGCGTCGTCGCTGCCATCGTAGCGCGGGCTTGCCTCGATTTGCGGCACATTTTCGATCTCGCGCTTGCCGATTTCGATGCCCTTGTCCTGCAGACGCCGACCGGCGGACAGCACGTTGCGCTCGAAGCTGCCAACGAACTTGTTGTAATTGTTCACCGCCGTTTCCAGCCCGCCGCCGACACGCTTGAGATGTTCCGCGGCGACCGCAAGCCGATCGTAGAGTTCGGCTCCCGCCTTGCCGATCTCCATCGCCTCGCTTGCAATCTGGTCCTGCCGCCAGACCTGCGCCACGGTCCGCGCGATGGCGACGAGATTGGTCGGCGTGGCGAGTAGCACCCGTTTGTCGAAAGCGAAATCCCACAGAGCTGGATCGTGCTCGAGCGCGGCGGCGACGAAATGCTCGCCGGGAACGAACATCACGACATAGTCGGGCGCCTCGTCGAATTGGCTCTGATAGCTCTTGGCGCCGAGCGTCTGCACGTGATTGCGCATCGAACGCACGTGATCGCCCATCGCTACGACACGGTCCGCCTCGCTCTCCGCTTCGAACGCCTGCTGATAGGCATTGAGCGATACCTTGGCGTCGATCACGAGGATCTTGCCGCCGGGAATGCGGACGATGGCATCGGGCCGTAAGCGGCCTTCGTCGGTCTCCATCGATTGCTCGAGCATGAAATCGGTGTGCTGCGAGAGGCCGCATTGTTCGAGCAGGTTCTGCAGGGCCCGCTCGCCCCAGCGTCCGCGCGCCTTGGGCGCATTGGTCAAGGAATTGCCGAGTCGCTGCGCCTCGCGCCGCACCTCCTCCTGTCCTTCGCGCATCGAATTGATGAGGCCCGTCAATTGTCCGAATGCATCGACTCGCTGTTTTTCGAGATTGGTGACCTGATCCTCGTAAGTCTTGAGCCGCTCGCCGACAGGCGCGAGCAGGGCCTTGATCTTCTCTTCGGACGATTTTTCGGCATTGCCGAAGCTTTCCTTAGCGCGCGCCAGAAAGGCTTCCTGCGCCTTCGAGAGCACCGCATGACCGGTGTTCTGGAATTCACGCAACAACTCCTCACGCGATTCGACCAGCAGCTTCTTCTGCTCCTCGAAATGCTGAGCATCGGCTTTCAAGGTCGCAAGTTCCGACGCAGCGAGGTCGTGGCGTGCTCGAATCTCGTCTCGTTCCACCTTGAGTTGATCGGCAAATCCCGCGCGCTCCCGTGAGGCTTCAAGGTCGGCGAAGGTCCTGAGGTGTTTGGCCTCAAGCTCCTTCAACTCACCTTCGGTGCGTTCGGCCCGATTGCGCAATTCGCCTGTCGGGCGTGAGCCGACGAACCAACCCAGCCCGCCACCGACAAGCAGCCCGATGATCAATAAGATTACGGCAAAGATGGTCGCGTCCATCGCTGGAGCCTACCCGGAACGGATGGGGAACGCCAGCAACAATTGCCGTTTATCCCCGAAGCTCAAAATCACGCCGCCTTGCGCAGCTTCTCAAGCTTCTTGAGCGCCATTTGACGCTTGAGCCGCGACAAGTGATCGATGAACAGGATCCCTTCCAGGTGGTCCATTTCATGCTGGAGCACAGTTGCGAGCATGCCGTCGATCTCTTCCTCGTGTTGCTTGCCGTCGACATCCTGCCAGCGTGCGCGGATGCGCGCTGGGCGATCGACATCAGCGTAGATCTCGGGGACAGAAAGGCACCCTTCCGAATAGGTGTTGAGGTCGTCCGACGGATCGAGAATTTCCGGGTTGATGAAAACCTTGGGCTCACGCTTGCGTGGCTGGTGATAATGCGCGTGCCCGCCATGGGCTTCGCACAGCTCCGGCTCGGCGTCCGGGTCCTCTGGCTGCAGGTCGATGACCAGCGCGCGCAACGGCACCCCGACTTGGATCGCGGCAAGGCCGATTCCGGGCGCTTCGTACATCGTCTCGAACATGTCGGCGATGAGCGTCTTCAGCTCGTCGTCGAACGTCTCGACGGGCGTGGACACCTCCTTGAGGCGCGGATCGGGGACTTCGAGGATTTCGCGGATAGCCATGGACGGGAGATAGTGTGCGGTGCGGCGACGCGCAAGCAGCTCAGCCTACCGGACGCCTCGCCCTTAAGGCCTGTGCCAGCGTCCCTTCGTCGAGATAGTCGAGCTCGCCACCGACCGGCAGGCCATGGGCAAGTTGGGTGACCCGCACCGGAAAGCCCTCAAGCCGCTCGGAAATATAATGCGCGGTGGTCTGCCCCTCAAGCGTGGCATTCATCGCTAGGACCACTTCGTCAATTCCGCCCGCCTCTACCCGCGCCAGGAGCGGCGCAATCGTGAGATCCTCCGGCCGCACGCCGTCGAGCGCGGAAAGCCGCCCGCCCAACACATGGTAGCGCCCGGTGAACAGCCGCGACCGGTCGAGCGCCCAGAGATCGGCGACATCCTCGACAACGCACAGCGCCCGCTGGTCGCGTCGTGGATCGGAGCAGATGCCGCACGGATCGGTGGTATCGACATTGCCGCAGGTCGCACATTCGACGAGCCGTTCCTGAACCGCGCCCAGCGCATCGAGCAATTGCGGCAGCGCTCCGTCGCGGCGCTTGATCAGCCACAACACGGCGCGCCGCGCCGAGCGCGGCCCAAGCCCCGGCAGGCGGGACAGCGCCGAGGTCAGCGTCTCGATCTCTTGCGATGCCATGCAGCGGCAGATAGGGGCTGAGGCCCGTCCACGAAAGGCCAATGGCCCGCTTATGCGCATCATCTTCATGGGAACGCCGGACTTTGCCGTGCCTGCGCTCAGGGCGCTGTGCGACGCGGGTCACGAGATCGTGGAGGTTTATACTCAGCCGCCAAGGCCCGGCGGGCGGCGCGGCAAGGAGCTGACGCCAACGCCGGCACACAGGGCGGCAAAGGCCCTGGGTTCGGAAGTGCGCCATCCCGCCTCGCTGAAGGGCGCGGACGAACAGGCGCAATTCGCGGCTTTGGGTGCAGACGTGGGGATAGTCGCGGCCTATGGTCTGATACTACCGCAAGCGATTCTCGATGCGCCGAGACTCGGCTGCATAAACCTGCATGCCTCTCTGCTGCCTCGCTGGCGCGGCGCAGCGCCGATTCAGCGGGCGATACTGGCCGGGGACGAGCAAACCGGCATCACCGTAATGCAGATGGATGCCGGGCTCGATACCGGGGCAATATTGACCAGCGAAGCGACACCGATCGCGGGCAAGACGGCGGGTGAATTGACCGACGAATTATCGGGCATCGGTGCACGGCTGATCGTCCAGGTTCTGGCGGACTTGTCCGCCTTCCCGCCGGTTCCGCAGCCTGACGATGGCGTCACCTATGCCAAGAAGATCGAAAAGGCAGAAGCCCAGCTCGATTTCGAACTGGAAGCCGCGCAGGTCGAGCGGCAGGTCCGCGCTATGGCTCCCGCCCCCGGCGCATGGTTCACACTCGATAATGAACGCTACAAGGTGCTGGAGGCGGAATTAGTCGATGGTTCGGGCGCAGCGGGAACAGTGATCGACGACAAGCTGACGATTGCATGCGGTAATCGCGCAATCCGGCCTTTGCGGGTGCAGCGCGCAGGTAAACCGGCAATGGAAACCGCAGACCTGTTGCGCGGCAAGCCGATCCCGGCGGGAACGCGGCTCAATTGACCCGCTTCCAGCTCATCCTTGAATACCACGGCGGCCCGTTCATGGGGCTGCAACGGCAGGCGCACGGGCCTTCGGTGCAGCAGTCGGTTGAGGATGCGATCCGTGCGATCACCGGCGAAGCAGTCACCATGCATTCGGCCGGGCGCACCGATGCCGGTGTCCATGCGCTTGCCATGTCCAGCCATGTAGATGTCGCCAAGGAGATGGAGCCGTTTCGCCTTATGGAGGCGCTGAATGCTCATTTGCGCCCCGAACCCATCGCTGTGACAGACTGCCGCGAGGTCCCCGACGATTGGCACGCGCGATTCTCCTGCACTGGACGCTCCTATCTCTACCGCATCGTCAATCGCCGCGCTCCTCTGACGGTAGAGAACGGTCTCGCCTGGCAGGTACCGCAAAACCTCGACGCCGATGCCATGCACCACGCCGCGCAGGCGTTGGTCGGTCAGCACGATTTCACCACCTTCCGCTCAGCGCACTGTCAGGCGCAAAGCCCGATCAAGACGCTCGACCATATCAGCGTGCGGCGGCTCGACGACGATCTTGGCAGCGAGCATGTGGTTATCGAAACCGGCGCACGCTCATTCCTGCATCATCAGGTGCGTTCGATGGTCGGCTGCCTTGCGCTGGTCGGCATGGGCCGCTGGCCCGAAGTACGCATCGCCGAAGTGCTTGAGGCGCGTGACCGGCAGGCGCTTGGCCTTAACGCACCGCCCGAAGGTCTCTATTTCGTCGCCGCGACATATCCGGATTGAAGGAGAGAAAAGATGCCCACCCCTGCCCGCCAGATCGTCTCGACGCTGAACGACAATGCCACGATCACTATCGAAGTGGGAGATGCAACGGTTGCCGATCCAGGCCCGAAGCAGGTTACGGTCGCGCTCGAAGCCGCACCGATCAATCCCAGCGACATTGCCGGACTTTACGGCCCTGCGGATTTGGCCAATGGCGATTATTCGCCGGGCAGGATCGTCGCGCCAGTGCCTGAAGCGGCAATGAAAGCGCAAGCCGGTCGAATCGGCGTGCCGACGGTAACCGGAATCGAAGGGGCAGGAACCGTCATCGCGACGGGCGACGATCCGGCGGCCAAGGCGCTGATGGGTAAGCGCGTCGCCTGCTGGCCCGGCGCGGGCACTCACGCCAGCCATGTCAATGTGCCGCTTGCTGCCTGTATCGCCATTCCCGACAGTGCCAGCATCGAGAATTCCAGCGCCAGCTTCGTCAATCCCATGACCGCGCTCGGCTTTACCGGAACGATGCAGCGCCAGGGCTACGAGGCGCTGGTTCATACGGCGGCCGCTTCCAATCTTGGCCAGATGCTCAACCGCATCTGCATGGAAGATAATATCCCGAGCGTAAGCGTGGTCAGGAAGCCCGAGCAGGTCGCCTTGCTTACCGACCAGGGTTTCACGAGAGTTCTCGATTCGAGCGAGGTCGGGTTCGACGCAGCCCTGATCGACGCCATCGAGGAAACGCGTGCCTATTGCGGTTTCGACGCGATTGGCGGGGGCGACATGGCCGGGCGCCTGCTGGCAGCGATGGAGCGCGCCGCGACCCGCAATGCCGAATTCAGCCGCTACGGCTCGGCTCAGCGCAAGCATGTCCATATCTACGGGCGGCTCGATCTGTCGCCCACCGTGTTGCCGCCCAGCATCGGCTTCTCATGGGACCTGAGCGCGTGGCTGCTCTTCCCTTATCTCCAGGAAGTCGGCCCTGAAGTGAGCCGGGCGATGAGCGAGCGGGTGATCGCCGGGATCGACACCACCTTCGCGAGCCACTTCAGCCAGCGACTCTCGATGGAAGGCGTCCTGGAGAAAGATGCAGCGCTGGTCATCAATGCGCGCAGGACCGGCGAAAAGGCGCTAATTCTCCCTGCTGGCTAGCGCTCCGCGCCTTCCCGTGCCGATTGCTCGATCCGGCGCGCGCGGCGTTCGAGATCGCGCGCGGGACTGTCGGCTCGCTCGATAACATCGTTGATTGCATCCGATCCGACGCGCACCCCATCACGTCCGATGCGTACATCGACCGGCAACCCACCGATGTCGGTGCCGATCCGCGCTTCGCCGTCCTCACCCCCGATCCGAAGATCGCCAATCGGCAAATCGCCTAGATCGGGAATGTCGAGCGGCACGACCGGCCCTTCCGGATTGGGCGAGCTCCGCGGCTTAGGCCTGGATGGAAGCGCCGATTCGCCGATGGCCACACGCATGAAATCGCGCCACACCCTTGCGGGCAAGCCACCACCCGAAATGCCATTGAGGGGACTGTTGTCGTCATTGCCGATCCACACGCCCGCTACCAGTCCGCCCGCATAACCGACGAACAATGCATCGCGGTGATCCTGTGTCGTGCCGGTCTTGCCGTAATTGGCCTGCCGCAGCATTGCCGCGCGGCCCGTGCCACGATTGACCGCCGCGCGCAACATCTGCTCCATCGCCCGCTTTTCGCCACCCGAAAGGCTGGTCTGGCCGCTGGTGAGCCATTCCCACCAGCCTTGCTCCTTGGCAGGAAAAGCAGTTGGCGTGACCGGAAAATCGTTCCCGGCGAGGCCAGCATAGGCGGCGGTCAACTCCATCAGCGTCATCGTCGAAGTCCCGAGCGCGAGGCTGGGATCGCCCTCGGAGAGCGACGAGCGAACACCGAGATCACGCGCGGTGCGGATCACCTTGCTGTCGCCCACTTCGCCAAACAGCCGCACGGCAGCGACATTGCTGGAGCGGGCGAAAGCGTCTTCGAGCGTGATCGTCGGCGAATATCGCTCGCCGGCGTTTTTCGGGCGATAGCTGCCCTGGATGATCGGCGTGTTGGGTAACTTGTCGTCCGGGTCCCAGCCCTCACGAATGGCAGCAAGATAAACGAACAGCTTGAAGGTCGAACCGGGCTGGCGCCGCGCTTGTGTCACGCGGTTGAACGGCGAGTCTTTGTAATTCTTGCCGCCGACCATGGCCACGACTTCGCCATTAGGACGCATGGCCACCAGCGCGATCTGAGCCTTGCCGAGCGGTGCGCGACCAATCGCAGCCTGCGCAGCGCGTTGCAGCCGTGCATCGAGCGTGGTCCTGAGACTCTGGCTGGCATAGCCGCTCTCGGTGAGGCTGCGCGCTTCGGGAAGAGCCCAGTCTGCGAAATAGGTCCCGGTGGGCAGGGTGTTTTTCCTGCGCACATCGACGGCAGGAGCGGCGAGCTTCCGCGCTTCGTCCGGCGTGAGATAGCCTTCTTCCGCCATCGCCCCCAGCACCACGCGCATACGCGTCTTGGCACGCTCGTAGTTGCGTGTCGGCGCGTGGCGGCTCGGGCCCTTTAGCATGCCTGCCAGCATGGCCGCCTGTGGCTTGGTCAGGTTCTCGGGCTTTCGGTAAAAATAATGGAGCGATGCGGCGCGCAGGCCATAGGTGTTGTCGCCGAAATAGGCGTTAGACAGGTAGCGTTCGAGGATTTCGTCCTTGGTCAACCAGGCCTCGAGCCAGAATGCGATAACGGCTTCGCGCGCCTTGCGCGTCAGGCTCTGCTCGGGCGTCAGGAAAGTGAACTTGGCAAGCTGCTGGGTGATCGTCGAGCCGCCCTGCCGACTGCCTGAGAACAGGTTCGCTATCGTGGCACGCGCGATGCCGCGCGGATCGATACCCCAGTGCGAATAGAAGCGTCGGTCCTCGATGGCGATGAAGGCGTTCTTGACGTGATCGGGCAGCTTCTCCGCCCCAACGGGCGCGGCAACGATCGCGCCGTTGCGGGCAATCGGCGTTCCGTCCGAAGCAAGTAGCGTCAGCTCGGGCGGCGCAATCGGTTCCAGCGATTTCGACAACGGCGCGGTGAACAGCAACCACAGGATCGTCAGAAAAAATAGCAACAGGATCGCAGCCACGCCGCGCGTAATCCACCACCAGCGGGTGCGGCGAGGTTTCTCGGGAATCTCGCCTTCGGGTGGCGGGATTGTACCGGGAACGGGAATGGCGCCGGGCGCGGCTACGCTCGCCTGCCCCGGCGATGGGCGATCCTCTCCTGTGACACCGGAACCGGCAGGCCTGTCCATCGCGTCAATCTAGCACGTGCGCGCCTGAACCGCGAATGAGCGCCGGGTGCGGGTCAGGCTGTCGTCACCACGCTTTCCGGCAGCTCGGTGCCGAACACGCGCTGGTAGTACTCGGCGACCAGCATCCGCTCGGTCTCGTCGCACTTGTTGAGGAACGAGAGCCGGAAGGCGAAGCCGGGGTCCTTGAAGATATCGGCGTTCTGCGCCCAGGTAATGACCGTGCGCGGGCTCATCACGGTCGAGATGTCGCCGTTGATGAATCCCTGCCGGGTCAAGTCGGCAACCTTGACCATGTCGGAGATCAGCTTGGCATCCATGCCCGGCGCCTTGGCGGCAACGATCTGGTTCTCGGTTTCCTGAGGCAGGTAATTGAGGCCGACGACAATGTTCCAACGGTCCATCTGGCCCTGGTTGATCGCCTGTGTCCCATGATAGAGCCCCGACGTATCGCCGAGGCCTACCGTGTTTGCCGTCGCTAACAGGCGGAAATAGCGATTGGGCCGGATGATTCGGTTCTGGTCGAGCAGGGTCAGCTTGCCCTCAGTTTCGAGCACGCGCTGAATCACGAACATCACGTCCGGGCGGCCCGCGTCGTATTCGTCGA
>CAZRVW010000055.1:0-14389 GCA_964603645.1 uncultured Novosphingobium sp. | reverse complement strand
GCGTTTCTTCGGCGCGGCGCGCAACATTGAGGAAGGCGGCTCGCTGTCGATCATAGCCACGGCCCTGATCGATACCGGTAGCCGCATGGACGAAGTGATCTTCGAGGAATTCAAGGGCACAGGCAATTCGGAGATCGTGCTCGACCGCAAGGTGGCCGACAAGCGCATCTTCCCCGCACTCGATGTCGGCAAATCCGGCACGCGCAAGGAAGAGCTGCTGGTCGAAAAGGACCAGCTCTCCAAGATGTGGGTGCTGCGCCGCATCCTCATGCAGATGGGCACGGTCGACGCGATGGAATTCCTGCTCGACAAGATGAAGGATTCCAAGACGAACGAAGACTTCTTTGCGACGATGAATCAGTAAGAGACGAGAGACTTGTCGGACATCTTTGCCATACTTGCAGCTGCCGTCCCCTCCCTGGGCGGCCCTGCCGATATTTGGGCAGCGATTGTCCACGATTTTTCCAACATCACCGAACCTGCCGCCTTTGCGGCTTTCCTGCAGGTATTGCTGATCGACCTTGTGCTGGCAGGCGATAACGCGATCGTTGTCGGCGCGCTGGCGGCTGGTTTGCCGCCCGATCAGCGGCGCAAGGTTATCGTCATCGGTGTCGTCGCCGCCCTGGTGCTGCGCATCGTCTTCGCTCTGATGGTGACGTGGCTACTGGGTATCGTCGGGCTGGTGCTGGCGGGTGGCCTCCTCCTGCTTTGGGTGGCGTTTCGCATGTACCGCGACCTCCAGGGTCACGGCCTTGGAGAATCACCAGGCTCGCCAGAGATCGAGGGCGATGAGCATTCGGGGCTTCCAGCGGGCAAGAGTTTTGCAGCCGCGGCCTGGTCGGTAGCGGTTGCCGACGTCTCGATGAGCCTCGATAATGTTCTCGCGGTTGCAGGGGCAGCCCGTGAGCATCCCGGCATTCTGATCGTCGGCCTGATTTTTGCAGTGGCGCTGATGGGTGTGGCGGCCAACATTATCGCCAAATACATCGATCGCTATCGCTGGATCGGCTGGATCGGCCTTGCCGTGATCGTTTACGTGGCGATCAAGATGATCAGGGACGGCTTCCACCAAGTCGCGCCGCTGGCGCTGACCCTGATGAGCTGAAAATCAGGGAATCAGCAGAGTCGCGCCTACGGTTCTTCGCGCTTCGAGTGCGCGATGTGCCTCGGCGGCGTCGGCGAGTTGGAACCCCTGCTGCACGTTGGCATCGAGCACGCCGCGTCGCAGCCGATCGAAAGTCCGCTCGGCGGTATGCGCCAGCATCTCGGGCGTGGCGATAAAGTCTGCCATGGTTGGGCGCGTCACGCGCAGCGATCCTCCTGCCATGAGGTCGAGGAGAGAGATCGGCGGCACGGCGCCCGAAGCATTGCCGAAACTGACCATCATGCCTCGCCGCTTGAGGCAAGCGAGCGATGCGCCCCAGCTGTCCTTGCCGACGCCGTCATAGACGATGGCTACACCTTCGCCGCCGGTCACTTCGCGGACTCGGGCTGATAGGTCGGCAAAGGGGCAGGTCAGCACATGCTCGGCCTCAACTAGCTGAGCCTTTTCTGGCGATCCCACGTGCGCGACGACCTTCACACCCTTGTCGCGCAGCCAGGCAGTCAGCAGCGAACCGGTGCCACCCGCAGCAGAATGGACGAGTGCCCACTGGCCTGCCTCGATCGGTTCGATATCCTCGGCAAGATAGCAGGCAGTAAAGCCCTTCACCATGATTGCGGCTGCAGTGCGCGTGTCGATATCCTCGGGTAGCTTCACAAGCTGCTGGACGTTGCACAGTCGGTGCGTTGCATAGGCACCCGAGCCGCCGTACGCGCCCACACGGTCTCCGGGGCAAATAGCGTCGACATCGGGCCCTACCGCGAGCACCGTGCCTGCGCTTTCCGAACCCAGCGCGATTGGCAGGGGTGCGGGGTAAAGCCCCTTGCGAAAATAGGTGTCGATGAAATTGAGACCGACGGCCTCGGTCTGGAATACCACTTCGCCAGGTCCGGGTTCGGGGATCGCGAAGTCTTCGCGCTCCAAGACTTCGGGGCCGCCTAGCTCGCGCACGATTAGTCGCCAGCCTAGCACACTGGCGTCGCTCACAGCCGGGTCGCCTTACGGAAAGTGTCGGTGCGCGCTTGCATCCAGGCGCGGGCATACTGCGTGGAGTCCGGGTCGGCGAGCAGCTGTCCGGGTTCGAGAAACCGGTAAAGCTGGGTCATCTGCTCGGCCTTGACCGAGTCGGTGCGTAACCACAGGTCGCGGTGTGAGATGGCCCAGGGGTTTTCCAGTCCCATGGCGACAACAATCTCGCGTAGAGAATGCAGCGTATCGGCCTGGAATCTCGCGACGCGAGTGGCCTTGTCTTCCACTACCAGGCCTTCCTGCCGCCATTCCACCTGGGTCGCCACCCCGGTCGGGCATTCGCCTGTGTGACAATTCATCGACTGGATACAGCCGAGCGAGAACATGAAGGCGCGCGCCGCGTTGCACCAGTCGGCACCGAGCGCGAAGGCGCGTGCCATGCCCGCGCCCGAGTGGATCTTGCCCGCTGCGCCAATCCTCACTCGGTTCTTCAGGTCTGTGCCGACCAAGGCGTTGCGCACGCAGATGAGGCCCTCGCGCATCGGCATGCCGACATTGTCGGTCAACTCCTGCGGTGCGGCGCCGGTTCCACCCTCAGCCCCGTCGACAACGATGAAATCGGGAGTGATTCCGGTTTCGATCATGGCCTTGACCAGTGCCATGATCTCGTGCGGCATGCCGACGCACAGCTTGAAGCCGACCGGCTTACCGCCTGATAGCTCGCGCAACTGGGCCAGCCATTCCATCATGCCGGCTGGCGTTGAAAAGGCCGAATGGGCAGCAGGGGAATTACAGTCTTTCCAAGCCTCGATATCCCTGGCCTCCGCCACTTCGGGGGTCACCTTGGGGCCGGGCAGCATGCCGCCATGGCCCGGTTTGGCACCCTGGCTGAGTTTCACTTCGATCATTTTGACCTGATCGTCTGCGGCGGTTTCTGCGAATCTTCCGGGGTCGAACCTGCCGTCAGGCATGCGGCAACCGAAGTAGCCCGATCCGATTTCCCAGATCAGGTGACCGCCATGGATCCGATGATAGCGGCTGATGCCGCCCTCACCGGTATCGTGGGCAAAACCACCGATTGCCGCGCCTTTGTTGAGCGCTTCGACCGCGCGCGCGGAAAGCGAGCCGAAACTCATGGCCGAGATGTTGAGCAGTGCCGAATCGTAAGGCTTCTTGCAATCCGGCCCGCCGATCCGGAGGTGCCATGATTGCGGAGCGTCCTCGACCGGCATGATGGAGTGGCTAAGCCATTCATATTCCTGGGAATAGACGTTCAGTTCGGTACCCATGGGATGGGCATCGTTGTCGCCCTTGGCGCGGGCATAGACGAGGCTGCGCTGGTCGATGCTGAAGGGTCTGCCTTCCGTATCGCTTTCGACGATGTAGCCGCGCAGGAACGGACGCAGGTCTTCGAACAGCCATCGCACCCGTGCAACCAGCGGATAGTTGCGCCTCAGGGCGTGACGCTTCTGGAAGTAGTCGTAAATGGCGATGGCCGCGAGCGGAGCCAGGATAGCTATCGCCCAGATCATCGGCCAGTAGATTGCGCAGGCAATTGATGCCGCACTGAGGACGATCGGCAGCAGGAGGCGCGGCAAGTTCAGCACGTGCGCTCTCAGGCGAGGTTTGCGGCGAAGAAGTCGCGCGTTCGCTCGTCAGCGAGCTTTGCCGCCGCCTCATCGCGGCGCGATCCGAATTCAGCGGCGAAGCCGTGGTCGAGTCCTTCGTAATCGTGAAGCGTGACCCTGGGATGATCGTCGAGGCCGTCGTGCATGGCCTTTTGCGCCTCCGGGCCGACGAAGCCGTCCGCAGTGGGGATATGTAGCATGAGCGGATTGGCGATCGCGTGCTTCTCGTTGAGCATCTGGTCGATCATAACGCCGTAGTAGCCGACCGACGCGTCGATATCGGTACGCGCCGCAGTTTCATAGGCGACCTTGCCACCCATGCAGAAGCCGACAAATCCCACCTTTTCAATATGTTGTTCGCGGCGAATCCAGTGGATCACTGCCTCAACATCCTGAATTCCTGCAAGGAAATCATGGGCTTGCATGTATCCGAAGGCGCTTTGCAGTTGCTCGGGAACCTCGGCATCTAGCTCGACACCGGGCTCTTGTCGCCAGAAGGCGTCGGGTGCCACCGCCAGATAGCCGAGTGCTGCCCAATCGTCGGCCTTTTTGCGGATGCCGGGATTCACGCCAAAAATTTCCTGGTAGACGATAATGGCGGCCTTTGGGGTGCCGGCTGGGCGTGCAACATAGGCCGGGATCGTTCCTTCGCCGTCCAGTGTGGGTATTTCGGTGTTGGTGGACATCTTGCTCTCCAGTGATTTGTCATCGGCTGGCTTAGATGCAGGATTGCTTTGCGGCAATCGTTGCAAAGTCGCTCATTCCCTCGCCGAGTGGATGGACTTTGCCTTGTCTGTGTGTCAGCCTGAAATGCATACAGACTACGCGGAGAATGGCGTGAACATCAACGTTTCGGTCGATTGCACGCCCGAGGAGGCGCGGCGGTTCCTGGGCCTTCCCGACGTCACCAAGGTCAATGAAGTCTATGTCGATGCCATGACCAAGGCGATGCAGGGCGTTGGCAGCTTCGAACAGATGCAGGAGATGGCCAAATCGATCGCACCGATGGGCCAGTTCGGCCTCAAGTTGTTCCAGCAGATGATGGAGAGCGGTGCGGCGATGAGCGGTATGGGCGGCGCGGGAACGAAGAAAAAGGACTGAACGAGCCGCAAGCTCAGGTTTTGTCCGGTGCCTGACACGATTTTTGCCTTGTCGAGCGGTGGGCCGCCTGCCGCGATCGGTGTGATACGCATCAGTGGCGATGCGGCCGGAGAGGCGCTCGTCCAGCTCGCGGGCCGAAAGCCAGAGCCGCGCCGGGCCGTCCTGCGCGGCTTGCGAACTGCAGAAGGCGAACTGCTCGACCGCGCGCTCGTGCTGTGGTTTCCGGGACCGGCGAGTTCAACCGGTGAGGATCTGGCCGAGTTGCACTTGCATGGCGGTCGCGCGGTTATCGCTGCTGTGGAGCACGCGCTTGGCGGGATAGAGAAGTTGCGCCGCGCAACTCCTGGAGAGTTCACCCGGCGCGCTTTTGCCAACGGTCGCATCGATCTGGCGGAAGCGGAGGGCCTCGCCGATCTGCTCGAAGCCGAAACGGAACTGCAGCGCAAATCTGCTCTGGCGCTGGCGGGTGGGGCGTTGTCGCGCGAAGTGGAAAGTTGGCGAGCGCAGCTTTTGGCTCTTTCGGCGTCAGTGGAGGCAGTTCTCGATTTTTCCGACGAGGACGATGTCGCGGCGCTTCCAGCGGACTTTTCGGAAAGGACATCGCATCTTGCGACAGAAATTTCGGGCTGGCTCAAACGTCCGCGCGCGCAAGTGCTTCGTGAAGGTTTCAAGGTTGTGCTCGGTGGTCCGCCGAACTCTGGTAAAAGTAGTATATTCAATGTGGTACTTGAGAGTGACGCGGCGATTGTTTCGCCGTTGGCCGGAACCACGCGCGATGTCCTGATACGCAGCGTGGCGATTGACGGTGTGCCGTTTCAGTTTGTCGATACGGCCGGGGTGCGCGAGGAGACGGCCGATCCCATTGAGCTTGAGGGTATTGGTCGCGCCCGCAACGCCTTCGACAATGCCGATCTCGTCCTGTGGCTGGGTCCGGAGGGCGAGGGGCCGGCAGGATCCTGGGAGCTGGAGACTCGCAGTGACCTGCCCGAGCGTGAGCGCAAAGATGAGCCGCGCCATGTGGTTTCGGCGGTAACGGGTGAGGGTGTGCCGGAGATGCTCGCCGACCTCGCCGAGACCGCGCGGCGGGCTATGCCGAATCCCGGTGAGATTGCGCTCAACGAAAGGCAAGGACGGTTGTTGGAGATAGCTTCGGGCGCGCTTGTCGATGTGGCATCGCAACGCGACCCGCTGCTCGTGGCCGAAGGCTTGCGATCTGCCCGCGTCGCCTTCGATGCCTTGCTTGGTCGGACTACGACCGAAGATATGCTCGACGCTCTTTTCGGCCGGTTTTGTATCGGGAAGTGATGTTCCACGTGGAACGGCTCGACGATTTCCGCTAGAGGCTCCGCGCATGAACGCGTTCGATATCATCGTGATCGGCGGTGGCCATGCCGGCTGCGAGGCGGCGGCGGTTGCCGCGCGAATGGGCGCTCGTGTCGGGCTGGTGAGCTTCGATCTCGAGGCTATCGGTGCGATGAGTTGCAATCCAGCGATCGGGGGACTGGGCAAGGGCCATCTGGTGCGAGAAGTCGATGCTTTCGACGGCCTGATCGCGCGCGCCGCCGATGCGGCAGCGATCCATTATCGCATGCTTAACCGGTCGAAGGGCAGTGCTGTCTGGGGGCCGCGGGTGCAGGCCGATCGCGTATTGTTCAAGGTCGCAATCCAGCGCTTGTTGAAAGAGCAGGGCGATCTCACCCTGATTGCAGGCGAAGCGAGCGCGCTTTGCCTATCTGGTGGGCGTGTGACCGGTATCGAAATGGCCGACGGGTCCAGCCTAGAGGCGAGGGCGGTCGTGCTGTGCACCGGTACGTTCCTTGGCGGGACATTGTTTCGCGGCGAGGAGCGGATCGACGGTGGACGCATAGGTGAGTCTTCGGCGCAGCGGTTGGCAGTGCAAATGCGCGAAGCCGATCTACCGATGGCACGGCTCAAGACCGGGACTCCGCCCCGGCTCGACGGGCGCAGCATCGATTGGGCAAGGCTGTTCGAACAGCCGAGCGATGTCGAGCACTGGACAATGTCTCCGCTGTCGCAGGGCAGGGCGAACCCGCAGGTGTTCTGCGCGATTACGCGCACCAATGCGCGTAGCCACGAGATTATCCGCGCCAATCTCCACCGCTCGCCAATGTTTACCGGGGCCATCGAGGCGTCTGGGCCTCGCTATTGCCCCTCAATCGAGGACAAGATTCACCGCTTTGCCGATCGCGACGGGCATCAGGTTTTCCTCGAACCCGAGGGACTGGCAACCCATCTGGTCTATCCCAACGGCATCAGCACCTCGCTGCCGACCGAAGTCCAGCTCGACATGCTGCGGACTATGGAGGGGCTCGAGCAGGTTGTGATGGAAGTTCCCGGATATGCCGTGGAATACGACCACATCGATCCGCGCGCACTGCGACCGAGCCTGGAAATGCGCCAAATTCCGGGCCTCCATTGTGCTGGGCAGATCAATGGGACGACCGGATACGAGGAAGCGGCGGCGCAGGGCTTGCTGGCAGGGATGCACGCGGCAGCTGCCGTTCTCGAGCGTGAACCGGCCCCGCTCGATCGAGCGAACAGCTATATGGCGGTAATGGTGGACGATCTGACGCTTCATGGCGTCAGCGAGCCCTATCGCATGTTGACCGCCCGCGCCGAGTATCGGCTGCGTCTGCGCGCGAACAATGCGGCCTCGCGGCTTTCGGGCCTTGCCGACGCAGCGGGCTGCCTGGGCTCAGTGAGGCGCGAGTGGCTGCACCGGCGGGACGGCCAACGTGGCGTCCTGGAGCAAACCTTCGACCGTGTCGTCAGCGCCAGCGAAATGCGCGAAGCGGGCATTGCGGTGCGCGCCGACCTTGGCAAGCTGTCCTTACGCGAATGGTTGCGGTTCGATGGCGTGAGCGCGGATACGCTTTACAACTGGATCGATGACGCATCGGATCTCAATGCCGATCTGCTTGCAGAAATCGCCGAGGACGCCGCCTATGCGCCTTATCTCGCCCGACAGGACGCCGAACTACGCGACTTGCGAGCAAGCGAGGGCCTGACCCTGGGCGATGACTTTCCTTACGGGCAGATTGCTGGCCTTTCGCGCGAAATGGTAGAACGCCTAAATGCCGCGCGCCCCGCCACACTCGCCGCTGCGGGTCGGATACCCGGTATTACGCCAGCTGCTCTCGCCACCTTGCTGGTTCATGCCCGGCGCTTGGCTGCATGATCACGGACGAGAGCGGGGCGCGTCGCTGGCTTGAGAAGCTGCCGCAATTTGACAAACTGGCCGGGGAGCGGCTCGAAACCCTTGCCGCCTTGCTGCGCGAGGAGAACGAGCGGCAAAACCTTGTTTCACGTGGAACATTGGCCGAGGTCTGGCGTCGGCACATTGTCGATAGCGCGCAGCTTTTGCTCCATGTTCCACGTGGAACAGTCGGACCTTGGCTCGATCTGGGGACGGGGGCAGGATTTCCCGGCCTTGTCATTGCTATCCTCTTGCCAGAGCACGCGGTCTGGCTGGTCGAATCGCGCGCCCGCCGCATCGAATGGCTCGACCGTGCGCGCGCGACGTTGGGTCTCGGAGAATGCGAAGTGATCGGAAAGCGTCTCGAAATGACACCCGAACGTAAGGCAGCGGTCATATCCGCGCGCGCATTCGCTCCTCTCGACAAGTTGCTGGACTTATCCGCGCGGTTCTCCACAATTGGAACGACATGGCTGTTGCCCAAAGGCATGTCGGCGAAGCATGAACTCGACAGGCTCAGCGGTTGGAAGCACATGTTTCACGTGGAACAGTCGCTCACCGACCCGAACGCGGGAATCATCGTCGGAACATTGACCAGCAGGAAGGCCAGGAAGTCGTGATACGCATCGCCGTAGCCAATCAGAAGGGCGGGGTCGGGAAAACGACAACCGCCATCAATCTGGCGACAGCCCTGGCAGCGACCGGCTGGCGCACGCTGCTGGTCGATCTCGATCCGCAGGGCAATGCCTCGACCGGTGTTGGGATTTCCGCCGCCGAACGCGCACATTCCTCTTATGACGTGCTGATCGACGAGTTACCGGTGGCGCAATGCGCGCAAAAGACGGCTATTCCCGGCCTCGAGATTGTACCCGCCACGGTCGATCTCTCTGGTGCCGAAGTCGAGCTGGTGGGCGTAGAAGACCGGGCGTTTCGCTTGTCTTCGGCGCTGCCCGAAGACCTGCCCTATGACATGTGCGTTATTGACTGCCCGCCTTCGCTTGGCCTGCTGACGCTCAATGCGCTCGCTGCGGCCGATAGCCTGCTCGTGCCCTTGCAATGCGAATTCTTTGCGCTCGAAGGCCTCAGCCAGCTTCTGCAGACAGTCGAGCGTGTGCAGCAAGGCTTCAATCCCCGGCTGGAGATCATCGGCGTGGTACTGACCATGTTCGACCGCAGGAACCGGCTAACCGATCAGGTAGCAGACGATGTGCGCTCATGCCTGGGCTCGCTGGTGTTTGAAGCAGTCATTCCGCGCAACGTCAGGCTTTCCGAGGCGCCCAGCCATGGCCTGCCAGCCCTTATCTATGACCATAACTGCGTCGGCAGTCGATCGTATATAGCCCTGGCGCGAGAGCTCATTGGGCGCCTTCCTGCCAAGCTTGAAGCGGCATGAGCGAAGATCGCAACAATCCGTCAGGATCGGGTGGATCGGCAAAGTCCCGCCCCAAGGGGCTGGGCCGGGGGCTAGGGGCCCTGCTCGGTGAAGCACGCCGCGAAGAGCCATTAGTTGCGAGTTTGGCCTCGGCACAAGGCGAACAGACGGCTGGCTCGGCTGGCTCCGGTCTTGCTATGATCGCCGTCGCCGCGATCGAGGCCAATCCCGACCAGCCGCGCCGTCACTTCAACGAAGCTGCGCTTGGCGAGCTCGCCGCGTCGATTGCGCAGCGCGGGGTCATCCAGCCGGTGGTCCTGCGCCCTCTGGCGGCAAATCGTTACCAGCTTATCGCCGGTGAGAGGCGCTGGCGAGCTGCCCAGAAAGCGCGGTTGCACGAGATTCCGGCGATTGTCCGCGACCTACCCGAACGTGAAGTCAAGGCGATTGCCCTGATCGAAAACCTGCAGCGCGAGGATCTCAATCCCATCGAGGAAGCGCGCGCCTATCAGGGACTCACCGAAGAAGAGGGCATGACCCAGGCTGAAGTCGCGGAGCTGGTAGACAAGAGCCGCAGCCACGTCACCAACCTGATGCGGCTGCTGTCGCTACCCGACGAGGTGATATCGATGGTCGAGCGCGGCGACCTGTCGATGGGCCACGCCCGCGCCCTGATCGGTCATGACGATGCTGCCGCACTTGCCGCAATGGCAATCGCCAAGAAGCTTTCAGTCCGCGAGGTGGAGAAGCTCGCGCGAGCAGGATTGGGTGGTGCAAAGGCTTCGCCGAAACCAGCTCCCCGTCGTGATTCGGCCGACGATGCCGATATCGTCGCCGTGCAGCGGCACCTTGAGGAAATCCTCGGGCTTCCGGTGAAGATCAGTGCTGATGCAGACCCGCGATCGGGTGCTGTCACCGTGCGCTATGCGACGCTCGATCAGCTTGACCTGATCTGCCAACGGCTGACCGGCGGATCGATCTAGAAAATTGCAATCCTCTGCAATTTCAGAGCTTTAATAGATCACTTTGCCTTTACGCGCTTGTCCGGAACGACCTTGACCCGCTTGGTGCGCTTCGGCGGCGGTGCACGGCGAACGGGTACGTCGACGTATTCGTATTCGACTGTCTCGGTGCATTCGGGCTCGCGGCGCTGCATACGAGGTGCCGGCATCATCATGATTGGCTGTTGGCAGCACGCGCCATAGCCCATGGCCGCCCCGGGATATGCATGAGCATAGCCTGGACCCGGCTGATACGAGCGATAATACCCGTAGTAGCCGTCAAAATAACGGGCGCATCGCTCACCGAACGCGCGGACGTCGCGCTTCCGGCGATGATGATAGCCGTCTGCCAAGCGGTCCTCGCGCTCGGCGATCCAACTCTCGCGAAAGGCCGGCGGAGGGGTGAAGTGCGGCTGATGCGGCATTGTGGCGCCGTACTGGGGCATTGGCGGGGGAGGACCTTCGTGCGCCATGGCGGGCGTCGCCAGCAGGGCAAAGGCAAATACCGATCCGGCAGCGGCATTCTTGAACAGGCGGCGAAGCCCCATGATGCAGTCCCCTTCGTACAATCCGGGCGAATCTCCCGGTTTTAAGTCAATCTTTACCACATCATGCGGGCGAGTTGCCGGCTTTGCCAAGGCCCAGCGGGCCAATGTCGCGTTTCGGCGCAGTTCTGCGTAGTCAGATCGATGGCGCGATGGCTTTGGCCAGGGTTTCGATGCCTAGAGCATCGGTCGCATCGAAGCGATCGATCCTCGGGCTGTCGAGATCGACTACCGCGATCACTGCCCCATCCCGGATTACCGGAACGACCAGTTCCGAACGGCTAGCGGCATCACAGGCGATATGGCCGGGAAACGCGTGCACGTCGGAGACGCATTGTGTGAGCCCTGACGCGGCAGCCGTTCCGCACACCCCGTTACCCAACGCGATGCGCAGGCAGGCTGGCTTGCCGATGAATGGCCCGAGCACGAGCTCGCCGTCCATCAAGCGATAGAAGCCCGCCCAGTTCAGCTCGGGTACGAATTGCCAGATCAGTGCGGCGAGATTGGCCATATTGGCAATCGCATCGTCTTCTCCCTCGACGAGGGCCTTGGCGGCTGCAACGAGGGAGTCATAAAGTTCAGGCCCTGCTGCGCCGGGTTCGGATGCGAAATCGAACATGCCGGCATCCTGAAACACGCAGTGGCTTGCCGCAAGCGCCACGCCGACCTATTCCGCCCCAATGAAGTCTTTCCTGCGCAAACTGCTGGTCGTTCTGGGCGTTTTGCTGGCGATCGTCGCGGTCTATGTCGCCTATTCGTGGTTCACGAGCATTTCCGACCGACAGATCGAGGATTCGATGGGAACCGATCCGGCTCTCGTCGAACCCGATGAGCAGACCATCCCCAGTTTCGCCCTGCCCGAGCCGAAAGGCTGGAAGGAAGATGAAAAACCTAAACCATACAAGGGCTTGAAGGTCTCTCGCTTCGCCGACAAGCTTGATCATCCGCGTACCATGCTCACGCTGCCCAATGGCGATGTGCTTGTCGCCGAAACCAACCGTCCTCCGGCTCCTGAGGGCGGCGGCATTACCGGGGCGGTCATGAAGTTCTTCATGGGGATTGTCGGCGCGGGCGGACCATCGCCCAACCGGATCTTGCTGCTGCGCGATGCCGACAAGGATGGGAAGGCCGAACTGCGTTTTGTCCTGCGCGAGCAAGACCTTGCAACGCCCTCGGGCATGGCTGTGGGGAACGGCAAACTCTACGTAGCCAATCATGACGCGGTGCTGGCCTTCGATTTCGCGCCCGGAGCAACGAAGCTGGAAGGCAAACCAGAAAAACTTATGGACCTGCCGCCCGGCGGCCATCACTGGATGCGCAACCTGCTTCTGAGCAAGGACGGCGAGCACCTCTATGTCGCGGTCGGTTCGGCTTCCAACATTGCCGAGAACGGCTCCGAAGAGGAGGCCGGGCGCGCGGCCATCTGGGAAATCGATCTGGCAAACAAAGAAAATCGGCAATTTGCCGGGGGCATGCGCAATCCCAACGGCATGGCCTGGAACCCGTCGACCGGCGAAATGTGGGCGACGGTACAAGAGCGCGACATGCTCAGCCCCGATCTTGTGCCGGATTATCTCACCAATGTGCCGCTGGGCGTCCATTATGGCTGGCCCTGGATCTACTGGAAAAACAAGTACGATCTACGTGTCGACAATCCGATGCCGATCTATCTCGGCGAATATGTCCGCAAGCCGGAATTCGCACTTGGCGCGCATACGTCCGCGTTAGGCCTGCTGTTCTCGACCGGCGGCAATCGCATGGGCGAGGGCTTTGCCAACGGCGCTTTCGTAGCACGACACGGGTCATGGAATCGCAGACCGCCGGCAGGCTATGACGTCATTTTCGTACCTTTCGACGCGCGCGGCAATCCAAAGGACAAAGCGATCACGGTGCTGTCCGGTTTCCTCGCCGAAGACAATGGCAGCACACGTGGCAGGCCGACCTGGCTCGCCTGGGACGCAACGGGCGCGCTGCTGGTCAGCGACGACACGGCGGGCATCATCTGGCGGGTGGAGGCGCCTGGTGCTGCTCTTTCCGCCGCGCCGCGCGAAATAGTCGAAGATAGCCTGCCGCCGCAGCGTGACCTTGATGCTGGGCTCGACCGGCAATTCAAGATGAGGATCAAGAAGGACGTGGTGATCGAGGAGTAGCGCTTACAAACTTCTTCCTGCGCGGCCTGCCAGTTCGACGACATATTGCCAGGCTACCCGGCCAGAGCGCCCGCCTCGCCGCCGCGACCATTCCAGCGCATCGTCACGATCCCAATCCAGGGCATAATCATTAGCATAAGCCCCTATGATTTCTAGATAATCGTCCTGCGAACAATTGTGGAAGCCGACCGACATGCCGAACCGGTCCGCCAGCGCCAGCTTGTCATCGACAGCGTCGCGCGGATTGACCGGGTCATCCTGTTCGGAGAGGTGGCGGGCGACAATCGCACGCCGGTTCGAAGTGACAGCAAGACGAACGTTGGCGGGCCGCGCCTCGACACCGCCCTCTAACCAGGAACGCAGCTGACGCGGTCCGCTGCCATCCACGTCCTCGAAACCAAGATCGTCAATGAAGACGAGAAAGTGGCGTTGCTGCTCTCCCAGCACGGAGAATAAGCCAGTCAGATCCGGAAGAGCCTCATGCGTTACCTGGGCAAGGGCGATGCCACCGGGATGCGATGCCTGAGCAGCGGCAACCGCCGAGCGCAGCAGTGCCGACTTGCCCATACCGCGAGCCCCCCACAGCAGCATATCGTGAGCGGCAAAGCCCTGCGCGAGCCGCATCACATTGGCGACTACGCGTTCCTTCTGCTCATCGATTCCGCGCAAAAGGTCGAGCTTTGGGGCGTCGAGCGGATCGACAGCCCGTATCTGCCTCTTGCCGAACACAAAGGCTGGAGCGCTCGTCCAGTCGACCGGCTCGGGTTGCAGTGGGGTCAGCCGTTCCAGCGCAGAGGCAATTCGCGTCAGAGCATCGCCCATTTCCTCGGGACTGTCACTCATCAGGCGGTCAGCGATTGGGCATCGAGATCGTAGAGAAGGTCGGCCCCCGTCATCGCCGACACTTTGAGGCCCTGTGCCTCGGGAACGATATGATCGTGAAAATAGCGTGCTACCAGTGGCTTGGTCCTCGCCAGGCTGCCCGGAGCACCATCGGCCTGCGCTGCGCGCGATTGCCTCGTCAGTTGCCAGCCGGCAACCGCCACGGCGCACATGCGCTGGAACGCGACGCTGGCTGCCAGCTTGTCGTCAAGCGAGGCCGAAGACAGCATCCAGTCCGCCACTTCGGCACAATCCTTTGCCAGCGCGGCGATGTTGGGAGCGTCGCTGCAGTCTGCCGCAATGTCGGCGAGCAGTGCCTTGACCACGCCGCCGTTCTCCATGCCAAGCTTGCGTCCGACGAGATCGGCCGCCTGGACCCCGTTGGTACCTTCGTAAATCGGCGTGATTCTGACATCGCGGTA
>CAZRVW010000054.1:0-14742 GCA_964603645.1 uncultured Novosphingobium sp. | reverse complement strand
TCGTAAATCGGCGTGATTCTGACATCGCGGTAATACTGGGCGACGCCGGTCTCCTCGATGAAGCCCATGCCGCCATGAATCTGGACCGCCAGGCTGGTCACTTCCACGCCCATGTCGGTGCACCACGACTTCACCAAGGGCACGAGTACTTCGCCCCGCACCTGCGCCTGCTCGTCACCCAGCGCCCCGCGGTCCAGCTGGCCGCATCCGTAGTAGACGAGCGTCCGACCGCCTTCGACGAGCGCGCGAATGCGCATCACCATGCGGCGTACATCGGGATGCTCGATGATCGGTACTGGAGTCTTGGTCGGTGCGCCTGCCCGAGCCGATTGCACCCGCTCGGTTGAATAGGCTAGCGCCGCTTGAGCGGCGCGCTCTGCCAGTGCGAGGCCTTGCGTCCCGACATGGACACGCGCGTCGTTCATCATCGTGAACATGGCGCGCAAACCCGCGTTCTCTGCCCCGACGATCTCGCCGATGCACTTGCCCTCATCGCCGTAGCTCATCACGCAGGTCGGCGACGCCTTGATGCCCAGCTTGTGTTCGAGGCTGACCACGCGCAGATCGTTGCGCTCACCCAGCGAGCCATCCTCGTTCACGTGGTACTTGGGCACGATAAACAGCGAAATGCCGCGCGAACCGGCAGTCGCATCGGGTGTGCGTGCTAGAAGCAAATGGACGATATTGTCCGAGACCTCATGCTCACCCCAGGTTATGTAGATTTTCTGACCTGAAATCAGATATTTGCCTGCATTCGGTCCGTCCTCGATCCGGGTCGCTGCGGTTCGCAGGGCACCGACATCGGTGCCGGCCTGTGGCTCGGTAAGATTCATCGTTCCGCACCACTCGCCGGAGACCAGCCTGTGGAGATACTTCTCCTTCTGCGCGTCGCTGCCATGATGATGGAGCGCGGCAATCGCGCCGACGCTCAGCATCGGATTGAGCGATAGCGCCATGTTCGAGGTCGCCAGTGTTTCGAGAACACAGACAGCGAGTGACATGGGCAAGCCTTGTCCGCCGTATTCTACTGGGCCGTAAAGGCTGTTCCAGCCACCTTCGACATAGGCTTGATACGCCTTTCGGAAACCGTCGGGCAGTACGACCTTTCCATCTGACCCGATATGCGCGCCCTCGATGTCGCCTTTGTGGTTGAGCGGCGCCCATTCGCCTTCGGCGAGGCTTGCAACACCATCGAGGATAGCGCGAACAAGGTCGGGCGTGGCCGCGGCAAACCGGTTGCTCTCGGCAAGCTCAGCGATGCCGGCGCAAACATTGAGCGCAAATTCCTGTTCGTCGGCGGCGGCAGTGAAAGTCATTGGCGGGTTTTCCTTGGCAATCTTCGGCCCTGCCTATAGCCGCAGGCAATGACCGGCACCAGCCAGCCCGAACTGCTAACGCCAGATGCGCAGGGTCTCGGCCGAGCCGCCCGCTTGCTGGCCGAAGGGCGGCAGGTCGCAGTGCCCACGGAGACCGTTTACGGGCTCGCTGCAAGGGCGGACAGCGACGAAGCGGTAGCGGCGATCTACCGCGCCAAGGGCCGCCCGGATTTCAACCCGCTGATTGTCCATGTGCCCGACCAGGCCGCCGCCAAGCGGATCGCCGTTTTCGATGATCGGGCGAGGCTGTTGGCAGAGCGCTTCTGGCCCGGCGCGCTAACGCTCGTTCTGCCGTTGCGCGAGGATTCTGGATTGGCAAAGGCGGTAACCGCCGGATTGCCGACTGTCGCGCTGCGCTGTCCGGCGCATCCGGTCATGCGTGCGCTGCTTGAAGCGAGCGGCTTGCCGCTCGCCGCGCCGTCGGCCAATCGCAGCGGTGCGGTCAGTCCTACCAGTGCCGCGCATGTGCGTGCGTCGCTCGGCGCTTCTGTTGATGCAATCGTCGATGGTGGCCCTTGCGAGCTCGGATTGGAATCAACGATTGTCGCGTTACGTCATGGCGGTGGTTGGGACGTACTGAGGCCGGGCCCGGTGAGCGAGAGCGAAATTGAGGCGGTGCTTGGGAAGAGTGCGAAGAGCGTAGCCGGCGGCGGGATCGAATCGCCGGGTCAGCTCGGCAGCCACTATTCGCCGGGCAAGAAGATGCGGCTCGACGCCGCGATCGCAACAGGTGATGAGTTCCATATCGGTTTCGGCGGAATTGAGGGGCACGTCTGCATGTCATCTAGGGGCGATCTCGCCGAGGCGGCGGCGCGTCTCTATGCGGTCTTGCACGAGGCCGAAGCATCACCCTTGCCCAAGATTGCGGTGGCGCCGATCCCGGCCGAAGGGATTGGACTCGCCATTCGCGACCGACTCAGGCGGGCGGCGGCCTGAACCATTCCGCCGTGCCCGCGCAAAAGGCCGCCCCAAGGGAGCGGCCTTCTCGTAGTGCTGAATTGTCAGCGATTACGCCGTTTCGGCGTTCTCGTAGTACTTGGGCGCATGCTCGTTGAGGATCACGAGGATCTTGCCGAGCGCGGCCTTCTCGTCGGTCTTTCCCATCGCTGCCAGCTCGCGGGCCAGGCGCGAGCTGGCCGCTTCAAAGATCTGACGTTCGGAATAACTCTGTTCCGGCTGATCGTCGGCACGGAACAGGTCGCGTGTCACTTCGGCGATTGACACCAGGTCGCCCGAATTGATCTTGGCTTCGTATTCCTGGGCCCGGCGAGACCACATGGTCCGCTTGACCTTGGGCTTCTGGGTCAGCGTATCGAGTGCTTCCTTGAGCGTCTTGTCAGAGGACAGCTTGCGCATTCCGATCGATTCAACCTTGTTGACCGGTACCCGCAGGGTCATGCGTTCCTTTTCGAAGCGCAGCACGTATAGCTCGAGCTGCATTCCGGCGATCTCTTCATTCTGAAGCTCGATCACCCGTCCGACCCCGTGCTTGGGATAAACGACGTAGTCACCAACATCGAAGGCATCAGCCTTTGCCGTCATGTATCGTCCTTTCACCTGCGGGAAAGCGCAGTGCGACTGTCCTGGGGTCGCGACTGCGACCGGCACCGTTCCTTAAGCGGTCAGATGCTGACACCCACCGAATTCTAGTCCCCGCTCGTTCCATGATTTGGCTGCTTTGAGGCCGAAATGACCCGGCAGACAGTCAATTAAATAACACTATTGTAACAAAATTGCCAGAGGCGAGGAGGCGTCGAAATAACTTACTGAAATTATTAGAAATCGCCGTCCCTTGGAGCATAAGTCTCATTCAGGTTCGCGATTTCCGCTCTCGCGCCTTCCAGCGTCGTGGCTCGTAATACCGCGCCGACAATCGCTCGATATCCCGCCGCGAGATGGGACATCTCTTCGAGGCAGACCGCAATGCGCTTTTCGAGAGAAGCAATCCGGCTCTCGAGTTGCTTGAAGCGCCCTGATGTAATCATGCTTGCAAGCAGAAACCCAATGAAACTGCTCAGAGCACCTACCGAAATGTACAGCATCCAGCCATTCATATTCAGCCCCTGGTAGAAGTCGGGGCTCAATATCAATATATTACCGAAATGCCTGGCTAAATTTTCAATTGAAACCGATTCGGACTAGTCCTTGAAAACCGGCTCGAAGAATCAGTCGCCTTCGCCGGGCTCGGCAGAGAAGAACTTGTCGAACTTGCCTTCGACGCCCTTGTAATCGTCGGCATCAGGAGGCGAATCCCTCTTCACCGTGATATTCGGCCACTCTGCAGAATACTTCGTGTTGATCTCGAGCCATTGCTCGATATTGCCCTCGGTGTCGGGCAGGATCGCTTCGGCAGGGCATTCGGGCTCGCAAACGCCGCAGTCGATGCATTCGCTGGGACTTATGACCAGCATGTTCTCGCCTTCGTAGAAGCAGTCCACCGGACACACTTCGACGCAGTCCATATATTTGCAGCGGATGCAGGCATCCGTGACGACGTATGTCATAGCTGCAAAGCCCCTTTCCAAGCCTTTTTTCGGTTCGCCGCTGCTATGGGCTCGCGCCCGTCTCGTCAAGCACCCGGTAACAGCTTTGCGCTTCTGTAGCGGGTCCGCGGCGTACCGGCAGCGCCAGCACTTCGACGACCAGCACCCTTCGGGGGAGCGGCAGTGTCAGTACGTCGCCTGCAGCGACGCTCTGGTGCGCCTTGTCGACGCGCTTGCCGTTGAGACGAATGTGGCCGGCGAGTGCCATGGATTGAGCGATTGATCGGCTGCGCGCGAACCGGAGGAACCAAAGAAGCTTGTCAATTCTCAAGGGACAAGGTCTGCAAGTGCGGCAAAAGGCGATCGGGCCTGCGCGGGTTTCACTGGCCGATCACGAGTTGGCGTATGCTTGCGAGGCGGACGCCATCTCCAGCGCGACGGCGCGGGTGGTCCGTGGGCTTCAGCCGCCAACGGCTTGGGCACGATCGACCGGAACCCGGCGAGCCGCAGCAGGCGAGCAAAATTTTCAGGTTTCAGTCCGGCCGATACCGCTTTTGCCGGATCGAGAGTAAAGCCGCGCTTGCCATGTGCGGCACGGACCGCATGGGCCTCTCGCAAAAGTTTGTCGGCCATATCGATGCGAATCGCCTGCGATCCAGCAAGGCGATACCCGGCAGGGGGGCGCTGTTTGCCCTCGATCGCCAGGACCGGCAGCATGCCTTCGACCAAAGGCGCAGGGCGCTTGCCGGATATTCCGCCAAGCATAGCCCAAGCCTCCCGCGCGGCAACCTTGAGCATTGCCGGAACATAGAGGTCGAGGGCGCCAACGCGCACCCCCAGCTTTGCCAGCAGGCTGCGCTGGCGCTTGTCGAGCAAGTCAAGCCTGGACGATGCCCGCGGTATGATGCCGCCAGCCTCGACCATTTGGATTAGCAATGCACGGAATTCCGGCCCACCTTCGCTGGCGCCGCTTGCCCGATCGAGTTTTCGCAGCGCTTCCAAAGGTTCAAGCTGCTTTGACAGCCATGTTTCGAGAGCGGCCGTGAGAGCATCGCGCGGCGAGCCCGAGAGCGCTGCGAGCGAAGTGTCGAGCTCCAGCGTCGGACACAGCATGGTCTTGCCCACGTCCAGCTTTGCTAGTGCACCGGCTTCCCAGACAAGGGTCCTGTCTTTGAGCGCGATCACTGCGCTACCGTCCTCGATCTGCTTGACCAGAGCTTTGGCCCGCTGCGCTAACAAGGCAGGCACATGCCGCTCGGCGGCGGCGAGCAGCAGCTTGCGGTCGGCGTGGCGCGCCAGAGGATCGACAACAAAGCGAAGCCCCTCGAAACTGCCGATAAACTCGCCCTCGACCAGCACGTCATTGTCAGAAAGGCTGACTGCCAGAAGCCCTGCATCTTCGCCGAGCCTCTTCATCAGCACCGCTGTGCGGCGGTTGACGAAACGCTCGGTCAGTCGTGCATGCAGGGCGTCGGACAATTTCGTTTCGACTGCGCGGGCGCGCGCCGCCATTTCATCCTTCGCGCGCACCCAGTCTGACCGTTGAGCGATATAGGCCCAGGACCGGATCGATGCGATCCGGCCCTGCAGGGTGTCGATGTCTCCGGCCGCATTGTCGAGCTGCGCGATCGACCCCGCGACATAGCTGCCATCAAGCTCGCCATTGCGCAAATCCTGCCAAAGCCGAGCAACGAAGCGTGCGTGCATGTCCGGCCCCTGTTGGCGGAAATCGGGCAGTGAGCAGGCTTCCCAGAATCGTTTGACCTGATCCGCCGAGCCGACCGACGACGTGACGTCAGCGTCGTCGGCCAGTCTCTTGAGCACTGCAAGGTCCACGGCTTCTGGAGCGGGAACCAGGCCTTCCTCCTGCGGAGGAGCCTCAAGGTCTGAGATCAGCGTTGCGAGATTGTCAAAGCGCGGCTCGGCTTCGCGCCAGAACAACTTGCTGAGCGGTGCAAAGCGGTGTTCCTCGATCGCGTAGACTTCCTCGTCTGTGAACTGCGCATCGTGGGCATGCGTGCCGGAGAGCGTTCCGAATGTGCCGTCACGCTGGTGGCGCCCGGCGCGTCCGGCAATCTGCGCCATTTCGGCGGGCGTGAGGCGGCGCTGGCGAATGCCATCGAACTTGGAGAGCCCCGCAAAGGCAACATGGTCGATATCGAGATTGAGGCCCATGCCCACGGCGTCGGTAGCGACCAGATAATCGACTTCCCCAGACTGGTAGAGCGCTACCTGGGCATTGCGGGTTTGCGGGCTGAGCGCGCCCATGACCACGGCCGCGCCGCCCCGGAACCGGCGCAGCATTTCGGCAATGGCGTAGACCTGTTCAGCGGAAAAGGCGACGATGGCGCTGCGCGGCGGCACTCTCGAAAGCTTTCGCGCACCTGCGTGGCTGAGTGTGGAAAACCGCGGACGGCTCACCACTTCGGCACGTGGGACCAATTTATTGATCATGGGCTCCAACGAGGCCGAGCCCAACAGCATTGTTTCCTCGCGACCGCGCGCGTGAAGCAGCCGGTCTGTAAAGATGTGGCCGCGCTCACGATCGGCTGCCAATTGCGCTTCGTCCAGCGCAACGAAGGCGAGATCCGCTAACACCGGCATCGCTTCTGCCGTGCACAGCAGCCAGCGGGCGTCCTTCGGCTCGATCCGTTCTTCGCCGGTAATCAGCGCGACCCGGTTTTCGCCCTTGATCGCGCAGACCCGGTCGTAGACTTCGCGTGCGAGCAACCGCAAAGGAAAGCCGATCATGCCGCTCGAATGGGCGCACATCCGCTCTATCGCGAGGTGAGTTTTGCCGGTGTTGGTCGGACCAAGCACCGCCTTGATCTGTGAGGAACTGCCGGGCTGGAGATTCGAGGCCATGGCAGCGACTGATGTGGCATCGCCGATCGCCGCTAGCAAGAGTCGGCACGTCGCAATGATGTGGCGCTGTCCACAGGAATTAGGCTGGCATTAACCTTAAGGCGGCAAGACAGGTGCGATATCCGCCCTTTCGCATTCAACAAGGCCGGGGCCAGGGCAAGTTGCAATTTGTTCGACAAATCGTCCGCCGTGAGCCGGAATCCGACGCTGAGGCGGAGTTCTCAGGCTCAGTCGAGCGTGAGCGAACTGGCGTGGCAGGCTTGAATGTGCGAATCGCGACCCGCGCCCGCACCTTGCGAGACCTGATCGAGCGAAAATGTGACGGCATCGAGCTGGCGCCGGACCTGGCCCAGGATATTGGCAGCAGGCGCTGGTTTCGTGGGCTCGGTACGATGCTGGGCCTGGGCCTTGTTGCGCTGTTGTTCTGGCCCGATCTCACCACGGTCGAAGCCGCGACGTCAATGCCGGTCGACCAACCCGTCCGCGAGGAGTTTCGCAGTCAGATGATCATGCCGCTCGCGCTTGGTGCGGACAGCGGCCATCGTATGGGGGCTACACCGATGGTGCGCCCGCTGAAATCTTCGCCGGAACGTCCAGTGGTTCAGCTCGTTGCAACTCTGGGCCGCGGCGACAGTTTCGGCCGGATGCTGCAGCGCGCCGGTGTTGGTGGGGCCGATGCCGCGCGGGTTACGCAAATGGTCGCTGGCGCGGTTGCGTTGGGCGAGATCGAATCCGGCACGCAGTTTGATATTACACTCGGCAAGCGGGCCGCGCCGCAGCAGGCAAGGCCGCTGGACAAGCTGGCGTTTCGTGCCCGCTTCGATCTTGATCTGGCAATCGAGCGGCAGCAGGGCGCGCTGGTGCTGGAGCGCAAGCCCATCGCCGTTGATGCCACACCCCTAAGGATTCGCGGTGCAGTGTCTTCCGCGGGGCTCCATCGCTCGGCGCGAGGGGCCGGTGCGCCGCTCAAGGCCATTGAACAGTATCTGCGTGCCATCGACGAGCATATCAGCATCGAGAGCGACATCGGCGCGCAGGATACGTTCGACATCGTCATAGCCTACAAGCGCTCTGCCAAGGGTGAACGACAGATCGGACAGCTGCTGTACGCCGGGCTTGAACGTGGCGGAAAACCGCGTCTCCAGCTCTTGCGATGGGGCAATAGCGGTCAATTCTTCGAGGCATCCGGCGTTGGCAAGCAGACCAGCAGTTATTTCAGGCCGGTCGCGGCCCGGATGAGCTCGCGCTTTGGCATGCGCCGCCATCCCATTCTCGGCTATCGCCGCATGCATTCCGGTGTCGACTATGCTGCGCGCTACGGAAGCGCTATCGTTGCAGTGAGTGATGGCGTGGTGAGCTTTGCTGGCCGGCATGGCGGCTATGGCAAATATGTGCGTGTTGAACACGGCGGCGGGCTGGGATCGGGTTACGCTCATATGAGCAGAATTGCCGTCAGTTCCGGCACGCACGTGAGGGCAGGACAAGTGATCGGCTATGTCGGTTCGACCGGCCTCTCAACCGGACCGCACCTCCACTTCGAGGTCTATCGCGGGGGCCGGAAGATCAATCCCCTGTCGGTCCGCTTCCTTTCCCGCCCGCAGATATCCGGTAGGGAGCTGGATGAGTTCCGTGCCCGGCTGCACGCGATAAAGGCCATACCGGTGGGCAAGGCCTTGGAAAACATGGCGCCGATCACAGTGACCGGCGCGAAGCCACAGCGCGAAATCGATCGGCTGGCCCAACCTGCCGGGCAAGAGGGTACGGCCCGTTTCGGCGCGCTCCGCTAAACCCATTGAAGCCGCGCCGCAATTGCGGCAAGCGGAGCAGCCATGACTGCAAAGTTCCCATTGACACGGTTGCGCCGCGCCCGAACCAGCGGCTGGAGCCGAGCGCTTCATCGTGAAACGCATCTGCATGTCGATGACCTCATCTGGCCGCTTTTCGTCACCGAGGGGGCGGGTATCGAGGAGCCCGTGGCAACGCTGCCCGGCGTTTCGCGCTGGTCCGTCGATCTCATCGGCGCGCGCGCGAAGGAAGCTGCAAGCCTCGGCATCCCCTGCGTGGCCTTGTTTCCGAACACGCAGGCGGACAGGCGCAGCAACGACGGGGCCGAGGCGCTCAATCCGGACAATCTCATGTGCCGCGCGATCCGCGCGATCCGCGATTCCGTGGGCGACGATGTGGGCGTGCTCACCGACGTCGCGCTCGATCCCTATACCAGCCATGGCCAGGATGGCCTGATCGACGAAGCAGGCTATGTCCTCAACGACACGACGGTCGAGGTGCTGGCTGGCCAGGCGCTCAATCAGGCGGCGGCGGGCGCCGACATCATCGCTCCTTCGGACATGATGGACGGGCGAGTCGGTGCGATTCGGGCGGCGCTCGAGTCGGCTGGCCAAGTCAATGTCCAGATAATGTCCTATGCTGCCAAGTACGCCTCTGCCTTTTACGGCCCGTTCCGCGATGCGGTCGGCTCGGGTGGGCTGCTGAAAGGCGACAAGAAAACCTACCAGATGGACCCTGCGAACGCCGAGGAGGCCCTGCGCGAAGTGGCGATGGACCTTGCTGAGGGAGCGGACAGCGTGATGGTCAAGCCCGGGCTGCCTTATCTCGACGTGGTACGAGCGGTGAAGCGGCGCTTCGAGGTTCCGGTCTTCGCCTATCACGTGAGCGGAGAATACGCGATGATCGAAGCCGCCGTTGCCGCCGGCGTAGGCGAGCGCGAGGCGCTGGTGATGGAAACGCTGGTCGCGTTCAAGCGCGCCGGCTGCTCAGGTATCTTGACTTACCACGCGAAGTTTGCGGGGCAGCTGCTGAATGGCTGAGTTCCGGCTTGAGGCCGGGCGAACCGTGATGCGTTCTTGGCGGGAGGACGATCTCGAACCGTTCTGCGCCATCAACAGCGACCCTGCCGTCATGGCGACGCTTGGCCCGCTTATGAGCCAATCCGAAGTCGCTGGGCTAATCGAAAGAATGCAGCGGATCGAGGCGGAAAACGGCTACACTGCCTGGGTACTTGAGCGGCGCGAGGATGGGCGGCTGATTGGTTGGTGCGGTTTAATCCCTGGCACATTCGAGCCGATTCTGGGCAAGACTGAGATCGGCTGGCGAACGGCGCGCAATTGCTGGGGCCGGGGATACGTTAGCGAAGCGGCGCGCGCAGCTGCTGATTGGTTTTTCGTCAATCGCGATGATGCCAGTCTCTGGGCGATTACCAGTACGGGCAATGCGCGCAGTCGCGCGGTGATGGAACGATTGGTCATGTCCTACCGGCCAGACCTCGATTTCGATCACCCGCGGATTGCTGCCGGCGACCCGCTGTCGAAGCACATTACCTACGAACTGCCGCGTGAGGACTGGCAACCGGTATGAGTCCCTCGCTGCGATCCCATCGTGGCCTGTTTGTCGCAACGATCCTTCTCGGCAGTTTCCTGCTGTTCCTGGTGCAGCCCATGGTGGCGCGCATGGCCCTGCCGCGGTTGGGTGGCGCGCCCAACGTCTGGAACAGTGCGATGATCGTTTATCAGGTGCTGTTGCTGGCGGGTTATGCCTATGCGCACCGCCTGTCGCAGCTGCCGATGCGCCGCCAGCTTCTGGGGCATTTGGCCCTGCTCATCTTGTTTGCATTGACGCTTCCCATTGCCCTTTACTCTCTCTCGCCGGCCGCGCCTGGCTGGGAAGTCCTGTGGGTCCCTCTGCTGCTGCTGCTGACGGTCGGCCCGGTTTTCTTCATTGTTTCGGCGCAAGCACCGCTGATGCAGCGATGGTTTTCGCAGCACCCGCAGGCGGGAGAGCCATGGGCGCTCTATGCGGCATCCAACCTGGGCAGCTTTGCCGGGCTGATGGCCTATCCGCTGCTGGCCGAGCCGCTGCTTTCGCTCACGCTTCAGAGCCTGGCCTGGAGCGCGGGCTATGCCATGCTTGTCATGCTGGTGGTGGTTTGCGCCTTGGCACGACTTGGCACAGCCGCAGTTGTGCCGCCTGACTCTGAAGCTGGCGTTGTCGATGAGGATGGCCCGGGCTGGCGTCAAATCCCTTACTGGATCACGCTGTCGGCAGTGCCTTCGGGCCTGATGCTATCAACGACGACACACCTCACGACCGACATCTTTGCCATGCCCCTGCTCTGGGTAATTCCGCTCGGCCTTTACCTGCTCAGTTTCGTGGTGGCGTTTGCCGATCGCCGAGATCTGGCATGGGCCATGGGCCTGTTCGCGCCGGTGGTGATGCTGGTCTGCGGCGGATTGGCCATGATCTCGCATGGATCGGGTGGGACTCTCGTCGCGCTTGCAAGTGTCGCGCTGTTGTTCAGTGTGGCGACGACACTGCATTCGCGTCTCTATGAAACGAAGCCCGATCCCTCGCGGCTTACGACCTTCTACCTTGCGATGTCGGCAGGTGGCGCGCTGGGCGGCCTGTTCACGGCGATTGTGGCGCCGACCATATTCGACTGGGCTTGGGAGCACCCGCTGCTCGTGCTTGCCGCTGCCGTGCTGATGCCGCTGCCCTCGCTCCTGGGGTGGCATCGGCTGGATGGGCTCGACCCGCAAATGGCGCGGCTGGCGGCGGCAGTTTTCCTGCTCGCCGCCGTTTTCCTCGCCTGGATGTTGCATACGGTGGTCGTGGATAAGGAGCCAAACATTCATCGGGTGTTCCTCACGATCATGCTGTGCGGAACAGGACTGCTGCTGACCTCTTGGCGCGCTCTGTATATTGCCGTTCTGGCTGCGATGATGCTGTCGCAAGGCGGCGTGGCGACGATCGAGACGACGATGAAAGGTGAACGCAGCCGTAGCTACTTCGGAGTCTACACGATCAGGGATTATCCCGAAGCGAAGTTGCGCCAGCTTGTCCATGGCACGACGTTGCACGGCGAGCAGTCGACCGATCCGGCGAGACTGCGCGAGCCGTCGACCTACTACGGTCCACAATCGGGAGCGGGCCTGGTGTTCTCCGCAATTCCCCAGCTTTTCGGACCGCGCGCGAGGGTCGGCGTGGTGGGGCTCGGCACCGGCACTCTGGCCTGCTACCGGCGCGAGGGCCAGCGATGGACCGTGTTCGAGATCGATCCGGCGGTCGTGCGGTTCTCCCGCGATGGCGCGTTCACGTACCTGGAGAACTGTGCTCCCAATGCGCGAATCGTTTTGGGAGACGCCCGCATCCGGCTCGGCGAACAATCGCCCGCAAGCTTCGACGTGGTGGCCATCGATGCATTTTCATCAGACGCCATCCCGCTTCACTTGATCACGCGTGAGGCCATCGAGGTCTATTTCCGTTCGCTCGCCAGCGATGGTGTGGTGCTCCTGCATATCTCCAACCGTTTCATTGACATGGAGCCCGCGGTTGCCGCCATTGCCCGTGATCTCGGTCTTGCGTCTGCGATTCGTAACGACGACCCGGCTGGTGGTACGGGCTTGACCGGATCGGCGTGGGTTGCACTCGCGCGCAGCACTCCGACCATCCAGGCTCTTGCGAAATCCAACCCTGATGCGCCATGGGAACCGCTTGCACCGGCGGCCGACCGTGCCTGGACCGACGACCGCGCCTCGATCTTGCCGCACGTACGCTGGAATCAACTATTGGGGACGCCATGAGCACGACACGCGCCGACATCACCATCGCTGGAATCCACGGGAAGATGCCGAGAATCCATTCCAGCGCGTTTATCGCGCCTGGCTGCCGGATCATCGGCGATGTCGAGATCGGACCGGATGTAAGCATCTGGTACAATTGTGTAATTCGGGCGGACGTCAATCGCGTGGTGATCGGCGCACGCACCAATATACAGGACGGCAGTGTGGTGCATTGCGACAGTCCAAAGCAGGGCAGTCCAGAAGGCTTCCCGACGCTGATCGGTGAAGACGTGCTGATCGGCCACATGGCAATGGTGCATGGCTGCATTCTCGAGCCCGGCGCTTTTGTCGGGCTGGGCTCGATCATATTGGACGGCTGCTTGATTGAGAGCGAAGGCATGCTGGCAGCTGGCGCGATGCTGACTGCTGGTAAACGGATCGGCAAGCGCGAGCTGTGGGTCGGGCGGCCCGCAAAGCATCTGCGCGATCTCGATGATGCGGCGGTAGCGGGTAACAAGCTTGGCGTCGAAATGTATGTCGAGAACGGGCGCGTGCACAAACAGGCCAACGGGCTGGATTGACCAGAGCACTGCGCTGAAAAGTGCGAACCGGCTTCAGCAGATTGTTATGCGATCACGGATATGAGGTGCTGCGAGGGGCGACCTCGCGCGACAAAGTCTTCCGGCTTTTGGCGCAAAGTCTAGGCCTGCCCCATTCCAAGCGCGAGATCACCCAGCACCTTGCCCATGGCCTCGGCCATATCGGCAGGCTCGGGCGCGACATCGGCAATGGCGCGACGCATCGCTTCGGCCCATTGGGCGGCGACAGCCTTGGTGATGACATAGGGCTTGTGCGCGCTCATCATGCATTTGCCGGGGTTCTGCTCGAACCAGTCGCGCGGTCCGCCCGCCCATCCGGCAAGGAACAGCGGCAGGGATTTGCGCATCGGCATGCATAGCGCGTAGATCGGCGTAGGCCGGGTCGCTGTCCATCAGGTCGTAGAATCGCTCGCAGATCGCCTGAAAGGTGGCGTGGCCGCCCAACCGATAAAACGGCGTGTCGGGTTCGGTCTGGACGGCGGCTGTTGCCAAGGGTTCTCTCCTCCACGCGGCTCGAAAGGGGCGGCGATGCCCCTTTTTTGCCGGCGTTAGCGCGGGAGCGCCTTGATCGGAGTCAATCGTTGCCCTTGTCGCCGCTGCTCGCTTCAGGCTTCTTTGCAGGCGGCTTCTTGGTCGGTTTTTTCTTGCGAACGGACTTTGGCGGCGCCGGGGTCAGCTCGAACGACAATGCCTCGTCCTTGACGGAGACGTGGACCTCGCCGCCCCGCGCCAGCTTGCCGAACAGCAGTTCCTCGGCGAGCGGTTGCTTGACCTTCTCCTGGATAAGGCGGGCCATCGGCCGCGCGCCGTAGAGCTTGTCGTAGCCGCAATCGCCCAGCCAGTCGCGCGCGTCGCTGTCGCACTGGATGTGGACGTTCTGTTCGGCCAGCTGAAGCTCAAGCTGGAGGATGAATTTGTCGACCACGCGGCTGACCGTTTCCTTGCCGAGATAGGCGAAGGGTACGATCGCGTCGAGGCGGTTGCGGAACTCGGGCGAGAACATCTGCTTCACGGCTTCTTCGCTGGCGTCTTCCTTGGAGACGTCGCCAAAGCCGATGCCCTGCTTGGCCATGTCCGATGCGCCGGCATTGGTCGTCATGATGAGGACGACATTGCGGAAATCAACGGTCTTGCCGTGGTGATCGGTGAGCCTGCCGTTATCCATGACCTGCAGCAAGATGTTGAACAGGTCGGGGTGGGCCTTTTCGATCTCGTCTAGCAGGAGCACGCAGTGCGGCTGCTGATCGACCGCATCGGTCAGGAGGCCACCCTGATCGTAACCGACATAGCCCGGAGGCGCGCCGATCAGCCGCGAAACCGAGTGCCGCTCCATGTATTCGGACATGTCGAAGCGCTGGATCGGAATTCCCATGATCGAAGCGAGCTGCTTGGCGACCTCGGTCTTGCCGACGCCCGTCGGCCCCGAAAACAGGAACGACCCGATCGGCTTGTCGGGATCGCGCAGGCCCGCGCGCGAAAGCTTCATCGCGGTCGAGAGCACATCGATGGCCTTGTCCTGGCCGAACACGACGCGCTTCAGGTCCTTCTCGAGATTGCCGAGCGCGCGCTTGTCGTCACTGCTGACCGACTTGGGCGGGATGCGCGCCATGGTCGAGATGACTTTCTCGATCTCGTGTGCAGTGATCGTCTTCTTGCGGCGGCTGGGCGGCACGAGCATTTGCATGGCGCCGACCTCGTCGACCACGTCAATTGCTTTGTCGGGTAGCTTGCGGTCGTTGATGTAGCGCGCCGAAAGCTCGACCGCAGTCTTGAGCGCATCAGCGGTGTACTTGACCTTGTGGTGTTCCTCGAAGGCGCTCTTAAGCCCCTTGAGGATCTTGATCGT
>CAZRVW010000053.1:0-14852 GCA_964603645.1 uncultured Novosphingobium sp. | reverse complement strand
AGCCCTGCTAAGGCAGGACGAAGCGGGGACGAGCAAGTTATTCCGGTCGATGAAGCAAGGGAGAAGATTGGGTGTTTGACTTTAACGGCAGGGTTGCGCTCGTCGCAGGCGCGGGCAGAGGGGTGGGTTCCGCAGTTGCGGAAATGTTGTCCGGGCAAGGCGCCAGCGTCATGGTGAATGACCTTTTCGCCGATCGTGCGGAGCGGGTTGCCGCCCGAATCAACGTCAGCGGCGGAAAGGCGCTCGCCGTGCCGTTCGATATTACCGACCGCGATGCAGTTCGCGCGGCAATTGCGCACGCAGAGGGCAAGCTCGGGCCGGTCGATATCCTGGTCAACAATGCCGGCGTGCCGCATGATTTCCAGCACGCCGAATTCAAGGACATGACGCCCGCCGACTGGGCAAAGTTCATCGATCTCAATATCTATGGATCAGTTCACTGCATCGAAGCCGTCTCAGCCGGCATGTGCGAGCGGGGGTGGGGCCGGATCGTCCAGATATCGTCCGTCGCGGCCCGCGGCGCGTTCAGAGCGGGAACGACCATGTATGCAGCCTCGAAGAGCGGGATCGAGGCTTTCATACGCCATTATTCGCAGGAAGTCGCAGAGCATGGCGTCACCGTGAACTCGTTGGCCCTGGGCCGCGTCGAGCGGGATACCGGCGAGCCGGACCCGCGCGACGGAACCGGTGTACCTGTCGGCCGGATGGGAACAGGCAAGGATGTTGGAGCGGCAGTCATCTATCTTGCCTCTGACGAGGCTTCCTGGATCACGGCTCAGACTATCCAGCTGAACGGCGGAACATTCGCAAGCTGAAGCTCCGCCATGGCGGCTGCAATCGCACTGCTTTCGCGCAAACCAGGTGGTTGAATATTTCCATTTCCGGCAACATGATTTAGCCAGCGTCACGAGAAGAATAGAGAGACAGGAATATGCGGCGACTTCCACACCCGATCAACGGAGCGATCTACGAAGATCTGGGCGAAGGACGAGTTCGAGTCCAGGACGACAACAGTGGGAAGTCCGGCATTTTCAGTTGGGACGGCAAGTGGCTGGAGGGCGATTTGACCCAGGCGGACCTGCACTTGCTGGTCCACGTTGGCGGGCAGGACCTGCCCGAAGGCCGCGACATCTATTGGGGGATGCTGCCGGTCATGCCCGGGGAACAAACCGGGGGGCCTGACTATGCGAGCCGTTTCAAGTCAGACAAGAATACACCGCCGCCGCCGCCGGTGATCGGCAAGTTTGTCGGCGACCCCGGGAAGGAGACCGAGAAGGGTTTTCGGTCATCCAGTCATGTCGATCTGGAATATATCCTCTCGAACGACCGCAATCTCGACAAGGTACCGGACGTCTACTGGCTGGAATCGCCAATGACGGGCGGTCCGATGAAAGTTCCGACCGCCCGCTTTATCGACAAGCGGTATCACGATCTCGAAGTCGATCGGCTCTGGAAACGCACATGGCAGATGGTGTGCCGTGCCGATGACATTCCCGAAGTGGGTGACTACCACGTCTACGAGATTGCCTCGCTGTCGTTCGTAGTTGTGCGCACCGGTGAAAACGAGTTCAAGGCACATTACAACGCCTGCCTGCATCGCGGCCGTCTGCTCAAGGAAATGGACGGCAAGGGCGCCAAGGACTTGCGGTGTCCCTTCCACGGATGGACCTGGGATCTGGAAGGCGGGCTAAAGCATCTGACATGCGAGTGGGACCTGCCCGGCGTTGCCGATGATGTCGGCCAGTTGCCTGGGGCCCAAGTTGCGACCTGGGGAGGATTCGTATTCATCAATCCGGATCCGGATGCCGAACCCCTGGAAGATTTTCTCGGACCTGTGATGTTGGGGCACTACAAGAAATTCAAGCTGGAGAACCGTTACAAGCAGGCTCATGTCCGCAAGACCATCAATGCCAACTGGAAGATCGCACAGGAAGCCTTCATGGAAGCTTACCACATCGCGGCCACGCATCCGCAGCTGCTGCTGATTGGCGGTGATTCTGCCGATGTGCGTTACGACGTGTTCGGCAACTGGGGCAGGGCGCAGCATGTCTCGCCGCCGGCATCGAGCCCGCATCGCGGCATTGTGAGGGAAAAGGAGCAGGTGCTCGAGCGCTGGCAGGCAAGTGCAGACGCCAATGCGAAATATCTGCGCTCGTTGATCGGCGACGAGGTGGATGAGTATTCGGACGCCGAGCTCAACGATTCCTGCTTCAACGACCTGTTCCCCAACATGCATCCCTGGGGCGGCTGGGCACGCATCGTGTTCCGGTTCCGTCCCCTTGGCGACGATCCGAATTATTGCCAGATGGACATCATGTTGCTGGCTCCATGGCCCGAACACAAGGAGAGGCCGCCCGCAGCTCAGGTGAACGAACTCAGGCCGGACCAGTCCTGGTGCGACGCTCCGGAACTGGGCACCCTGGCGCGAATCCTCGAACAGGATTCGATGAACATGGCGAATGTGCATGCCGGCATGAAGACCAAACAGCCGCCTTACGTGTGGTATGCGGGCTATCAGGAAGGCAAGATCCGCAATTTCCACGAGAACTACCGGCGCAAGCTGGGGTTGGCCGAAGGCGAGTAGGTCCCGCTGGGCCGCGCGAGGCAGCGACAATCGGCAGTGGGCTGGATAATTGCGGCGCACCCCGGGGCGCTGTTGGCCGCGATGGAAATTCAAATTACAGGCGGTCCGGTTCGTCAGGCTGACCCATGTCGCACGGCTGGCGACCGCGGGCCCCATCGGCAAGTCGAGGGTTGATCCGCCATCCGGACCGGAAGGCCCACGACCGCTTGGCTCAGGCGCGGCTTCTTGGCATGCCGAGCCGACGCTCTGCGACCATGCTGCGCAGCACTTCCGAGGTCCCGCCATAGACACTCGTAGCGGCCGAATGGCGGTATCCCTGTTCAATCAGGCCGAGACCGGACTTGCCGCGGACCAGTGAATCGGGTGCGGTTAGATCTAGCAGGTCTGCGGAATCGGAGATGAACTTGCTTGTGGTGAAGACCTTGGATGCCGGGCCCTGAGCCTGGTCGGCCCGACCGTTCGCTTGCGCCCAGACGCTCCGGACGGCCATCAGCTCAATGATGCGAGCATGGCCTTGCGTTCGTGCAAGCCTGGCCAGCGTATCGGGATGCTCGATCGCCGGCTTTCCATCCCGGTTGTTCCTGCGCGCCCAATCTGCCGCAGCCTTCACCATTGTGCGCTCTGCCTGATGGTAGCCACTGGCACCCTGTTCCAGCTGGAGAGCGGCGCTCATAACCTTGACCCCGCCATTGACTTCGCCAAGCCGATACCGGTCGGGGATGCGCACGTCTGAAAAGAAGGTCGCGTTGGTGCGCTCGTCCATGTAGGTGTAGATGGGCTGCACCTCGATGCCCGGCGTGTCCATCGGAACGAGAAACAATGTGATGCCCTTGTGCTTTGGCAAGTCCGGATCGGTCCGGGTCAGGAGCAGGACATAGCTGGCCAGATTGGCGCCTGAGGTGAACATCTTCTGTCCGTTGATGACCCAATCGTCCCCATCGCGCTCTGCACGGGTCTTGGCGGCGAACACGTCTGATCCGCCGGATGGCTCGGTATAGCCGAGGCAGGCCAGAACCTCGCCCCCGCCAAGACGCGGCAGCACCTCCTGTTGCAATTCGGGCGTCCCGAAGCGCATGACGATTTCGCCAACCATGAACGCCACCTGCCGGGGCGTGACAGTATAGCCGAATTCGTTCCAGACTGCCGTGCTCTCGCGTGCGGCGGCGCTGGTCACACCGCGTCCACCCCATTGCGCAGGCCATGAAGGCATCAGCAACCCTGCCTTGCCCAAGGCGCGACTGAACTCCCAATGGTGCCCTTCGAACGAATGGTCGGGCGCTTCGCGCAATTCGGGTGGATAGTGCTCCTCGAAAAAGCCGCGCGTCTCATCCACGAGTCCCAGTTCCTCGACTGCCGGCTTGAAATCGAGCGGCATCTCGCCGGCAGGGGGCAGGGCCGCCTTTTCACCGCAAAACAGCCGGCGGCCTGCGCTTACCAGCGCTTCAGACGGATCGCCGCCAGCGAGAGCGAAGGCCTTGGCGCGCCGGTTGTAAAGCTGGACGTCATATTCGTTGGTCAGGCCATAACCACCAAAGGTATGCACTGCGTGGGCGACGGATCTGCTCGCGTTGCCCACTGCCCACCACCATGCGAAGGCCACCATTGCCGAAGCTTCCGGTTCGTTCTCTCCAATCGCCTTGGCAATCCACCACAGCAGAAATTCGCCGCCGTCAGCATCGATGATATCGTCCGCCAGCGGATGGGAAATGCTCTGGTAGGTGCCGATGAGCACACCAAAGGCACTTCGCTCGCCGGCGTAGTCCGCCGCGATCTGGATGGCCTGTTGCGACAGTCCGATCAGCATGGCGGCGTTAAGCAGGCGCCATTCCTCGCTCGCCGATTCCCACAGTTCCCGCGCCGTTTCACCGGAAGCAAGAACGTTCTGCTCGCAGGCATCGGCATTGAGGAGCGCGAACGCACAGCCCGCCAGGGTGGTCTGAGGTTCCGGGTTCTCCCTGGGCACCAGCCAGAGCAGCGATTGCCCGTCATAAGCCAGAACGCCTGATGCAACCGCGCCGGCGCAGGTGAATACTTCCCGCCCGGTTTCGATCTGACGCAGCGCCATTGTAACGACCGTCTCGCCGTCTCCGGCCCGCTCGATCCACTCGTGCGCAAGGTCCGAACCGACCGCGTCGAGGATACGCAACGTCACAACTGCTTCGGCGAGTGGAACGGAAGCCAGCCGGCGACCGGCCTGCTTCATGATCAACATCGTGTCGAACAGGCTCATGTTGCCACCCAGGTCCGATTCGATGCGCATGGCGGGTGCGCCCATCTCGACTACCGCGCGCCAGAGCTCCGGATCGAAGCCGAGCGGTTCCGCAGCACGAACGCGCTGGATCGAAGATTCGGTTTCGAAGAATCGCTCGAAAGTGTCACTGAATAGAGCTGAAGATTCGGGCAGTTCCAGATTCATATGTGCTTCCGTTCACTTGCTTTTCATGTTGACGCATAGGTTGGACGCCTGTTGCGAAGCAGGTCGTGTACTGCGCCGCCATGGCCTTCCGTACGTTGGGTCGTCCGCCCTTCAAAAGACAATGATGCGACTCAATTTTGCTCACCGCCTATCAAACGGTCTGCATGCCGTCACCGTGCACAGCGCTAAAACAAATTACGGTACAAGAGAATACTGCTTACCGGACATGGTCCATCGTGTCCCGGCCTGTCAGAAAGGCATGGCCCGCGCGGTTCGGCCGACAAATTCGCTCGTTCAGGGAAGAAGAAAATTGGGTCAGGCGCAGGCGACCGACTCCTGCCCGCTCAACAAATTGCGGACCTTGCCCAATCAGGGGTTGTAGACAATTCCTTAATTAGGTAGCGGAATAAAGGAACTTCTTAGGGGGGCAGGTGTAGTTTTCGAGCAATTCCAGCCGCTGATCGCGTGTGATCTTAGAGGAGAGCTTACAGCGCAAGACGGCAGCATGTGGATCAAATCAGCCGCGATCGTCAAATGGCCTTATGTCGATACAGACGCAATCGACGTATCTGCCAGCGGTTCATTCGAGCCTTGACAAAAAGCGCGGAAAGCGCGGGCAATGCGCATGAATATCCCATGATTGAGCATGTGGATGTTCACGCACCGGTGAGAGGAAAATGATGGCGATCGAGGCTGCCCCGTCCTCCGCTGGCTGGCAAGATGACCGGTCTTATCATGCGCGGGCCGGCTGGTTGGCGGTCGCGATACTTTCGCTGCTGAGCGTATTGTCGGTCCTTGATCGGGGTCTGCTCACCCTGCTGGTGAATGCGGTCAAGGCTGACCTGGGACTCGGCGAAACGCAGATGGGTGCGTTGATGGGCCTCGCGTTCGGCCTCTTCTATTTCTTGGGGGCATTGCCGATCGGGTGGGCGCTGGACCGGTTCAGCCGTCCGCTGGTCATCTGGCTCGGCGTCACTGTTTGGAGTATCGGCACGGCGGCTTGCGGCATTGCGCAAGGTTTCTGGTCTCTCTTCGCGGCTCGCTCGTTGGTCGGGGCGGGGGAAGCCGTGATGGGCCCCGGTGCGCAATCCCTGTTGCCGGAACTCTTCCCCCCGACAAAATTGAGCTTTGCGTTCTCGATCTACTCCTTGAGCACGCAAGTCGGTGCCGGTCTGGCCTTTGCGGTCGGCGGGCTGGCTGCAACACTGATCAATCCCGGAACCGCTCATGAGCTATTCGGGATGGTAAGCTTGCACGGATGGCAGCTCATCTTTCTGATCGTCGGATTGCCGGGACTGCTGCTGGCTTTCCTCATTTTCCTGGTGCCAGATCCGCGGAGAAAGCAAGCCAAGAAGCCCGCCTCGACGAACTACCTCGATTATTTAGTGTTCGTCCGCAAGCACTGGCGGTTCATTGTGCCCCACCATCTCGGCCTGCTCTTCGTGGCCATGACCGCGGTTGCCATGCCGACCTGGGGACCGGCATTCTACGAACGAATCCACGGCATGTCCCTAGGTCAGATCGGAGCGGGGCTGGGGCTCGCCATGGCGCTGGGCCCGGTCGCAGCACTGCCTATTCACGCGCGCATTGTCGATCGCCTTTATGCGCGCGGCATGCGCGACATCCATTTGCGATACATGTCGATCAGCGTGCTGCTTGCAGCGCCAGTGGCGGCCGCGACTTTCTTGGTCCCTTCGGGAGCATTGTCGCTCGTCCTTTTCGCGCTCACCGGGGCCCTGATCAGCCCCTACCTCAGTCTCCCGTTCGTGATTCTCCAGATCGTCATGCCGCCAAACCTGCGCGCCAAGGCAGCGTCGATTGTTCTCGTGCTTAACGGGATTCTGACGCTTGGCGGCGCGCCCGTGCTGGTGGCGATTATTACCGACGCTCTGGGCGGACCGTCGATGGTCGGCTACTCATTGCTCATTTGCAGCGTAGTCGGACTTCCCTTGTGTTCACTCACGCTCCGGCTTGCGCTCAAGCCGGTGCGGGAATTCCTGACGGCCAGAGAGGCAGGAGAAGATGCGCCTGACGCCTCAAGTCCGCATTTCGCCGGAACGGACGACCATGCCAGTATGAGGGCAAGCCCATCACATCGAAGGGATCCTGTGGCATAGCAAGTTCCCGGCCAGAGATAGAGTGACAGCGTTCGCGCCTTCCTGCCGTTATGCTGCAGACCGGCGATGAGAATTAGCGAGAGGAAACATATGGACACTGCGCCTTCCGTCGACACAGCCGATGTCGACAATGCCCCGGAGCACAATCTTCGAATTGGCTGGATGACGGTCGGGATATTGCTGTTGCTGACCGTATTGTCGGTTCTCGATCGCAATCTGCTGAACCTGCTTGTGGATCCGATCATGGCCGATCTGGGGTTGAGCGAAACCCAGATGGGCGCGCTGATGGGGCTGGCCTTCGGTCTGTTCTTCTTTCTCGGCGCACTGCCGATTGGCTGGGCGATGGACCGGTACAATCGCCCGCTGGTGATCTGGCTCGGCGTCACGGTGTGGAGTCTTGGTACCGCAGGGTGCGGACTTGCCCAGAATTTCTGGAGTTTCTTCGTGTCGCGCGCGATGGTCGGTAGCGGGGAAGCCGTGATGGGCCCCGGCGCGCAGTCCCTGTTGCCCGAATTCTTCCCGCCGGAAAAACTGGGGTTCGCCTTTTCGATCTTCTCCCTGAGCTCGTCTGTCGGCGCCGGGTTGGCGCTGGCGATCGGCGGGCTGGTCAGCACGATGATCGATCCAAGATCGGTGCACGAGGTATTGGGACTTCTGTCGCTGAGCGGATGGCAGCTCATCTTTCTGCTCGTCGGCGTTCCCGGATTGCTGCTGGCCTTCCTCATCTTCCTGGTTCCCGATCCACGCAGGAGGCAGGGCAAGAAGCCCGAAGCGACCAACTATATCGATTACGCACGTTTGGCCCGGAAATATATCTGGTTCATCATCCCGCATCACCTGGCGTTGTTGTTCGCGGCCGCCATCTCGGTGGCGATCGTGACATGGAGTCCGGCCTTCTATCAACGCGTTCACGGACTTTCGGTCGGCGAAGCCGGTGGCATGCTCGGCCTCATCCTGACCTCTGCGACAGTGATTGCGTTGCCACTTCACGCGCGATTGGTCGATCGCTTCTTCGCGTGTGGCAAGCTCGACATTCACATGCGTTACGTGGCGATTTGCGTGTTGGTGGCCACACCCTTGGCGATCGGCACCTTCCTGGTGGCCTCGGCGACATTGTCGCTCGTCCTGCTCTTTCTGAGCAAGCTGCTGCTGTGCGTATACCTCGCGCTTCCGTTGGTCATTCTGCAAATCGTCATGCCAGCAAACCTTCGCGGCAAGGCAGCGTCCGTCGTCCTTTTGCTCAATGGCCTGTTGACGCTTGGCGGCGCTCCGGTGCTGGTTGCAGTCATAACCGAAGCACTCGGAGGCCCGCAGATGGTCGGCTATTCGCTTCTCATCTGTTCCGCGATTGCCCTGCCCCTTTGCGCGCTTTCCGCCATCCTGTCTCTCAAGCCGGTCCGGGAAATCCTCGAAGCCAAAAAGAACGAGGGAGAGCTTGCCGATGTGAGTGCGGCCTCGGCCCTCGGCGGACATTGAGAGCGGTGAGTGAGCTGTCTACCTGGCAAGGAGCCGAGGTAGGCGCATTGGAATGGATTAGGCAGGAAGGGTAAACTTCGATGGGGAAAGCAGACGGCCCAAGCGCCCGGGCCGAATGGCAGCAGCATTGGTCGCTGGTGGTCGCGACAGCGATGGGCATGTCCTTTGCGACGGTGCTGACATTCTCTTTTGGGGTCATGCTCGGCCCGCTCGAAGCGGAATTTGGCTGGACACGTGCCGAGATAACCACTGGCCCGGCAATCGTTTCGGTCATCGGGTTCCTGCTATCCGCTCCCGGCGGTTATCTTATCGACAAATTCGGTTCCCGGCGGTGCGGCGCGTTCGTGGTCGTTACAACGACAATTGCGATCGCGCTGATGTCGCAAGTCGACACTATCTGGCAATGGCGGGCAGCTTGGGCACTGTTCGGCATGACCGCCGGTTTTACCTCCACAGTCTGGCTCGCTCCGGTCTCGGCAATCTTCAACGCCGGTCGTGGTATGGCAATCGCATTCACCCTCGCCGGCGTCGGGCTGAGCATGGCGATCGTTCCGGCGATCGCAGAATATTTTGTAGAGAACTACAGCTGGAGGACCGGGTTCCTCGCGCTGGCCGGCATATGGTTCGTCCTAACCATGCCTCTCATCCTGACATTGGTTCCCGATCGCCCGTCACCAGCGAACAGCGGCACGGAAGATTATCTGGACAAAGCCGAACAAGCGATCGGTCTCACTCCCCGGGAAGGGTTCACAACGCCGCCGCTCTATCTTCTGTTTTTTGCGTCTCTGTTGGCATCGATGACCGGCTCCGCGCTGATGGTCAATGCCGTACCCGTGCTGATCGACACGGGTATTTCGCGGGGGCAGGCCGTTGCGATTGTTGGGTCGATGGGCGTCGCCTCGATCGCCGGACGTCTTGTCGGCGGCGTGCTGATGGATCATTTCGACGTGAGGCGTCTTGCCATATGCGGTGTCCTGATGTCGCTGGGCTTGCCTTTGTCCCTGCTGTTGTTTCCGGGGGAGGCCTGGGCTGCCCACGCCGGGGTGATCACTTATGGTCTTACGGGCGGCATGACCATGAACGCCGTGGTATATCTTGCCACCACGCATCTTGGGCATCGCAGCTTCGGCCTCTTTTACGGCGTACTTAGCATAACCACTACCTTGGCCGGAGGGGTTGGGCCGTTACTGGCCAATCACGTTTACGACCTCACCCAGTCCTATCTTTCTGTCATCTGGATGACGGTGCCTGGCTTTGGCGGTGCTGCATTGCTCTTCTTCTTGCTGGGGCCTGCGCCCGATTTTGCGCATCCGGTCGCAAATGGTTGAACCGGGCTCAACCGGCGCCCCTGTGTGAAGTGATGGCGGCAGTTGGCCTCTTGTAGGCGCCGAGTGTCGCAACGATCAGGATGCTGAGCGCATAGATTGGCAGCAGCACCAGCAGGAGCGTGTCGTAGTTTCCGAAACGATCGAAGGCCAAACCGGCAACGAGTGGCCCGATCCCCGTCGCGAGGATCTGCAAAGAGGCCAGAACTGAAAAAAGCACGCCGAAGTTTTGCAGCCGGTAATAGCGCGTGGTCAGGTAGGCAATGACATCGACCTCGCCGCCCAGTGCAAGCCCGAAGACGAGCGCGATCACAAATCCGGAAACGTAATTCACCTCGATCAGCAGGAGCAGTGCAGTTGCAACGGCGGCGCAGCCAAAAACCACTGCGCCAACAAACGGACCGGAAAACCTGTCCAGCATGAATCCGCCGACAAGGCGACCGGCTATGGAACCTATGCCGATGATGCCGGCCAGCGCGGCCGCCGTCTGAGCGGAAAGTCCCTTGGCAATAAGAATGGGGACGAAATGAACAAGAACGGCGGTTGTGGCTATCATCACAGCCAGCGATAGGAAGGCGAGGCGAAGGAACCTGCTGCCAAGGATATCGGCACGGACACCACTGTCCCGCCATGTAGATCCCGCGCCGCTTCTCGTGGCATTTCCGCCAGATACCTCCCGCTCTCCATCCTTGAAAAAAAACACCAGTATGGGAAGCGAAATGACGGCAAAAGTGGCGGGAACCGCGACAAGGGCCAAGCGCCAGCCTAACTCGGCTATGAAGAACTGGGCAAGCGATGGCGAAAACGCGCTGCTAAGGCCACCGCCGCACAGCGTGATCGCGAGAGCCAATCCCCGTGAGCGGTCGAACAGCGCTACCACCGCCTTGGTCCAGACCGCAGCCTGTACGCAGGCTCCGGCAATGCCCAGCATGACCCAAAGAGCCCACCATTGCCATACGGCGCTGCCAGTGACGGATAAAGCCGCGAAAGCCGTCAGGTAGAATAACAATCCCGGCAATGCCACGCGGCGAGCGCCGTAGCGATCGAGCAATGTTCCCACGAAAGGTGCGACGAACAGAACTACGACACTGAATATCGTCAGGCCGGAAGAGATCTCGGCCCGGTTCCATCCGAACTCCGCTTCGAGCGGAGCAATGAAGAGTCCGAGAGCATAGACGTGGCAGAGCGCCGCGCTGTAACCGATTGCTGCGCCGAGCAATGTTCGCCATCCCAGCCGCCATTCGCCCGGTGTCCGTGCGTCAACCGAGTCGTTCATGTATTCTTCTCCCGCGAGAAACTGCCGTTTGCCGACCGCGCCGGCATCACTGCTGTCCTGGCGTCGCGCGGTGAAGCTTGCGAAGAAGAGCAGAACAAGGAGATGGAGCTACCTTCAATTCAAAGTCGGATTGACCACGATCTTGCAGTGCCGCTCGGGATTGGAAAGATCCTCGAAAGCCTGCGCCACTCCGACCAGCCCGACCACGCCGGTGATGATCGGCGATACGTCGATCTTGCCTTCGGCGATGTTGTGCAGTGTGTTCGCAAATTCCGCCTCATCGTAGGCGAAAACGAATTTCAGCTCGATTTCCTTGCCGATGCAGTTGAGCGGCTCGAAAGTGTCCGTTTCGGCACAGACACCGGCAACAACGATCTGGGTTCCGAGCGGAACTGACGCGATGAGGTTCTGGATCACGCCTGGCACGCCGACGCATTCGAAGGCGATCGGGCGCTTGCCCGGACTGCCGAACAGGCTGGCCATCGTTCTCGGTGCAAGCCCGCTCGCACCCAGCATTCGCCAATGCTTGTGCGGAGACTCTTCCGCCGGATCGACAATGATGTCGGCGCCCATTCTCTCGGCAATCGCACGCCGCGTGGGGGAATAGTCGGAAGCGATGATCGGTCCCCAGCCGCGAGCCTTGAGCGCGGCAATCACCGCCAGGCCGACTGGCCCGCAGCCGATGACCAGATTGATCGTGTCAGGTCCCGCCGCCGAACGGGCGACGGCATGTTCGCCAACCGCGAATGGTTCGGTCATCGCAGCCTGCGCGTCCGAAAGACCATTGGTTACGGGCAGCAGCAGTCTTTCTGTCAGGATCATCTGCTCGGCAAATCCGCCCGGCACGACTGGGGAAAACCCCGCCGATTGAATGCCCATCGGAGTATCGACGAAGCCGATTGCGACCACCCTCGTGCCGGCCTTCAGCCGCCTGTCTGTGTTCGGGCCATGATCCAGGATCTCTCCGCAGAATTCGTGGCCGAAGATGATGTTCGGAATCTCTGGGGGCACTACGACGCCGGGTCTGCCGGCAACGGTCATCTTCTCCAGTGAATGGAGCGCATGGAGATCAGAACCGCAGATGCCGCAGCTCAGCGTTCGGGTGATGACCTGGCCTTCGCCCGGCACCGGATCGGGCCGCTCCTTCACGTGGAGCTGATGGTTTTCACGAACGACCGCTTTCACAGGCCTTCATCCTTCTTGAACTGTAATTCGGAACATGGCTCGCCCCTTTTCCAGGCGAACTTATGCGCGCGCCGCGCGCTCCGACAGCGAAGCGAGGGCATTCACGATGGGTTCGATCGACTCGTCGGGAAAATCATGGCCGACCCCTTCGACGATGACCAGTTCGGCACCCGGAATGTTCGCAGCGGTATCCTCTGCGGCGGCCACCGGAATTAGCGGGTCGTCACTTCCGTGAACGACGAGCGCCGGCACGTCCAATTTGCGCAAGGCTTCGCGCTTGTCCGTCGTGCCCACGGCGGCCGCAGCCAGGTGACGCATCACGCCGCCCGCGTCGTAGCCGCGCTCTGCCACTTTGGTCATCGTACGCCGGATCTTGTCCTCGCTTTCCTGATATCTGCCCCCGATCGCGCGGTGGACCTTGATCCAGTGCTGGATGAAGGCCTCCAGGTCCTCTGCCGGATCGGGCGCCACGGAATTGAGCGCGGCGCCAGCTTCGGGCGAGGATCGCGGAAGCGAAGGATTGCCCGACGTGGACATCATCGACGTCAGCGAAAGTGTTCTATCCGGATAATGGATTGCAATGAGTTGCGCGATGATACCGCCCATGGAATCCCCGACGATATGGGCGCGCTCGATGCCCAGCGCATCGAGTAGCCCGATCGCATCGGCGGCCATGTCTTCAAGTGAATAGGCCGTCTTAGGCGCTTCGCCTCGCATCATGGCGCCGCCGATCTCCGCCGCTGTCAGAAAGCCCGCCTGATCGAAACGGGTTGATCCGCCGACATCGCGGTTGTCGTACCGGATGACGCGAAAGCCTCGCGCCGCAAGATTTTCGCAAAGCTCATCAGGCCAGTAGAGCATTTGCACGCCCATACCCATGATCATCAGAAACACTGGAGCGTTCTCGTCCCCGAAAGATTCATATGCGATTTCGATACCGTTCGCGGTTGCCTTTTGCATGGCCGGTCTCCGATAATTCAGGAATTGGCGACTAGGGAGGTCGGGTCAGGAAATGGACAGACCCTTCATGTCCCCGGCGGCTCGCCATTCCTCGGTCAATTTGATGAACGGGACCGGACCCGCGCCGTAGCTGCTGTTCTGGTGAGCGAGCGGATCGGGCTGACCTTCATTGTTGTAATAGCCCGGCGTGCATTCGGCGAGGAACTTGTCCTTCATCCCGGCCTTCGACTTGATCTCATCGACCCAGGCCGCTTCCGCCTCGGCGGTGACCTCGACCCGGGTTTTCTGCCGTCCGAGCACTCCGGAAATGACATAGGAAAGATGCTTCGCCTGTTCGTTCAGCATGTGAGGATAATTGTTCGAAAATGCCGACTGTTTAAGGCCCATGTTGAGTAGGTTGGGGAAATTGTGGAAGTGCATGCCGAAAAGAGAGCGCATCCCGTTTGCGAAATATTCGCTCAGCTTGATCCCGTTGCTGCCGGTGATTTCATAGCCGTTGCGATCGGTGATCCCCGCCGCGATATCGAAGCCGGTGGCGAAAATCAGGCAGTCCACTTCATAGGATTTGTCCCCGACCACGGCCGAGTTCTCGGTGATTGCGTCAACTCCCTTGCCATGCGTGTCGACGAGCGTGACGTTGGGCCGGTTGAACGTCGGCAGATATTCGTCATGGATGCACGGGCGCTTGCAGAAGAAGTCGTAATAGGGCTTGAGCGCCTCGGCGGTTTCCTGATCCTTGACGACGTCGGAAACCCGGTCGCGGATTTCCTGCATCTTTATCATGTCCTGAAGCTCGGCGATGCGCGCCATTTCCTCGGGCGGGCGCGGATTGCCGTTTTCGTCGATCGCGGCGCCGAAGACAGTGCGGAAAATATCCGTCCAGTTGTCATTTACGAGGTCTTCTTCCACCGGGACGCCGGTCGTCAGCGCATTGAAATTGTCCATCCGATGCTGATGCCAGCCAGGTTCGAGCGACTTTACCCACTCGGGATCGGTCGGCCTGTCGCCGCGAATTCCAACCGCGGAAGGTGTCCGTTGAAAAACGTAGAGATGCTTTGCCGCCTCGCCCAGATGGGGAACCACCTGCACAGCCGTCGCGCCGGTGCCGATGATGCCGACGCGCTTGTCGCCGAGCTTCGAAAGTCCGCCGGTGGAGTCGCCGCCGGTGTAGTCATAGTCCCAGCGCGCCGTATGGAATATCTTGCCCTTGAAGGTTTCCAGGCCGGGAATGCCCGGTAGCTTGAGCAAGCTCATTGGGCCGCTGCCCAACACGAGGAAGCGGGCACGGACCGCATCGTCGCGGTCGGTGCGGATGATCCAGCGGCTTGCCTCTTCATCCCAGTCCATTTGCTTCACTACGGTCTGGAACAGGGCGCCGTCGTAGAGATCGAATTTGCGGCCGATACGGCGATGATGCTCGAGGATTTCCGGACCGGTGGCGTAGTTGCCTGCCGGAATGTAGCCGGTTTCTTCCAGCAATGGCAAATAGGTGTAGCTTTCGATGTCGCATGCA
>CAZRVW010000052.1:0-14860 GCA_964603645.1 uncultured Novosphingobium sp. | reverse complement strand
AGCAGCACCATTGGCATTTTGGGGTCGTTCCCGGCCTAGGAGAATGCCGGGGCCTCGTTCAGCACCTTCTCGATCCACCATTTCGGCGCATTGTCCATGATGTTGCCGAGGTGCGAATAATCGTGCCACCGACAGATCTTGCCGTCGCGGAATTCGGTAACCGACACAAAGGAATGATCGACGACATTGCCGGGCTCGAAAGTCCAGCGCTCGGTGTGCTCGGTCATCACCAGATCGCCCTCGGCGATCATGTTGGTTCCATCAAGATGCTCGTAGCCTTCGATGATGGTGAGCGCATAGAGCCGCTTGACAATATTGTCCGGCCCAGTGGCACCCACGCCGGGGCCGCAGACGTCAGTATAATGCGCGTCTGGCGTGAAGAACGTTTTGAACCTGTCCCAGTCGCGCGCGGCAAGGGCCTGCCAGAATTGTTCGACCACGGCCTTGTTGGCCTGCGTGTCGGTGCTCATCGCATTTCTCCCCAAATCAGGACTTGCTAAGCATGCGTTCCGCCATGGCTCGCACTTCCGCGCCGATGTCTTCGCGCTCTAGCGCCAGCGCCAATGTCGCCTCAACGAAGCCGACTTTCGAACCGCAATCGAAACGGCGTCCGGCGAATGTCACCGCATGGAACGGCTGGTGGCCGATCATCCGGGCCATGGCGTCGGTAAGCTGGATTTCGCCGCCTGCCCCTGCTTCCTGAGCCTCCAGCGTGCGCATCACCTGCGGCTGGAGGATATAGCGGCCTGAGAGAATGAGGTTGGAAGGCGCTTCTTCGACTTTCGGCTTTTCGACAAGCCCGGTGACTTCGGTAAGTGTGCCCGTCGTAGTGCCCGGCGCAATCACGCCATAGCTTGAGACTTCTTCGCGAGGCACTTCGAGCACGGAAATCAGGTTGCCGCCGACCTCGCCATAGGCATCAACCATCTGCTTCATGCAGCCAAGTTCGCCGATCATCAGCTCGTCGGGCAGGAAAATCGCAAAGGGCTCGTCGCCGACGATGGCGCGCGCGCACCAGATGGCGTGGCCAAGGCCCAGAGGTTCCTGCTGGCGCACCGTGACAAGATTGCCGGGCTTGATCCGCGTCGGCTCGAGCACGTCCAGAGCCTTGCCACGTCCGCCCATCGTTGCCTCAAGCTCGTAGGCGGTGTCGAAATGCTCGACGATGGCGGTCTTGCCCCGCCCGGTGACGAATATCAGTTCTTCGATCCCCGCTTCGCGCGCTTCATCGACGGCGTACTGGATCAGCGGTCGGTCGACGATCGGCAGCAATTCTTTGGGAATTGCCTTGGTTGCGGGCAGGAATCTCGTGCCCAGCCCCGCTACAGGGAATACGGCCTTGCGGACGGGCATTTCTAGATTTGGCGTCGTCATGGTGGGGAGAATTGTCATCCGTTTGTTACAAGGCGTTTAAAGCGACTGGGCGCAGTCTTCGCAACCATTGCTTCGCACCTTCGCGTCGAGCGGTTCTTGTCGACCGGCTGAATCCCGCTAAATGGCTTGATGGACAAGATCATCATTCGCGGTGGCAGGCCGCTTTCCGGCACCATCCAGATTTCCGGCGCAAAGAATGCCGCGCTCACGCTGCTGCCTTGTGCGCTGCTCACGGATGAGCCGCTGACGCTGCGAAACCTGCCACGCCTTGCCGATATCGACGGGTTCCAGCACCTGATGAACCAGTTCGGCGTCTCGACCACGATTGCCGGATCGCGGCCCGAGGACTTTGGCAGGGTCATGACTCTGGAGGCGACGCGGATCACCAGTTCGACCGCGCCCTACGATCTGGTGCGCAAGATGCGCGCCTCGATTCTAGTGCTTGGGCCGATGCTGGCGCGCATGGGCGAAGCGAAAGTTTCCCTTCCGGGCGGTTGCGCTATCGGCAATCGTCCAATCGACTTGCATCTGAAGGCGCTGGAGGCACTGGGTGCGCAAATCGAGCTTGCCGCGGGCTATGTGCGGGCGATGGCCCCCGATGGCGGATTGCCAGGTGGCCGCTACGCTTTTCCGGTTGTCTCGGTCGGCGCGACCGAAAACGCGCTGATGGCCGCCGTCACCTGTACCGGTAAATCCACGTTGCATAATGCCGCGCGCGAGCCCGAGATCGTCGACCTGTGCAATCTGCTCGTGGCGATGGGTGCGCAGATCGAGGGGATCGGCACCAGCGATCTCGTTGTTCATGGCGTGCCGCGCCTGCATGGCGCGACCTATCGCGTCATGGCCGACCGGATCGAAGCGGGCTCCTACGCTTGCGCAGCGGCAATCACCGGCGGATCGGTCCATCTGGCGGGAGCGCGCATCGAGGAGATGGAAGCGACCGTCGGCGCGCTGCGAGATGCTGGGGTTCATGTCGAGCCGGTGCGCGGCGGTATCGATGTCGCTGTCGACGGTCCGCTCCGTCCGGTAACGATTTCGACCTCTCCCTACCCCGGTTTCGCCACCGATATGCAGGCGCAGCTCATGGCTTTGATGTGCCGCGCCGATGGAGCATCGGTGCTTACTGAAACCATATTCGAAAACCGTCACATGCATGTGCCCGAACTGAATCGCATGGGTGCCCATATCGAGACCAAGGGGCGCACCGCCGTGGTCCATGGTGTGCCCAAGCTCATCGGCGCGGAAGTGATGGCGACCGACCTGCGCGCTTCGATGAGCTTGGTGATTGCCGGACTCGCTGCCGAAGGCGAAACTCAGGTCCACCGGCTCTATCACCTTGACCGAGGCTACGAGCGGCTGGAGGAAAAGTTATCCGGCGCAGGCGCGGATATCGAACGCGTCGGCGAGGATTGAACCACCAGCCATACCCTGATTGCTCCGGCGAGCCCTGGCGGGTGGTTCGCTTCAAGTCGGTCCGCGTCGATTCGGGCGACCAGCGCATTGACCGGAACACCCTCGCTCAAAGCCCTCTCCTTCAGCATGCCCCAGAACAGCGGTTCGAGGCTAATCGAGGTCTTGTGCCCGGCGATCTCGATCGAGCGCTTGACCGGAGGGTGATAGGGCACTTCCATAATTCCCCTCTATCCGGCAGGCAGGGGAGAGAGCAACGCGTTTAGGGAGAACTGGCATGGGCAAACTTGATGGGAAGGTAGCCATTGTGACCGGCGCGAGCCAAGGCAGCGGCTATGGTGCTTCGATTGCTATGGCGCGAGAAGGCGCCTCTGTCGTGCTGGTCAGCCGGACGCGCGCAAAGCTGGAAAGCGTAGCGGAAAAGATCAAAGCGTCAGGTGGCATTGCCTTGGTCCATCCCGCCGATGTGACAGACCGCGCTGCAATCGGTGCGATGGTCGAAGACGTGGTCGAGCGGTTGGGGCGAATCGATGTGCTGGTCAATGCTGCGCAGTCACCTGTGATTCGCACCGCACCGATCGCGGACATTTCAGACGAGGATGTGCGCGAGCTTTGGGAATCAGGCGCCGTCGCGACACTCGCGCTCATGCGCCTGGTGCGTCCGCACATCATCGCAGCGGGCGGCGGCAGCATCGTCAACTTCGGTAGCGGTGCGATACACAATCCAGCACAATATGGAGCCTACGCTGGGGTGAAGGCGGCGATTCAGGCGATGAGCCGTGCCGCCGCACTCGAATGGGCAAGCGAAGGAATCCGAGTGAATGTGGTCTTCCCGATGTCCGAATCGCCAGCGGCCGACGCTGACTTCGCGCTTGAGGAAGGGCGCACCGAGCAAGTGAGGCGCAATATTCCGTTGGGCCGCATGGGCGATCCGGTGGAGGATATCGGCCAGCCGATCGCCTTTCTGGCGAGTGACGAGAGCCGGTTTATTACCGGCACGACGCTTGGACTTACGGGCGGAATGACTTACCTGCGGTGAGGTGGTCTCTGGGTCAGTACATGTGCTGGCCACCGTTGATCGACAGGGTCGATCCGGTCACGAAAATAGCGTTCTCCGAGCAGAAGAAAGCGACGCCACGCGCGATCTCGTCGGCATGGCCAAGACGACCGACCGGGATCTTTTCGATAATCTTCTCGAGCACCGGCTTGGGCACGGCGGCAACCATGTCGGTATCGACATATCCCGGCGCGATAGCATTGACCGTTACTCCAAACTTCGCGCCTTCTTGCGCCAGCGCCTTGGTGAAGCCATGTATTCCGCTCTTGGCAGCGGCATAGTTGACCTGGCCATACTGGCCTGCCTGCCCGTTGACGGAACCGATATTGACGATCCGGCCCCAGCCGCGTTCGCGCATGCCGGGGAAGGTAGCCTTCGCCAGGTTGAAACAGCCGCCGAGATTAATCCGAATTACTTCGCTCCAGTCTTCGAAGCTCATCTTGTGGAGTGTGCCATCACGAGTGATCCCGGCATTATTAACGAGAACGTCGATCGGCCCGACCTCTTCCTCGACCTGTTTACATCCGGCGAGCGTCGCTTCATGATCGCCGACATCCCATTTGTAGGCTGGAATTCCGGTTTCTTTCGTAAATTCGGCTGCTGCTTGATCGTTGCCCGCATAGTTAGCGACAACTTTCATTCCTTTGTCTTCTAGGGCGAGGCAAATTCCCTTGCCGATGCCTCTGGTCCCGCCGGTGACGATCGCAACGCGCGTCATGCATTGTCCTTTCGGTTATCGTCCTCCCGTCGGGCTTCGTAGGGCTTTCTGGCCGGTGCGACAAGCGGCCTAGCGATCATAAATGCGCCACAGCTCTTGCAATTTTCGCATCAGAAGGTGCGCTTCGAAGCGATGAGAGCGCCCTGGGACATCATGCGAAGTGCGTCAGAAGCGGAATTGCGTGCCGACGTAAACTGCCTGGTTGTCCTGCTTGCCGTCGGCAGGAGGGATCAACCGCTCGCGCTCTTGCGAGTAGCGAACGCCAGCCGTCACATCGAGGTTGCGAGTAACGCGGTAGCTGCCACCGACATCGACCAGATCGTCACTGTCGCCGCCGAATGTGCGTGGGGACCGTCCGGCTCCTTGCGTATCATCCATTACAATGCGCGGATTGAACCGGGAATCTCGCGACGATCCGCCGCTCGAAATCGAAAATTTGGCAAGATCGGACATTGCCGGTACCGGCTGATCATCCTTGCGCACGAGGCCTTGGGCAAAGCTGTTGTAGCCGCGCGAAACACCCAGGCTGAACCCAGTCGGCGCAATGCGAACCTCGGGACCTTCAACCGGTTGTCTAACCCGCGATGCCCGCACCTTGAGCGAACGTGCAGCATCGGCATCGACGCGCACGGCGACCGTCACCGATCGGTCAGGTCGGCTCGGTGAACTGGCTGGCGTGAATGGATAGAGCTTGCCTCGCGCCAGCGAACTGGTCGGGAGGTTGCGCGAATATCCAGCGGCGCTAGCCGCACGCTCGAGCACGCCAACGGCTTGTTGACTCGCCGACGAAGGATCGCCGGTCTCGAATTGCGCGGAAAATGCCAGGACTGCGCTTGGCAGCGCGAGCAGACTGACGGCGCCGGCAATCAGTGCGCCCGTTGTCACGCCTCCAAGGGGATTGCTGCCTTGCTCACTCATCGATTTCGGGTCCACTCGTCATGCGCCGCCTTCCAGTTTCGGCAAAGGGCGGCCTGAATGCCTTTCATCGCACAATTCCTCAGGAAGCCTTAACACAGGATGATCGGCTGGGCCAACGACATGTGGCGTAGCGATCCGGAATAGCGCACCACTTGCCGACCCGCGCGCGACGGCTATAGAGGCAGATCAAGCGGTACGGCGCGAGCCTCCCACCGCTCCCATGACGACAGGATGTGATCACGACGATGACCGGCACAATTCCCACCAGCCCGACCGCGCCATTCTCCACGCCAGCCCGCTCACCGATTCGCAAGGCGCTCGGCTTGGGACTGAGTGTCGTGGCTGTTGCCGTGCTTGCGGGGTGCGGCGGCAAGGACCGCGCCGCGCCCGACATGGCCGCTTCGCGGGTCACCACGATCGGTGTCAACTCTTACTTATGGCGCGCCAGCCTCGATACGCTTTCGTTCATGCCGCTGATGCAGGCCGACAGTTCGGGCGGCGTCATCGTCACGGACTGGTATACAAACCCCTCGAATCCCGGCGAGCGCGTGAAAGTGAGCGTCACGATCCTCGACCAGGATTTGCGCGCCGATGCGCTGCGAATTGCCGCCAGCCGCGAAGTTGCGCAGGGCGGGTACTGGGTCGCAGCGCCGGTCCAGGCGGCGACGGTGCAGAAGCTCGAGGACATCATCCTCACGCGCGCGCGCGACCTGCGGCGCAATTCGGTCGGCGGCTGAGCTGACCCTCGCGAAGGAAAGCAAAGCCATGAGCGAGCGGTTCGATCCGGCTCGGGCAGACAGCCACTGGCAACAGGTCTGGGACGAGCAGGAATGCTTCCACGCTGACGACGCCAGCAACAAGCCGCGCAGCTATGTGCTTGAGATGTTTCCCTATCCCTCGGGGCGCATCCACATCGGGCACGTCCGCAACTACACGATGGGCGACGTGCTCGCGCGCTACAAGCGGATGCGCGGGCATGAGGTGCTGCACCCGATGGGCTGGGACGCGTTCGGCATGCCGGCCGAGAATGCGGCGATGGGAAAGGGCGTCCATCCCGGCGGCTGGACGCGCGAAAACATCGCCAACATGAAGGCGCAGCTCAAGCGGCTGGGTTTCGCGCTGGACTGGAGCCGCGAGATCGCGACCTGCGAGCCCGACTATTACGGGCACGAGCAGGCGCTTTTCCTCGATCTCTACGAGGCAGGCCTCGTCTATCGCAAGGAATCATCTGTAAACTGGGACCCGGTCGACCAGACTGTCCTGGCCAACGAGCAGGTGATCGACGGACGCGGCTGGCGCTCGGGCGCGCTGGTCGAAAAGCGCAAGCTCAGCCAGTGGTTCTTAAAGATCACCGAGTTCGCAGACGAACTTCTGGATGGGCTGGAGAGCCTCGACAAGTGGCCCGAGAAGGTCCGTACGATGCAGGAAAACTGGATCGGCAAGTCGCAAGGGCTCGAGTTTGCCTTCGACCTGTCGAACGGCGAGAAGCTGCCGGTCTACACCACCCGGCCCGATACGATATTCGGTACGAGCTTCGTTGCAGTCGCAGCCGACCATCCGGTCGCGCAAGCTGTGGCTTCGGGCAATGCGGAGGCGCAGAACTTCATAGATGTGTGCAAGGCGGGAGGAACCACGGCTGCCGAGCTGGAGACAGCCGAGAAGCTCGGCTTCGATACCGGGCTGACCGCGAAGCATCCGTTCACCGGTGCGGACCTTCCGGTCTACATCGCCAACTTCGTGCTGATGGATTACGGTACCGGCGCGATCATGGCCGTGCCTGGGCACGACCAGCGCGATTTCGATTTCGCGACGAAATATGGACTGCCGATTCTGCGCGTCGTAGCCGCGAGCGCTGAAGATGCGGACAAGCCCTTCGCGGAAGAAGCGGAGGCGGGCGACGGCGTTTGCGTCAATTCCGGTTTCATCGACGGTATGAACGTGGCTGCAGGCAAGGCCGCGGTGATCACGCGCGCCGAGGCCGAGGGCTGGGGCACCGCGAAAACACAGTATCGCCTGCGCGACTGGGGCGTTTCGCGCCAGCGTTACTGGGGCACTCCGATCCCGTTCATTCACTGTGAGGCTTGCGGCGTCGTGCCCGTGCCAAAGGTCCAGTTGCCTGTCGTCCTGCCTGAGGACGTCGATTTCTCAGTGCCCGGCAATCCGCTAGACCGCCATGCGACATGGAAGCACGTCGCTTGCCCCGAGTGCGGCAAGGCGGCGCGGCGCGAAACCGATACGCTCGATACCTTCGTCGATAGTTCGTGGTATTTCCTGCGCTTCGCCAGCCAGCCCGGCGGCAAGCCGTTCGATCCGGCAGCGATCGCTCAGTGGCTTCCGGTCGAGCAATATATCGGCGGCATTGAGCACGCGATCCTGCACCTGCTCTATGCGCGGTTCTGGACGAAGGCCCTGGCCCGCATCGGCTTGATCGAGGTCGCAGAACCCTTCGCCAGCCTGTTTACCCAGGGCATGGTGACCCATGAGACCTATTCGCGTCAGGAAGACGGTCGCGAAATCTATTTCAGCCCAGGTGAAGTCACACGCAATGCCGATGCAGCGGTGCTCAAGGCCGATGGCGCGCCAGTCCAAATCGGCCGTGTCATCAAGATGTCGAAGTCGAAGAAGAATGTCGTCGATCCCGACGAGATCGTCGCGACCTACGGTGCCGACGCGATTCGCTGGTTCATGTTGTCCGATTCGCCGCCCGAACGCGACCTGCCGTGGTCCGAAGCCGGCATCGAGGGTTGCGGGCGTTTCGTCCAGCGACTGTGGCGGTTGTTCGGCCAGTATGACGCTTCGGCAACCGGCGAGGATGCCGCGCTCGATCGCAAGCGCGACCAGACCGTCGCCGCGGTCGCCGACGACATTGAGGCGCTCTCCTTCAACAAGGCGGTGGCGCGTATCTACGAGCTGGCTTCCGCGATCGAAAAGGCCCAGCCGAGCGCGAGCCATTCGGCGGCAATCCGCGCGCTGCTGTTGGTCGTGTCGCCGATGATGCCGCACATTGCCGAAGAAGCATGGCAGGCGATGGGGGACGGCTTGGTCGCCGAGGCGCTTTGGCCCGAGGTCGATGCTGCTTTGCTGGTCGAGGATGAAGTAACCATTGCAGTGCAGGTCAAAGGCAAGTTGCGCGATACCATAACCGCTGCAAAGGGCCTCCCTGAAGATGACCTCAAGGAGCTTGCCCTCGCGAGCGAGAAGGTCCAGCGTTCAATTGGCGATGCCGAAATCCGCAAGGTGATCGTGGTGCCCGACCGCTTGGTAAACATTGTTGCATGAGGAGCGCGTCGCTCCTGCTTCCCTTTCTGCTCGCGGCATGCGGGTTGCAACCCATGTACACAGGTGGCGGCGACGGCGCGGTTGCTCAGGGTCTTGCTTCTATCGAGGTTTCCGCGATCGAGGGACGCGCCGGCTGGCTGGTTCGCCATGCCCTAAATGACAGGCTCGACACGAATGGTGTATCGCAAGCGCCCCAATATCGGCTCGACGTGCGGCTTGATGATCGGCTCGAAGGTTTCGCCCTGCTTTCCGACGACACGATCGGGCGTGAGCGGCGTACTCTGCGTGCGCGCTACCAGCTCGTGGACTTGGCCACCGGCAATATCGTGCTCGACGACAGCGCCACTTCGGACGCGGGAATCGACGTTGTCGCTTCGGACTATGCCACGATTGCTGCAGAGAGCAGCGCGCTCGAAAATCTTGCTACCGATATTGCCAGCCGGATCGTGACCAGCGTCGCTTTGGAGCTGCGCGGCTCGCGCGCAGGCGATCCATGAAGGCGAATCAGCGCGACTTTGCCCGTGTCGCCTCAGAGGCGGCACGTGTGGCGCGGGTGTTCTTCTTTTGCGGTCCCGATGAGGCTGGTGCGTGGGCGGCGATGGACACAATCGTCTCACTTCTGAACGAACCAGGCGAGCGGATCGAACTCTCCGGTGCGGACCTCAAAAGAGACCCGGTCCGGCTTGGCGATGAGGCGAGATCTTCCTCACTATTCGGCGAAGCTCGCCACATCCTCGTGCGCGCTGCGGGCGACGAGGCACACGACGCGCTTGAACTTCTGCTTTCGTCCGAAGTCGAGATTTGCCCGGTCCTGATCGTCGCGACGGGCGCCACTGACAAGTCGCGTTCGGCAAAGCTGATCGCCGCGAGACAGGATGCGCTCGTTGGAATGTTCTATCCCCCCGACTTGGCCGCGATCGCGCAGACTGTGCGCAAAATTGGCGACGAGACCGGCCTGCGGATGGATGCCGCGACGGCGCAACGCATCGCCAGTGGTGCTGGTCTCGATATTAGGCTGGCTCGCTCCGAGGTCGAGAAGTTGGCGCTCTATCTCGATGCAGATCCCAGGTCCCCGCGCGATCTTCAGGCGGATTCTCTGGATGCAATTGGCGCTGCGTCTGAGGACGACAAGTTTGGACCAATTGTCGATACAGTCCTGGGAGGTGATACCAGGAGGCTGGCAAGTGAGATCAGGCGCTATCGTGAACAGGGGATCAACCCGGTCGCCCTGCTGCTGGCTATGGAGCGTCGAGCCGCGCAGCTCGCCGCGCTTGCGGCAAAGCTGGGAGTTCGTGGAGACGTGGATGGATTGTTGGAATCCGAGAAGAGGCGTGGCCGCGTATTCTTCAAGGACGTTGCAGCGATCAGGGGCCAGTTGTCCCGTTGGCGCGGCAAGCGTCTTGAGCGCCTTGTTGATCGTCTCTCAGTCCTTCATCATGCGCTCCTATCCAATAGTGCAGATGCTGAGCTGCTTTTGGCCCAAGGCATGGCTGAAATCGCCCGCGCTGCATCTGCGAGGAGATAAATAACTAAAAATTATCTCTTTAAATGGAAATGCCCAAAAGTATGCTGCACAGGCGATATTACCGATATTGGCCTTCGGCTCGGAATGACCTAAGCGTATTTTCAAGAGATCGTTCCCGGAATGCCGGGACTGTCGAGCGGAGATGCTCAGCGATGAATGCCCATGCTGCGGTCAACGACGCGCAGCCGACCGGATCGGCAACTGGGGCGCAGATATTGGCTCCATCATTGGAGCGGCGGCGCCTGCAATGCTATCTTGCACAGATCTGCGCTGACATTTTGACCTTGCTGGCCGGGTTTGCGATCGCAAGTTTTATTTATACTGGCAGTGCAAGCGTCTCACAGGACCTCATACTTGCTCAGCTGATCGTTCCAATTTTCCTGACGATTGCCCTTTATAACGGCACCTATTCTATCGATTCGCTTGGCAATGTAGCGACTGGCGTCGGCCGCGCGATTGTTGCTCTGATCCTTTCGGGGCTGCTCGTCGCGTTGGTCGCATTCGTCACAAAGTCGAGTGCGCAATTTTCCCGCTTGGGCTTCCTTTCAGGAGCCATGCTTTCTGCGGCCCTGTTGATCTGGAACCGACTCTCCATGCGCGCTTTCGTGCGCTGGCGCTGTGGTCAGAACGTTCGCAACGATCTTGTCATAGACGATGGCGGGCCACCGGTAACAATTTCAGGCGCAATTGAAGTTTCTGCAAAAGTACTTGGCATTCGCGCCGACCTGGATGACCCCGGAATTCTCGACAAGGTCGGCAGCGTACTTCGTAACATCGACCGCGTGATCGTGAGCTGCCCGGCAGAGCGGCGCGGTGCTTGGGCCATGTTGTTGAAAGGTGCGAACATCGAGGGTGAGGTGCTCGACGAGCAAGTTCGGGCTCTCGGCGCGCAAGGGGCCAGGGTAATAGGTGATCAAGGGATGCTGCTGGTCTCTGCCGGGCCTCTAGGCCTGCGCGCCCGCGCCATGAAGCGGATTTTCGATATTCTCTTTTCCGTGGCGGCAATCGTACTCTTGTCGCCGCTACTTGGACTGGTCGCGTTGGCAATCAAGTTGGATGATGGTGGACCGGTGCTATTCGTACAAAAGCGTGTCGGGCGTGCGAACAGGTTCTTCGAAATGTACAAGTTTCGCAGCATGGCTGACAATCAGACCGACAGTGAAGGTCTGGTTTCAACTTCACGGGGCGACAAGCGTGTAACTCGTGTCGGTGCGTTCATTAGGCGCACTAGCATTGACGAGCTGCCGCAACTTTTCAATGTGCTGAAAGGCGACATGAGCGTTGTTGGGCCACGCCCGCATGCGCTGGGCTCACATGCGGGCGATAAGCTGTTCTGGCAGGTCGATCGCCGATACTGGCATCGCCACAGTCTCAGGCCAGGCCTGAGCGGCCTGGCCCAGGTGCGCGGCTATCGTGGTGCAACAGAGAGTAAAAGCGACCTACTGGATCGGCTTCGTGCCGATCTTGAGTATCTTGAGGGCTGGACGATCATGCGCGACATCGCGATTGTTCTGCTCACGATCCAGGTGCTTGTCCACGACAGGGCGTACTGACTGCGCCTGGCCGGGCGGCCAGACGCAGGGTGGTTGCGGCATCATTGGGACAAATCAGCGTCGCTCTGGCCGGAGTACGCAATCCGGTCATTGCAGCACTTCTACTTCAAGGTAGCTGTTAGCGAATATGTTGATGCTGGTGTCGGTCGTTTCCAGGCGCGCGGTTACAACATCTGCTGCCGCAACCGCGAACGATTGGCTGATGACTTGCGGGGTGGGCGAGGCATTGGCCATGTATTCCGTGGCGAAAGCGGCGGGCGCAAGCGGCGAGCCGTTCTTGTAGATGTGGATGAAGATCGCGGTGTTGGTTGCGTGCGCACCGATCGCCGCGCGCGCGAAAGCGCGGACACGCGACACGCCGGACGGCAACACAAGCCCCCACCCGAGATCGTAAAGCCGATGCCGCTATCCTCAAGCGTATCGAAGGGGATTGCCGGGACCGATGAGTAGTCCGCCCCGCTCTGAAACCCCGAGAGCGTCGCTACCGCACCGCGCCATGTCAGCGCCTCGGTCGCATCGGCCTGTGCGGCTGCGACAGTGGCATAAAGCTCGGTGAAGTTGGCGTCCGCCTTGTCGAAGTGCCCGCGCAGAATGTCGGGCGTTCCATCGCCAACCGCAAAGCCGGCATTGATCGATTGTTGTGGCATCGTCTCGTTCCTCCGCTCAGTAGATCACGCCGCCATCGACGTGCATCGTCCCGCTTGCTGTGCTTTCACCACCTGCGCCGTCATCGAACCAGAAGCGCACACGGCCCTTGTTGCTGTCGGCGCCAACGGGAAGATAGATATCGGACACGACGTAGTGTCCGGCATTCTGCGGCTTCGCGACGGTCGTGGCATAGACCTCCGACTTGTCGTCGCTGCCGATCAGGCAACGCAGCGTATCGCCGTTCCCTAGGCCCGCCTCTACCTTGACCCAGACCTGCGCGATCCGGGTGTGCGGCGGAAGCTCCACTGCCGTTCCGGCGAGACCGGACGCGCCGGTTATGTTCGACTGGGTCCAGAATGGGTTGACCTCAAAGTTTCTCCGGGTGCGGTTTCGGGTGTTGTGGGCCTTGGATTCGCCCGGCAGGCTGGCGGGTCCGAACACGTCGCATGCGCTTGCATAGACCCTCGGCTGAGAGCTGGGATCGGTCACAACCCCCACCCGGCAGATTTCGTCGATGGAAAGGCGACCGCCATTGCCGCCCCAAGTAACCGAGCCGTTCGAATAGGAGACCAGGTGGCCGGGAAGCTGGCACTCACCAGCAAAACTTAGGTGACCGTTCTTGCCACGCCGGCCATCTCCCGCCTCGCCAATCTGGTATGTGAACCTGCCGCCCCCATCGCCATCGTCAATCGCCGTGTTCTCGAAGCGTACGGTCGAAAATCCGCCGACGATGACGAGCTTCTTATCGAGCGTGGCATCGGTCAGGAACGTACAGCCGCGCGCGATGACCTGAGTGTCGCCATAATTTACGTGGGCGAAGCCGTGATAGTTCCAGCGAAGCTCGAGGCGGACGTCGCTGAAGGTGACGGGCGCATTGCTCATGCTGGTGCCGCCTGCTGTTGCCTTGACCACAAAATGTGGTTCGGTTTCACCTGCGGCAGCCAGCGCGATGATTGCTCCGCCTTGCACCAAGAAGTTACCACCCCCGCCGGCGCAGTTCGGCCCATATTCAAGGAAATTGCCGTAGATCTGGTCGATGTAGCAACCGAGCCAATTCACCGATACCGCTTGCGGATTGTTGACGTAGTTTACGTTTCGGCACTTGTTCACGGCGCAGCCGATGAACCGGTGGGTGTCGGCGTTGTTGCTGCCGGCCGAGTGATAGACCATCTGCAGATATCGGAATTCGCACCGGCTAAACACAAACCCGCTTTCCCAGCCAGGGCCGCTGATCTTGAAGCCATTGCAGAAGGGATCGATATTCGGCGCGCCGATGCCCACACCGGTGAGCGGTACGGCGTCATGCCAGGTGTCTCCCCCTGAAAAGCATAGGTCTTCGAACACCATGCCCCATTGGCGCTGGTTGCCGCCGTTATCGTAGAACCAGCTTTCCGAGCTCAAGGCGGATGGGTCGAGCCAGATTATAGAATTGCGGCTGCCCGCACCTTGCATGACGATGTTTGATTGTTGCCATTCGAGCATGCCGGAGAACACGCCATTTTGCGTGACCCTGTAGACTCCCTCGGGAAAATACAGGCGGCCAGTTCCCATGCGATAGCCGAAGAAAAGGGGTGAGCGAAGGGCGAGCGCGCCGAGCGCGGTGAGAATCGCTTCGGTGTCGTCAGTCACGCCATCGCCGACCGCACCGAAGTCCTTTACGCTGATCCGCTCGTCGAGCCGCTCGACAAGGCTGCGGCCCACCGATCCAGGGTTTGGAGCATGATAGCCGACCAACTGGCTTCCCTCATCGGCTTTCGTCGAGGCGAGCCTGGCGAAGCCGCCCAGAGCGATCCCGCGCGCTGCGAAATCGACGCCGCTCATTGTGCGATCCTGTAGGAAATTAACCCGGAGGTCAGCGAAATATCGAGGTGCAACTGGATCCCGTCTTCCTGTTCCTCCCAGACCGGTTCACAAGCATTTGCGACATAACGCCCCCATGCGGTTAAAGGATGAGGCGTAGTTCCGCCGTCGCTTGAACGCTTGAGCTGGACCTCTCCTTCCCAGGTCCCGGCGAGTGTCAGAACTACCGGCCGTCCTGTTGCCGGAACGAATGGTCCAACCAGAACATTCGATGCGCTGGTGCCCTCGATCGCCGCCGACGGTGGCGCGGCATATGGTAAGACGACGAGCGGATCGGTTGAAGAGACTTCGACCGGCAAAGGTTTGACCGAATCGACGATCTCAAGGTCGCCGGTTGGACCGGAGAAGCCGAGAGCAAAGGCAGGCACGTAACCTGCGGGGGTCTTGATTGGATTGGTGGCTGGCATCTGGGGCTCCGTTAGAAGGCAGGGAACCCGCAGTCAGATAGACATAACTATCCAAATAGGAAAATGAAAAATATAAAATTCACCATAATGGTGAAACAGACAGGGCTTAGT
>CAZRVW010000051.1:0-14942 GCA_964603645.1 uncultured Novosphingobium sp. | reverse complement strand
CGACACGGCCACCCTCGCTCACGCGCTGATTGCCGCCGGTCCAGGCCGGATGCGAAGTCGGGTCGACTTCGAGCACCAGCGTGTCGCCCTCGCTGCCCCAGGTGGAGCGCGTCTCGAAGGTGCTGCCATCGGTCATCTGCACCTTGATCATGTGGTAGTCGGGATGGGTATCGGCCTTCATGTCGTATCTCTCTGTCTGGCCGGTTCCGACCGGCCTGCAATAACGAAGGCGCGCGCATAGCGGCGACGCCGGGATTTGTCCAGTGGCCGAGCTAGCTTTAGCCGTCCGCGATCATCGCGGTGAACTGCACCTCGCAGGTGGTTTCGCCATTGACGGACGCGCAGCCCGCAACCTTGCAAACCCGCGCGCGCTGCTGGATGAAGCTGGCCTCGAGGTCGAGCAGTACGCCCGGCGTCACTGGTTTGCGGAATTTCGCCTCGCTGATCGCCATGAAATAGACCAGCTTCCCGGTCCCGGCCAGTTCCAGCGTTTCAACCGCGAGGATGCCTGCCGCCTGGGCCAGCGCCTCGATCTGCAACACGCCGGGCATGATCGGCGCACCGGGGAAATGGCCTTGGAAGAACGGCTCGTTAAAGCTCACCGCCTTGACCGCCTGGATACGCTCGCCAAGGTCGAGCGCTACCACCCGATCCACCAGAAGCATCGGATAGCGATGGGGCAGCGCAGCGAGGATCTTCGCCATATCGTAGACGAATTCTGTCTCGCCTTCCACGCTACCCTCGCTCATCGCCAAGCCCCCGCTTTCAGCGGCCGGCAGGTTGCGTGCTGGTCGTCGCGGGCTGCTGGCCCGCGGCAGCGGCCTGCTGCGCGCGCGCTTCGCGAATTTCGCGCGGCTCCCAGCCCTGCGGCGGGACGAGCTGCGCCGCCGGAATCAGCGTATTCAGCTCGTTCAGGATGTCCTGATTGAGGTTGTAGGCGTTGTTGTTGACTGCGAGCACCGCGTCGGGGCCGATCAGGAGGCTGATCTTCTTCTTGGACATGGCGTTCTTGATCGCCTGGTCGAGCTTGTCCTGGATCTGCTCGTTGACGTAGGCGCGCGACATCGCGACCGGCGCGATGATCGCCTGCAATTCCTGCTGGCCATCTTGCTGGATCTTCTGGATATTTGCGGCCTGCTGCGCCAGCGCCTGCTGGTTGGGGTTCGCGCCGGTGCGGTCCTTCTCGAACTTCTCGGCAAGCGGCTTGAGCTGAGCCTCAAGCTGGCTGCGGCGCTGTTCGGCGCGGTCGAGCTGCGGCTTGTAGGTCGTCTGGCGCTGCGTCTCGGCGGTCTTGAACGCACTTGAATTGACGATCACCGCATCGAGATTGGCGATGGCAAGGCCTTGAACCAGCGTGCCGCCGGGCTGGGCTAGCGCGGCAGGCGCGCCAGCGGCTCCGATCATCAGGGCTGTGGCAGCGACGGATTTGAGGAAGATATTCATCAGAACTGAGTTCCCACGTTAAAGGTGAAGGATTTGGTGTCGTCCCCCTCGCGTTTGAGGAGGACCCTCGAAAAGTCGATCCGGAAGGGACCGAACGGCGAATTCCAGTTGACGCCTATGCCGATCGAGACGCGCGGCTTCCATGTGTCGCCGAGATAGACTTCCCGGAAGGCGAAATTGTTGCCGACCGCTGAGTTGATATTGGTCGTGAGGCAGCTCGGCGGAGCGGGGTTGATTTCGTTGGTGACGGTGGACGTCGCAGTCGGGGTGCAAACGCCCTCGACTTCTTCGGCGGCATCGATCTGCGTGAAAAGGCGGTTCCCGTCGGCGTCACGAGTTGGCAGGAACTGTCCTTCCGGACCGGTATCGAGCGTCTGGGGCCTGCGAATGCCCCAGACCGAACCGGCATCGATGAAAATCGACGGCCGCAAGCCCATTTCGCGCGCGCCCGAGCCCAGCGGGATCTCGAGTTCGGCACGAGCCAGATAATAATACTTGCCGCCCAGCGCGTCGTCGGTCGACTGGTTGCGCTGCTCGGAAACGTCATCGCCCGGCCCGAGGACTCCGTCTTCGTTGGTATCGACATAGGGATAGCGCAGGACGCGCGGGCCGACGCCACGAATGTCGAAACCGCGAATTTGCGGTTCGCCAAGGTAGAAGCGGTCGGTCAGCCGTACATCGTCGATGCCAAGTGCCGCATCGCCGCTGTTATCGAACGACTTGATGAGGCCGCCCTCGCCCTGAACCGAGAAGATGAACCCCACGCCCAACGGCCAGTAGTTTGCGCCATTGGCACGTAGCCGGCCATATTTCACCGATCCGCCAACGCCCGCATAGTCGGCGCTGATCGACGCCAGCAGACCCCTGGTCGGTCGCACGCGGTTGTCGAGCCGGTCGTAGATCAGCGAAAGCCCGAAGATCGAACTGGTGCGTTTGCCGATCGCCTCGCACAGGTAGCGTCCAGCCAGGATCGGTTCGCAGGTTTCCACCCCGTCGCCGTCGAGATCGAAGAAGAACTGATTTCGATCGAGGGTGATGTCGTCGTAGTTGAGCGTGTAGCGCGCCACAGCGGTGAGGTATTCGGTGACCGGCAGGCCGGCACGCACCTGGAAGCCGGTGGTGGCCTGCTGATAGGTACGATCGCGGTCGCTGGTGAAGAAACGGAAGCTGCGATAGTCGCGGCGATAGATGTCGAAACCGACCGAGACGTTCTTGTCGAACAGGTAGGGCTCGGTGAAGCTGGCTTCGATAGACTTGGTATAGCGCGAATAGCTGCCGGACAGGCCGATGGTCTGTCCACGGCCACGGAAGTTGCGCTGGCGCACCGATGCCTGGAAGATGAAGCTCTCGATGCTCGAAAAACCGGCGGAAAGCTGAAGCTCGCCGGTCGGCTTTTCCTCGATATTGGCTTCGAGCTTGATCCGGTCAGGCGCCGAGCCCGGCTTCTGCTCGATCTCGAACTTCTCCTGGAAGTAACCGAGCGAATTGATCCGGTTGGTCGAGCGCTTGACCTGAAGCGAGTTGAAGGCGTCGCCTTCGCCGATGCGAAACTCGCGGCGGATAACCTTGTCCTGCGTCAGCGTGTTGCCGTTGATGTCGATCGATTCGACATAGACGCGCGGGGCCTCGTTGATGACGAAGGTGAGACTCATCGTCAGGTCTTCCTTGCTACGATCGTAGCGCGGACGCACGTCGGCAAAGGCGTAGCCAAATGTCCCGGCCGTTTCGTTGAGACCCTCGATCGTGTCTTCGACCTGCTTGGCGTTGTACCAGTCACCTTTCTTCATCGGCAGGTTTTTGGCCAATGTTTCGCCGTCGAAATCGCGCAGCTGGCTGTCCACGGCAACATCGCCGAACTTGTAGCGCTCGCCTTCCTCGACGACATAGGTGATGATGAAATCGCGCTTGTCGGGGGTCAGTTCGGCCACCGCCGAGACCACGCGGAAGTCCGCGTAGCCCTCGGTGAGGTAGAACTGGCGCATTTTCTGCTGGTCGAACGCCATGCGATCAGGATCGTAGCTGGTGCTCGACGAGAATACCTTGAACAGGCCTGTCTGCTTGGTGACCATCTCACCGCGCAGCTTGCCGTCCGAGAAGGTATCATTGCCGATGATGTTGATCTGGCGAACCTTGGACTTATCGCCCTCGACGATCTCGAACACGATATCGACGCGGTTCTGTTCGAGCATGACCATCTTGGGCTCGACCGTCGCAGCAAACCGTCCCTGGCGCTTGTAAAGCTCGATAATGCGCGAAACGTCCGCACGCACTTTCGAGCGGGTAAAGATCTGTCGCGGCGCGACCTTGATCTCCGGCAGGATTTTCTCGTCCTTGATGCGCTTGTTGCCTTCAAGGATGATCCGGTTGACCACCGGGTTTTCCTGCACTTCGATAACGACCGTGCCGGCCTCGAAACGGATCTGCGCGGAAGCGAGCAATTCAGTGGCGTAGAGGTCCTTCAGGGCTTGGTCGCCGGAAGCGCTCGACCATTCCTGGCCGATCCGCAAGCGGATGTAGGAGAGAATAGTCTGCGCTTCGAGCCGCTGGTTGCCAGTGACGCGCATCGCCCGGATCGTCTGGGATTGGGGCGCGACGGTTTCCGCAGCCGTGGCCACCTCAGGCGCTTCCTGCGCGAGTGCTGACATCGGCAGTCCGGCAAGCATGGTCGAGCCGAGCAGCAGCGCGGCCAGCCCCGATGAGCGGCGCACGTTTAGACCCATATCCCTTCCCATCATAGGCGGTGCCAAATCCTGTCAGCGTGCCGAAAGCGTTGCAAAGGCGCTCTCAGCACCATCCATTGCAAAGCGACCGCCGTCCTCTGCCCGATGGGACAGGCGCAATCAAGCAGTCAATCGGGCGAAGCGTTGCGTCAGGGGCACGGAACGCGGCCCTATCCCCCGAAAATCGGCAATGAAGCAATGTCGTTGAAAGTAACGAACACCATGAGCGCAAGAACCAGCGCAACACCGGTGCGGATCGCCCATTCCTGGCTATGGACCCCGAGCGGTCTGCGCCGAACCGCTTCGGCGGCGTAGAAGGCGAGGTGTCCACCATCGAGCGCGGGAATTGGCAGCAGGTTGATGAATGCCAAGTTAATTGAGATCAGGGCCACGAAGCTCACGAATGCCGACCAGCCAAGGCTGAATTGCTCGCCAGAGTATTTGGCGATCTTGACCGGCCCGCCCAGTTCCTTGACCGAACGCTCACCCGAGAAAATCTGGCCGATTCCTGTTGCCATCATCCGCATGATGCCAAGCGACTGTTCGACACCGAGCGCAACCGCTTCGAGCGGGCCGACCTCGACCACCTCGGCCTTGCCTGCATAGACGCCAAGCCGCCCAATGCGGCTCTCGTTGCCGAAATCGTCGGTTTCGACGACCTCGGCGATCTTGACCGGCACGACGAATTCGCGCCCGTCACGCTCGGCGGCAATCTGCATGGTCCGGTTCGGGTAGGGCACCACCAGCGGCAGGATGTCGGTGAACTCGTCCACCTTCTCCCCGTCGATCGCGACGATCCTGTCGCCGACTTGCAAACCGGCCTCGGCAGCAGCCGACTCTTCGGCAAGATTGGCGATTTCCGTAGTGGCGACGATCCGCCCGTAAGCCAGATTGAATGCGGCAAACACGGCGACTGCGAACAGAAGATTGGTGAGCGGTCCCGCCAGCACGATCAGCGCGCGTTGCCAAAGCGGCTTGAACTGAAAAATCTCGTCGCGTTCCGATGGGGTCAGCCCGTCATCGACCTTGCCCGGCGTGCTCGCCGCGTTCATGTCGCCCGCAAACTGGACATAACCGCCCAGCGGCAGGGCGCAGAGCTTCCAGCGCGTGCCGCGCCGGTCCGTCCAGCCTGCCAGTTCCTTGCCGAAACCGACCGCGAAGGCATCGGCCTTCACGCCGAACAGCCGCCCGACCAGATAATGCCCCAGTTCGTGCACCACTATCAGCGGCCCGAGCACCAGCAAGAACGCGATCAGCGTCGTCAAAAGAGAAGGCGATTCAAGCAATTGGGGCACTCTCCGTCAGGCCGCGGGTCTTTTCGCGGCTCTCCTGATCCACCGCCAGCACATCGGCAAGGCTCCCGGGTGCGGCCGGCGCATAGCATGAAAGCGTTTCCTCGACGTATGCGGCGATGCGAGTGAAGCCAATACGCCCTTCCAGGAAGGCAGCGACGGCCACTTCGTTGGCGGCATTGAGCACTGCCGGGACCGCCCCGCCCGCTTCTGCCGCCTGCCGCGCCAGCCTGGTCGCCGGGAACCGCTGCTCGTCCGTCGGCTCGAAGTTCAGCGAGCCGAGTGCGGCAAGATCCAGCGGTTCGCAGGGCGTATCCATCCGCCGGGGCCAGGCAAGGCAGCTCGCGATCGGCACGCGCATGTCCGATGGTCCAAGTTGCGCGAGCGTCGAGCCATCGCGGTATTCGACCATCGAGTGCACCACCGATTGCGGGTGGACGATGATCGACAACCGATCCAGCCCGACCGGGAACAGGTGATGCGCCTCGATGAGTTCAAGGCCCTTGTTCATCATCGTTGCGGAATCGACGCTGATTTTCGCGCCCATGTCCCAATTGGGATGCTTGACCGCCTGTTGCGGCGTGGCCGTGGCCAATTGCTCTGCGTTCCACGTCCGGAACGGCCCGCCGCTCGCGGTAAGAGTGATCTTGCGCACTTGCGAAAGCTGGTTTCCGGCAAGACACTGGAAAATTGCATTGTGCTCGGAATCGACCGGCAGCAGGGTCGCGCCATGCTTGGCAACGGCAGCGGTCATAACTTCACCCGCCGAGACCAGCGCTTCCTTGTTGGCAAGCCCCACGGTGCCACCCTGCTCGATCGCCGCCATGGTCGGAGCCAACCCCGCACAGCCAACGATTGCGGCGAGGGTCAGGTCCACCGGGCGCGATGCCGCCTCGATCAGCGCCTCGCGTCCGGCCGCGGTTTCGATGCCGGTTCCGGCCAGAAGATCGCGCAATTGAGGCAGTTTGTTCTCGTCGGCGAGCACCGCGATCTCGGGCCGGAATTGCTTGGCCAGCCGGGCCAGTTCTTCCGCATTGCCGTTCGCGGTGAGCGCAATGACACGCCACTGCTCCCGCTCGCGCGCGATCAGGTCGAGCGTCGATGCGCCGACAGACCCGGTCGCCCCGAGGATCGAGATCGAGCGCATGGTCACAGGCCGCCCGACATTTGGCCAATCAGGATAACGTTTCCAATCACCACGAGGACCAATAGCAGACCGTCTACCCGGTCGAACAGCCCGCCGTGACCGGGCAGCAATTTGCCGGAATCCTTCACCCCCGCCTTGCGCTTCATCCAGCTTTCGAAAAAGTCGCCGGCCTGGGCGACAATGGCGATGAGCGCGCCTGTCAGCGCAAAACCGTAAGGACTACCCATCGGCGCAACAACAACCTGATAGGTGTCATGCGGTGATTTCGGAGAATCAGCGAACAGGCTGTTGAAACCCGGGTCAGTCATACGCGAGACCAGCAGAGCGACCACTAGCCCTGCCCCGATCATCCCTCCGAACAGCCCCGCCAAGGTTTTCGAGGGACTGATACTTGGCGCTATTTTCGGCCCACCGATGGCGCGTCCGGCAAAATAGGCGCCAATGTCCGTCCCGATCACTGCACCGACAATCATCAGCACCCAGAACATACCCATCGGTAAATCCCTAAGCGCCAGCAAGACCGCACAGGCGATCCCGCAATAGATCGCACCGCCATAGCGCCATGCGGTCCGCTTGCCGCCCGGCGGATACATCAACAGGCACAGCGCGGACCATTCGAACCACACGCCGATGCCGATCACCAGCACGAACACCAGCCAGGCCCAGCCGCCCGCCCACAATGCGAAACCGGACACCACGAGCATGACCAGCGCGCTGACGGTGCGGGTAGCGAGGTCGGAAGTGCGGGAAGGCTCAGCGCCCGCCATAGCGCCGCTCCCGTCCGGCAAAGGCATCGAGCGCCTCTTTCAAGTGCTCGGCCGTGAAATCGGGCCACAACACGTCGGTAAACCACAGCTCGGCATAGGCCGCCTGCCACAACAGGAAGTTCGACAGCCGCTCCTCGCCCGAAGTGCGGATCAGCAGATCGAGCGGCGGAAGGTCGGCGGTATCGAGATGGGCGGCGATGGCTTCCGGCGTAATCTTGCCCTCGGCCGCCGCCTTGGTCGCCGCGCGCGCAATCTCGTCCATCGATCCATAGTTGAGCGCTACCGCAACCGTTGTGCCGTTATTCCCGGCGGTGCGATCCAGCGCGCCCTGAATCAATTCGACCACATCGGGCGCAAACGCCCGATAGTCTCCGATCACTTTGAGCCGGACGTTGTTTTGCGCCATCTCGTCGAGATCGGACAGGGTGAACTTCTTCATCAACCCCATCAGATCGGAAATCTCGTCGTCTGGTCGCCGCCAGTTCTCGGTCGAGAAGGCATAGAGCGTAAGAACCTCCAGCCCCAGGCCCTCCGCACCGCGCACCACTTCGCGCAGCGCCTCAACGCCCTTCTGATGGCCGACGGCGCGCGGCAGGCGGCGCTTCGCTGCCCATCGCCCGTTCCCGTCCATGATGATAGCAACGTGGCGGGCACGGGCCTCGCCCTGCCCACCGGTTTCGGGGGCAGGCACGCTCACTGCGCCATGATGTCCTTTTCCTTGCGCGACAGCTCATCATCGACCGCCTTGATCATGCGGTCGGTCAGCTTCTGGACCTCGTCCTCGCCACGCTTGCGCTCGTCCTCGGAAATTTCCTTTTTCTTCTCGTCTTCCTTGAGGCTCTCGTTGCCGTCGCGCCGCACGTTCCGGATGGCGATGCGTGCATTCTCGGCATAGGTTCCGGCAAGCTTGGCCAGTTCCTTGCGACGTTCCTCGGTCAGGTCGGGGATCGGCAGGCGGATCGTCGTGCCGTCGTTGATCGGATTCAGCCCGAGGCCCGCCGCGCGGATCGCCTTTTCGACCGGCTGGACATTCGACTTGTCCCACACCTGCACCGAGAGCATGCGCGGCTCCGGCGCGGAGACCGAGGCCACCTGGTTGAGCGGCATTTGCGAGCCGTAGACCTCGACCGTCACCGGATCGAGCAGGGTGACATTGGCGCGCCCGGTGCGCAGGCCGGAAAAGTCGCCCTTCAGCGATTCCACGGCGCCTTCCATGCGCCGTTCGAGATCGGCCTTGTCATATTTGGCCATTTCAAGCCTCCTCCTGGACTATCGTCTGCACGCCCTTGCCCGAAAGCACCTTGGCGAGATTGCCGCGCTCACGGATCGAGAACACCACGATGGGAATCGCGTTGTCGCGGCACAGGGCAACGGCGCTGGCGTCCATCACCTTGAGATTACCTGCGAGAACCGTATCATAATCGACTGTTTCGTAACGCTTTGCCGCCGCATTTTTCTTGGGATCGCTGTCATAGACGCCATCGACGCTGGTCCCCTTGAACAGCGCGTCGCATTTCATTTCCGCAGCCCTCAATGCCGCGCCGGAATCGGTGGTGAAATAGGGCGCGCCGACACCGGCGGCGAAGATCACGATGCGGCCTTTCTCAAGGTGCCGCTCCGCTCGCCTGCGGATCACCGGCTCGCACACCTTGTCCATCTCGATCGCGGATTGAACGCGGGTCGGCACACCCAGCTGCTCGAGCGCGCTCTGCATGGCGAGCGCGTTCATCACTGTCGCCAGCATCCCCATGTAGTCGGCCTGCGCGCGGTCCATGCCCTTGGCGGAGGCGGCCATGCCGCGGAATATGTTGCCACCGCCGATCACGAGGCAGATTTCCAACCCGGTATCCTTCGCCGCCTTAACCTCTTTCGCCAGCTCGGCGACGAATTCAGGGTCGATTCCATAGTCCTGCCCGCCCATCAGGACTTCGCCCGACAGCTTGAGCAACACGCGTTTCATCTCTGGCAGGCTCATGGAGCAATCCGGTCCCGGCTGGAGGTGGAGGCCACGCATTAGAAGCGGACACGGCGAAAGCCAAGCATGCAGTTAGCGCAATACCCGGCCATTGCGCTCGGCCTTCGCGTGGTTACAACCCCCTCGCAACGAAGTCACAAGGAGGGATCATGCGCAGACTGGGAGGACAGGCCGTGTTCGTCGCGGGAGGCGCGGGCAGACTCGGCACCGCGACGTGCCATCGTCTCGCCTCGGAGGGCGCGCGCGTGTTCGTCACCGACATCGACGAGGCGGCGGCACAGGCCGTTGCCGACAGCATCGTATCCCAAGGCGGGGAGGCCCATGCGTCATACCTCGATCTTGTCGATCATGACTCGATCGATGCCGCCTATACCGAGGCCGAGAAGGCGCTTGGGCCGATCCTGCGCCTGCATGGCAACGGCGCAGCGCTTCAACTTATGTACGAGCGCGATCTCGGCGCGCTCGATATCGATATCGAAGCTTGGGAACTGACCCTGCGCACCAATCTTACCGGCCACCTCGCCTGCGTGCGCCGGGCGCTGCCGGCGATGATCGAGGCGGGCGACGGCGCGATTGTGCTGACCAGTTCGGGCGCTGCCCACACTGCCGAAACGATCCGCCTTGCCTATGCCGTCTCGAAGGCGGGGATCAACCAGCTGGTACGGCATATCGCCCACACCTGGGGCAAACAGGGCATTCGCTGCAATGCCGTCGCGCCCGGCCCGGTGCTGCCCGACGACTTCCCCAATATGGACGCCTACAAGCAGGCGATGCGCAGCCACCGTGTCGGCTCGGGCGATGACATCGCGGCAATGGTCGCGATGCTGCTGTCAAGCGATGGCGAATGGATCAACGGCCAGATCATTTCGGTCGATGGCGGGATGTCGATGCGGAGTTAGGACATGGTACGATGTGGTGCCCTGTTGGGCGATCGGGCAACCCTGTCCTACAGTGCCGCCACGCGCTACGACCGCGGCGCTCTTTGACAATGTCGATTTTCCCGCAATGTGCCCTCGAATGGCTTGGGAAGGCGCGCGCCCTTCCCCTCATGTCCCGTCTGTAACCCTCGGCCCGCAAACCCGCAGAAACTCTGGCGTTACAAGGTGCGGACACCGCACCGGACAAGTGTCACTTGTGTTACCCTAGCATCGGCCGACGAGATAATCCGCACGCGCTCTTGTTCAATTGCGAACCGGCTTCGGTCCCTCGCCTTCGGCCAGCTGCGCCGTCACTTTAGCGACATCGGCGCTGCGTTCCGAAAAGCGCACGAAGATCAGGATCAGCATGCCCAGCACGTGCCAGCCGATAACAATGCCGAACACCACCGGCAGGCCGCCGAGCATGTCGCTGAGGCCCAGCGTCCATGCCCCGAGTGTGATCCCCAGGTTGCTCATGGCCATGTAGAGGCAGAACTGGGTCGCCGCGACGCGCGGATCGCAGAGCCGCATCGAGATCGGCAGAGCGACCACGGTCAGCAGGGTATCGAGGATCAGCCACACGAAGACGAAGGCACGAAACACCTGCACATCGCCCCACAGCGAAACGCCCAGGACCATCGCCACGTTAAGCGCGATAAAAGTCGCATAGACGCCGATCGTCGCGTTCTTCGCTCCCAGCCGATCACCAATCCAGCCGCCTATCGTCAGTCCGGCCACCCCCGCCGCCAGTTGTGCCATGCCGACCAGCGCGGTGACCTGCTCCTCGCTCCAGCCGAGCTCCTGCGCGCCGATCAGCGGCGTCGCGCCGCTCAGCGCGCCATAGTGAAACCCGCGCGATATCAGTGTGGGCAGCCAGATCAGGCTGATCGGCGCCAGAAGCGAGCGCAGCGTATTCGCGAGGATCGGCCGCCACGCCCCGACATGAACCAGGGTATTGCGCTCGTGCGTCTGGCCCCTTCCCCACGGCGTGCGGCGCTCGCCCGTCCGTTCACGCAGCGCGATTACATAGAGCGTTATCAGCGCGACGAAGCCCGCCGACAGCAGATAGGCCGCCGCCGGACCGAGCGAGGCCATGGCCAGCCCGGTCAGCGTAGTCGCCATGGCCGCGCCGATCGCCTGTCCGCCGAACATCATGCCCGAGCCGCGCGCGCGTTCGTCCTCCTCCATGATGTCGACCGCCAAGCCGTCGACGGCAACGTCCTGAAAGGTAGTCGCCATGTTGACGAGGAAGCCGATGGCGCCGAGCAGCAGAATGTCGCCGACTTGCGGACGGATCACGGCGGCCCCGGCCATCAAGGCGATCATCACGATTTGCGCACCGATGATCCATACTCGCCGCCGCCCCATCGGCAGGAAAGTGTAGCGGTCCATTATGAAGCCGTTGAACAGCTTGAGCGTCCAGGGCAGCGCCGTCAGGCTAAGCACATAGCCGACGTCGGCGGCACTGGCGCCATTGGACGCCATCCATGCCGGGATAGCGAACCAGAACAGGCCGATGGGCACGCCCTGCGCAACATAGAGGATGAACAGTGTGAACAGCCGCAGCGGCCGGTTTTCGGCGAGGATCCAGCGGCCGTCGGAATTTTCCATGGATCACGCCCGCTCGCAGGTCACGATCGCCCCGTGCAACTCGTAACCCCCAATCGGATCGCACCAGCCGACCGTGGGCGGCTTTTCCAGCCTGATGCCCGGTACGCGCAGCAAGGCATCGATGAACACGCGGGTCTCGTGCAGCGCTACCTGCGCGCCGGGGCAGCGATGCGCGCCGTCGCCAAAGCTAAGCCAGCCACCGCGTTCCTTCTCGCGCCGCGTACGTTCGGCATCGAAAGCATAGGGGCAAGGGCCTGTCGCCGCCGCGTCGGTATTGGCGGCGCGGATGTCGAGCGCAAACCGCTCACCTGCCCGGATCATTTCTCCGTCAGGCCCCACCATGTTCACGCTCGCCTTGCGGTAAAGCAGCGCGGCAACCGGTTCGAGGCGCAGGATCTCCTCCAGCATATCGATCTGGCCCGCTTCGTCCGCCGCAAGAAACTGCGCGCGCAAGTCCTCGCGATCGAGCATGTGCCAGGCGACCATGACGATGAATTCGCGCGTCGTCAGCATGCCCGCGGTCGCATAGGTAAGGCATTCGACGAGGATCGCCTTGTCCGAATAGCCCATTTCCAGGCAGTGCGAGATGAGATCCGCTTTTGGCTCAGCTCGCCGCGCCCGGATCGCGGGTTTGACATCGAACTGGAAGAAGGTGAGCGACTTGTAGATGCCCTTGGCCTTGCGCAGCAACGGCCCCAGCAAGGGTATCGCATCGGTCGGCGAGGACTCGAATGTCAGGCGGATGCGCTTCGCCATGGCAACCGGGTCGCTGTCGGTCAGGCCGACAATGGCGGCGGCGACATCGCAGGCCAGTTGCATCGACATCAGGTCGATCTGCCCGCGCCCGGTCCGGCGCAGTTCTGCGATCAGAGCAGCGGTCGTCGCCTCCATGACCGTGCGGTGCTGTTCCTTGATCGCTTTGGGCGAGAAGAAGCGGGCAAGGCTAGTGCGGCGGCGGCGATGCATGTCGCCATCAAGCATGATGACCGGACGCTGATCTGGTCCGACGCCGGGAATTTCGCCCGTGAGCGGCAGGTCCTGCGAAGCATCGGTGCTGCGCAGAAGCTGCCTGACCAGTGCAAAGCTCTCGGCGCGGCGGGCATAGCCGGGAATTTCGACATGGCGCGCAGCGATCTCTGCGGAACGGCGCTCGTCGATCTCGCTCATTGCTGCATCTCCTTGCCCGGCATCATATGCGGGCACTACGCAAACGAAAGGGCCGGAACGCACCCGTCCCGGCCCATCGCTTGTCTGTATCGGCAATTGCGGGCGATCAACCGCCGACGGCAGCCGCGACTTCGGCGGCGAAGTCGCTCTCTTCCTTCTCGATCCCTTCGCCAAGCTGGAAGCGGACATAATCCTTGAGGACCACGCTGGCGCCCACGTCCTTGCCTGCCTGCTCGACGACCTGGGCTACCGGGGTCTTGTTGTCCATGACGAAGACCTGGCTGAGCAGGGCGTTTTCCTTGGCGAACTTGTTGACCGCGCCATCGACCATCTTGGCCTGGACTTCGGCTGGCTTGCCACTCTCGGCAGCCTTCTCGGCGGCGACCTTACGCTCGCGCTCGATCAGGTCGGCGTCGAGATCGTCGGCCGACAGTGCCAGAGGGAAGGCAGCGGCGATGTGCATTGCGATCTGCTTGCCGAGTTCTTCCAGCTTTCCCTTGTCCCCCTCGCTCTCGAGAGCGACGAGCACGCCGATCTTGCCGAGGTTCGGCGCGGCAGCGTTGTGCATGTAAGGCACGATCACGCCGTTATCGACCGAAACGCTCTTTATCCGGCGCAGCTGCTGGTTCTCGCCGATCGTGGCGACGCTGTTGGTCAGCGCATCGCCGACGGTGCCACCGCTCGGATAGGCAGCAGACTTCAGCGTCTCGACGTCATCGTTGGCGGCGCCAAGTGCGACCTGCGTAGTGTTGCGCACGAAGTCCTGGAACTGGTCGTTCTTGGCGACAAAGTCGGTCTCTGAATTGACCTCGACAGCAACGCCCCTGTTGCCGTCGACGGCGACGCCGACCAGACCCTCTGCAGCGGTGCGGCTCGACTTCTTGGCAGCTGCGGCAAGTCCCTTGACGCGCAGCGCGTCCTCGGCGGCAGCGAAATCGCCGTCGGCCTCGTCGAGCGCCTTCTTGCAGTCCATCATGCCCGCGCCGGTCTTCTCGCGCAGCTTCTTCACGTCAGCGGCTGTATAAGCCATGATCGATTTCCTCTTGCTAATGCATGCACGGCAGGCCGGTGGCCCGCGCGTGCTTCAATTCGATGACAGGATGGCGGATCCGGAAATCCGCCTCCTGCTCGTCAGGCCTTGGCATCCTCGGCAGGCGCTTCGGCAGCCGGCGTTTCAGCGGCTGCGGGCGCCGCCTCGGTGGCAGCAGGTTCGGCCATCGGCTCATCCAGCGCGCCCATATCGACCCCGGCATCGGCCATCTGTTCGCGTCCGCCCTTGGTCGCGGCCTCACGCACCGCATCGCAGTAGAGGCGGATAGCACGGCTGGCGTCATCGTTGCCCGGAACCGGGAAAGCGATGCCCGAGGGATCGACGTTCGAATCCAGGATTGCAACGACCGGGATGCCAAGCACGTTGGCTTCCTTGACGGCCAGCTCTTCCTTGTTGACGTCTATCACGAACATCACGTCGGGAATGCCACCCATGTCGCGGATGCCGCCAAGCGACAGTTCGAGCTTATCGCGCTCGCGAGTGAGCTGCAGCACTTCCTTCTTGGTGAGCCCGGCAGTGTCGCCCGAGAGCTGCTCTTCGAGGGTCTTGAGCCGCTTGATCGACTGGCTGATCGTCTTCCAGTTGGTGAGCATGCCGCCCAGCCAGCGGTGATTGACGAAATGCTGGCCACAAGCCTTGGCAGCCTGCGCGACCGGTTCCTGCGCCTGGCGCTTGGTGCCGACGAACAGCACCTTGCCGCCCGCCTGGACAGTCGCCGAAACGAATTCGAGCGCGCGCGCGAACAGCGGCACGGACTGCGAAAGGTCGATGATGTGTACGCCGCTACGCGCCCCGAAAATGAACGGCTTCATGCGCGGGTTCCAGCGGTGGGTCTGGTGGCCGAAGTGTGCG
>CAZRVW010000050.1:0-15785 GCA_964603645.1 uncultured Novosphingobium sp. | reverse complement strand
CGGTATAGATTTCCGCGCCGAACTGCCGCAATTGCACCGCGCCCTGCTGGGCGATGACGATGCCGACCAGGAAGCTCATCAGGCCGATGATGAACAGCGCGTTGACCCCCACCAGCTCCATCTGGTGAACCAGCGCCTTGCCGCGGAAACGGCCGGGATGCCGGATCAGTTCGCCAAAGGCGAGGATGAGTTCGCCAAGGAACGCGAGCGTCGTCAACGCACCCTTGCCCCACCCAATGGCGATGAGGCCCAGTCCGACCATGGCCCGGTGCACAAGTGTGCCCCTTTCCGGCGGCTCGGAATCGTGTCGGCCGATGTCGGCGAGCGCCTGCATCAGCCGCGCCGCCTCGGTGCTAGCACCGGTAATCTCCGCCCCGTTATTCTCGGCAAGGCGCATGATCAGCCAGGCGCCCGACGTATCGATTTCGTGGACTGCCGAAATGTCGAGGCTGTCGAAATGGGGCGACGCTTCCTCGAGCCGGTGATCAAGGTCGCCGATGGCATGGACTCGCAGCGACCCCGACAGGGCCAGGGTGTCGCCCGATGCATCGCCGTCGGCGGCGCGTATCTCGAAGTGTGCCCCTTCGCGCATTGCAGTGCGGTAATGGGGCAATTCCGCCGCATCGGCAAGCGCGATAGCGGTTATGCGCACTTGTGCGCGTGTTGCTGGCCTTGCACCGGCACGCCGCCGCTGGCAAAGGCCCGCGCATGAGCGACAACGCGCCCGCAACAGGCCTCGACAAGACCTTCGATCCCGCCGCGATAGAGGCGAAATGGTATGCCCATTGGGAAGAGAACGGGCTGTTCCGGCCCGAACGTCCCGACGCGCCGCCTTTCACCATCGTCAACCCGCCGCCCAACGTCACCGGCTCGCTGCACATCGGCCACGCGCTCGACAACACGCTGCAGGATATCGTGATCCGCTACGAGCGACTGCGCGGCAAGGATGCGCTGTGGGTGGTCGGCACCGACCATGCCGGCATCGCCACCCAGATGGTCGTCGAGCGCCAGATGGAAGAACGGCAGGACAAGCGCACCAATTACACACGCGAGGAATTCGTCGACAAGGTGTGGGAGTGGAAGCACGAAAGCGGCGGCCAGATCACCCGCCAGCTTCGCCGCCTCGGCTGTTCGATGGACTGGAGCCGCGAGCAGTTCACCATGGACCCGCACTTCACCAAGGCCGTGGTGAAGGTGTTCGTCGATCTCTACAACGAAGGCCTGATCTACCGCGACAAGCGGCTGGTGAACTGGGACCCGAAACTCAAGACCGCGATCAGCGACCTCGAAGTCGAGACGCAGGACGTCCAGGGCCATTTCTGGCATTTCCGCTATCCGCTGGCCGATGGTGTCACGCTGGACAACGGCGCGGACCATATCATCGTCGCCACCACCCGGCCCGAAACGATGCTGGCCGACATGGCGGTAGCGGTTCACCCGGACGATCCGCGCTACAAGAGCGTTATCGGCAAGCATGTGAAACTGCCGATCACCGGGCGGCTGGTGCCGATTGCTGGCGACGAGCACGCTGATCCGGAGCTCGGCTCGGGCGCGGTGAAGATCACGCCGGGCCACGATTTCAACGACTTCGAAGTCGGCAAGCGCGCCGGTATCGCGCCTGCCGACATGCTCAACATGTTCGATGCCGAGGCCATGGTGGTGCAGACCGCCGACGGGCTGATCCCGAACGATTTGGTCGGTATTGAGCGCTTCGCCGCGCGCAAGGCAGTGGTCGAACAGCTCGATGCGCTCGGCTTGCTGGGCGAGGTCGAGGACCGGGTGGTGGCGACGCCGTTCGGCGACCGTGGCGGTGTCGTGATCGAGCCGTGGTTGACCGACCAGTGGTATGTGAATGCCGAGGAACTGGCCAGGGAGCCGATCGCGGCGGTGAAGGACGGCCGCATCGAGATCGTGCCCAAGACCTGGGAAAAGACGTGGTCCAACTGGATGGAAAACATCCAGCCGTGGTGCGTCTCGCGCCAGCTGTGGTGGGGACACCGGATACCGGCGTGGTACGACGCCAACGGCAATGTCTATGTCGCCGAATGCGAAAGCGCCGCGCGCCAGCAGGCCGGACCGGACGCCGAACTGACTCAGGACCCCGACGTCCTCGACACGTGGTTCTCCTCCGCCCTGTGGCCCTTCGCAACGCTGGGCTGGCCGGACGCGGACGCGCCGCTCCTCAAGAAGCACTACCCCAACGACCTGCTGATTTCCGGCTTCGACATCCTGTTCTTCTGGGATGCGCGCATGGCGATGCAGGGCATGAAGATGATGGGCGAGGTGCCGTGGAAGCGGCTCTATCTCCATGGTTTGGTGCGCGCCGCCGATGGCCAGAAAATGTCTAAAAGCAAGGGCAATGTTGTCGATCCGCTCGGCCTCATCGACCTCTACGGCGCCGACGCGCTGCGCTTCTTCATGGCGGCGATGGAAAGCCAGGGCCACGACGTGAAAATGGACGAGAAGCGAGTCGAGGGATACCGCAACTTCGCCACCAAGCTGTGGAACGCGGCGCGCTTCTGCCAGTCGAACGGGATCGACGCGAGCACGTCAATCGAGGCCCCGGAAGCGACCCTCGCGGTCAACAAGTGGATCGTCGGCGAAGTGTTCGAAACGCTGGCCGCGCTCGATCAGGCCATGGCCGACCTGCGCTTCGACGCAGCGGCCAACACGATCTACCACTTCGTGTGGGACACCTTCTGCGACTGGTACTTGGAGCTGATCAAGGGCCAGATCGACGACGAGACCAAGGCGGTCGCTGGTTGGGTGCTCGACCAGATTCTGGTGATGCTCCACCCGTTCATGCCCTTCGTGACCGAGGAACTGTGGTCGAAGCTGGGCAGCCGCGCGAACTACCCGCTGATTACTGCCAAATGGCCTGAGCCGGGGGCGAGTGTGGATGCGGCGGCTAAGCGCGAGGTCGACTGGCTGGTAGATCTGACCGGCAAGGTCCGCGCCGCCAAGAACGAGCTTGGCATTGCTCCGGGCGCGAAGCTGGACGCCTTCCTTGCCGAACCAAGCAGCACGACGCGTACCATCATCGAGGCCAACGCAGCGGCGCTTGATCGTCTTGCGCGAATCTCGGCATTCCGCTTCGAAGCGGCTCCAGCTGGCGCAGCGATGCAGATCGGCGCTGGTGACGCGACCATCGTGGTGCCCCTCGAAGGCGTCATTGACATTGAGGCCGAAAAGGCCCGCCTCGCCAAGGCGCTCGAAGCCTCGCAGAAGGAAGCGAAATCGCTCGAAGGTCGCCTCAACAATCCGAAATTCGTCGAGAAGGCCAAGCCCGAGGCAGTTGAGAAGGCCCGCTCCGACCATGCCCACCACCAGGCAGAGGCCGAGCGGCTGACCGCTGCGCTCGCAAGGTTGGGGTAAGCTCCACGCATCCGTCACCACGAATTGCGGGTCTCGCCCCGCTGCGCATCTTTCCTACGCGCGCCGCCTCTGGCAATGGTGACGCCATGGTTCAAATGGCTCGCCCGATGCAATCTTCCTTCCTATCCCATGAATGTAACTCTGGGATGGAAAACGTGCGGATTTCATTGGTTTGCACCTGCGGACACCGTGCCGGACAGGTGTCACTTGTGTCACCCTCGCGCGGTGAGCACCCATGCCGCTGACGCTCGCCACGATAGAACCCGGTAAGCCCGAAATCTTCGGGGCCTTGCAGGGCGAAGGCGCTTCGGCGGGCAAGCCCAGCGTTTTCGTGCGGCTGTCACGCTGCAATCTTGCCTGCACGTGGTGCGACACCGCCTATACCTGGCGCTTCGAAGGTGACAATCGTCCGCATCGCGACGACCATACCTTTAACCGCAAGGACAACCAGATCGCGCTCGACGAGCACGATGTCGCCGCACGGATCGCCGCGTTCGGCCGCAACCGTCTGGTCATCACCGGCGGCGAGCCGCTGCTTCAGGGAGCGGCTTTGGCGACGATGCTCGGCGAACTGGGGGACATGCATGTCGAGATTGAGACCAACGGCACGGTCGAACCGCACCGCCTGCTCGATCCGCTGGTCGATCAGTACAACGTCTCGCCCAAGCTCGCGCACAGCGGCAATGCCGGGGAGCTGGCGCTGATCCCCGAAAGGCTTTCCGCCTTCGCAGCGGACCCGCGCGCCTGGTTCAAATTTGTGATCGCCGAGCCGGAAGACCTTGTCGAAGTGCTCGGCCTCCAGCGCGCGCACGCCATCCCCGCCAACCGCGTCTACCTGATGCCCGAGGGGCGCGATGCGGCCACCCTGCGCGAGCGCGCGGGCTGGCTCAGCGAGCTGTGCAATGTGCACGACTATAACTTCACCGACCGCTTGCATATCCACCTGCACGGGGACACGAGAGGGACGTGAGCGAAGCTAACCCACTTGAGGAAATCCCGATCGAGGAGGTCCGGGAGGCCCACGACTTCGTTGTCGGGCCGATCCTGAAGACGCTCGTGCTGTTCTCGCTGCCGACGCTGGGCACCAACCTGCTGCAGAGCTTCGGCATGACCGCAAATGCGATCTGGATCGGGCAGCTGCTGGGCGAAGAGGCGCTGGCGGCGACGGCCAGCGCCAACATGGTCATGTTCCTCGCCTTTACTGCGGTCTGGGGCTTCAGCCTCGCCACCAATGTCAAGATGGGCCAGTTCTACGGCGCGGGCGACTATGTCAGCGCGCGCCGCAGCTTTGGCACTGGCATCGGCTTTTGTGTCGGGCTGTCGTTGATCGTGGCGGTGATTGGCTGGATCTTCACCGACGAGCTGCTGCAGCTGCTTTCGACCCCGCAACAGATCCGCGGTTTCGCCCGTGACTATCTGCGGATCACCTTCATTTCGATGCCCTTTTCAACCTTCTCAATGTTGATCGGGGTGGGTCTGCGTTCGGCGGGCGACGCCAAGACGCCGTTCTACGCCATGATCCTCTCATCGGTGCTGGGCATCGCCTTCAATCCCGTGCTGATCCTCGGCCTCGGACCCTTCCCTGAACTCGGCATTTCCGGCTCGGCGCTAACAATGTCGCTGTCAAATTTCATCGGCGCGCTGGCAATGATCGCCTGGATCTACTGGCGCGACCTGCCGATGCGGCTGCGCGCGAGCGAATGGGGCTTCCTGTGGCCGAACGGAGAAGACCTGCGCTACGTCATCACCAAGGGCGTGCCGATGGGCGGGATGATGGTCATTTCCTCCTCGGCGACGCTGGTCATGCTCAGCCTCGTCAATCGTGAAGGCGTGCTCACCGCCGCGGCCTACGGCGCAATGATCCAAGTGTGGAACTATATCCAGATGCCGGCCATGGCCGTCTCGATCACGGTATCGGCGATGGCGGCGCAGAACATCGGCGCGGGCAGGCATGACCGGGTTGCGCAAACGGTCTCGGCCGGGTTGGGCGTTTCCACAGTGCTGACCGTGTTCCTGCTTTTCGGGCTGATCGCGCTGGCGGAACCGATCCTGTCGCTGTTCCTCGGCAAGGGTAGCTCGGCAATACCGCTCGCCGAACATATCCAGGTGGTGACCAGCTGGTCTTATGTCTTCAACGGGCTGATGATGATCATGGTCGGCGTCTTGCGCAGCTATGGCGTGGTGGTGATCTCGATGGTGATCAGCGCGCTGTCGCTCTATGTGGCGCGGCTCGCCTTCTACTTCCTGCTCTATCCGGTGATCGGCGTCGAAGCGCTGTGGCTGTCGTTCAATTTCGGCGCCCTGGTCGCGCTGGTGCTCACCTGGCTGGCCTATTCGCGCGGGAGCTGGCGGCCACGCTATGGGCTGCCGAGGACAGCCTCGTTCAGCCTGCGTGGGCCATCCGGGGAAGGAGCAAACTAGCGCCCGCCGGCGCGCCAGCGCTGGACGGTGCGGACGACCATTTCCTCTTCGCCGCCGGAATTCGTCCACAGGTGGCTGAACGAGGGGTCTTCAGAGGCCGGACGCTTGAATTCCTCAAGTTCGTCGAAACTCGCGCGGATCGGGATCGAGACACCCTCGCCGCTGATGATGCATTCGCGGTTCCTGAGCGCGGGGATCGCGTCGAGGAAGCCGCGGCTGCCTTCGGGCATCGCCGCTTTCACGAACGACTGGTCGCGGTCGTTGTTGAGGCGCATGGCGATGATCGTGCCGCATTGCGAGAGCACGCCCTCGGCCAGGTCGGACGGGCGCTGCGTGATAAGACCGAGCGAGATGCCGTATTTACGGCCTTCCTTGGCGATACGCGACAGGATCTTGCCGACGGAGGAGTTGTCCGCGTTCTTCTCGTTGGGAACGTAGCGGTGCGCTTCCTCGCAAACCAGCAGGAGCGGCCTGGTCTTTTCGTCGCGGCCCCAGATTGCGAAGTCGAAGATCAGCCGTGAGAGGACCGCAACGACGGTGCTGGTGATGTCGGAGGGCACGCCGGAGACGTCGATGATCGAGATCGGCTTGCCACGCGAGGGCAGACGAAAGACCCGCGAGATAAATTCGGGCATGGTATCTGCGACCAGCATGCCCGAGAACATGAACTGGTAGCGAGGGTCGGACTTGATTTCGTCGATCTTCGACTTGAGCCGCATGTAGGGAGCGGCCGAGCGCCCCTTGTCGAGCTTGCCCATCTCGTTCTGCAGGATCGTAGTCAGGTCCGAGAGCAGGTAGGGTACCGGCGCATCAGCGGTGACTTTGCCCAGCTGTTCGGCCAGGCGGTTCTTCGCACGCGCCTCGAGCAGACACTTGCCGAGGATTTCCTCGTCTTCGGTGCGGTCGGTGCCCTTGTTGGTGATGAACACCTCGCAGTGTTCTTCGAGGTTCATGAGCCAATAGGGCATCTGCAGGTTGGTAACGTCGAGCACATTGCCCGAATTGCGGAAAGCCGGTCCGTACTCGCCGTGCGGGTCGATCATCACGATATGGCCCTCAGGCGCATGCTCACAGATGCGATGCAGGATCAGCGAAGCGCTCGTGGACTTACCTGTACCCGTCGATCCGAGCAGGGCGAAGTGCTTGCCGAGCAGGGCATCGACGTAAAGACCTGCGCGGATGTCGCTAGTGGGATAGACGTTCCCGATCTCGATGTTGGCGCGTCCGTCCGAGGCATAGATCTGCCTGAGGTCGGCGCTTGTGGCCGGATAGATATAGGCACCGGGTATCGGATAGCTGGTGACACCGCGCCGGAAGTTGTGGATGCGTCCGGTCAGCCGTTCCTGCTGGCCCTCGCCGAGGAAATCCACCGTGGCAAGAATACCTCCGGGCGTGGCATTGTCCTGCTTCTGCTGGCGAACGCTGGCGAGCAGCCAGCTGGTACCGACGCGAATCTTGACCTGGCTGCCAACGCCGCCGGCCAGGGCAATCGAAGGATCGCTGTCAGTGGCGCATTCGGTGAGTCGCTGCAGATCAAGCGCGATTTGCGCGCCCGATCCGCCGATCTCCAGCACCATGCCGATGGGCTCGCGGGAATTCTCGACCTGTCCCTGATCCGTTGTCGGAGCCTGATCTGCTGCCGGGGCATCCTCGATGGCGGCCTCGTGTGCTTGGTCAAACCCGGTTGCGCACATATCAGTCATATTTACTGCTCGGTTACCCACTCAGAAGTGGGCACCTGGCTAGCTAAACAAGATTAAAATTGCGCTAAATCAGTGCTGAAAAGCAGGTTCAGACGAGCGCGAACAGCCGTCCCGCGATCCAGCCCATTAATACGGATACGATAACAGCTATGATCCCATAAAGAAACGGTTGATCTTCGGCAAAATTGGCGATTGCCCGCTCAAAGCCGAGCTTTCGGATCTGCACTTCGCTACTCGCCGAAGCGACCACGCGCCCCCTTGAAATTGCGAGCGTTTCCGCCGTGTAGGTGCCAATCGGCACGCTTGATGGGAGAAAGATTCGCGCCTGGTAAAGAACCTGTTCCTTTACCGTCACGCCTTTGGTGTCCTCTCTATAGAGTCCACCGCGTTCGTTGAGATCGACCAAACCTTCGGAGAACCGCACCTGTTGCTCAGGGTCGATCGCACCAATGGGAGAAAGTTGCAGCCACGATAGCCCAAGTTCGTAGATCGCTGCGGTCTTGTCGTCGACGATCTCGGCAATTGGGCGCGACGATGCGATCGCATAGTATGACGGAGCCGAGCGGAATTCGGTGCTGTCGGCATTGACCCAGACACCCGCGACTTTCGACTTCTCCCGCACAACGATCGATTGCGTCGGCCCCTTGAGGATGACCACGATATCGTAGTCGCGTGCGGCGCGCGTGCCATCGGGATTCAGGATCGCTCCGAACAACAACAACTCGGTGCCGGTAAAGCCCTGGCGCAGCCGGATTTCGTGCTGGGATACTTCAGGCACGAGAATCGGGTCGCGGGCCCCGGTCAACATCACCAGCGCAATCAGGGCGAACAGCAGTCTCACAGCGGCGCGACCGTGTAGATCTCGTCGGGGCGATATCCCAGACCAAGCGCCATGCGCAGGGCGACAAGCAACACAATTGTCGCCAGGACCAGGCGCAAGCGGACCGGGCTGGCCATCTGCGCGAACTTGGCGCCGACCTGGGCTCCCGTGACCGAACCGATCAGCAGCAGGGATGCCAGGACGATGTCGACTGCCTTGGTGGTCATGGCGTGCATCATCGTCGTTGCCATGGTGACGAACAGGATCTGGAACAGCGAGGTTCCGACCACGACACTGGCGCTCATGCCGAGGATATAAAGCATCGCCGGAACCAGCACGAAACCACCGCCAATTCCCATCAGCATTGTCAGCACGCCGACCACCATTCCCAGGATCAGCGGCGCGAGCGGTGAGATGTACAGACCTGAGCGATAAAAGCGCCAGCGCATCGGCAGACTGGCGACAAGCGGATGGTGACGCCGCTTGCGCGCCGGAATTGCCTCGCCGCTGCGCTCTGCCCGCAGGGCCTGGAAAGACTCACGGGCCATGATCATGCCGATCGATCCGAGCAGGACCACGTAGAGGAGGTTGATGACCGTATCGATCTGTCCGATTTCCTGGAGCAGCCGAAACAACGACGCGCCGAAAGCGGTGCCCAGAATGCCGCCCGCCACCATGACCGAGCCCATCTGGAAATCGACGCCGTTGCGCCGGGTGTGAGCGAACACCCCCGATACGCTCGCGCCCGTAACCTGGCTGGCGGCGGAAGCGGCCGAGACGGTCGGCGGTACACCGTAGAAGATCAGCAGCGGCGTGGTCAGGAAGCCGCCACCAACCCCGAACATGCCCGACAGGATGCCCGTCAGCCCGCCGAGCAAGACGATAACAAGCCCGTTGACCGAAAGGTTGGCGATAGGAAGGTAGACATCCATGTCGGCTCCATCGCTACCCTACCGCGACGGCCCTTGAAAGCAGCAATCAGAATCCTGCGGTTAGCGTGAGCGCAACTCCCGAACCGGGCTCGGCGTCGCCCGCCACTCGCAGACGCCAGTCAAGTCCCAGCCGCGCGGCCCCACCCTGACCGACGGGGACGCCAAGCGTTGCGCTCGGTCCGGCATCGAGACGTGCCGCCCCCTTCTGCGCGCCGGCCCATGCGCCCGCGCCTAGGCGTAGTTCCGCCTTGCCGATGTCGGCAACGTGCCTGTCGAGACGCGCTTGCCCGTCAGCAAACGCGGTGGCGTTGCGACCGCCGACATAGCCTGCCTGCCCGTAGAACTCGGCACGCGTGCGATGCGGCAGGTCGACCGGCTGCAATTCGGTATGGACCAGGGCGGCCGGACGCAGGTGCGTTCCGCCGGACTGGTCGGACAAGCGCAGTTCCGCCAAGGCCCGCAAAGGCAGCTTTGGAACCGGTCTTGCCGAAAGCCCGACAGCCGCTTCCCTGTCGGCCGGTCTGTTCAGCGCCGACGAAAGCCGGGCATAGATCTGCGGGCGGTGCTGACTGGCCTGCGACAGGCGGTAACGCACGACCGCACCAGCCTGACTAGCGCCCAGAGTAGCGGGTGCGCCGCCGGCGGCAAGCGAACCACCTGACCCGCCCCTTAACAGCAGCCAGCCGTCCGCTGACCAGCGGCGCGATCCGTCACGCGAGGCATCCGCCGGATAAAACGGAACCGGAGCCGCCTTCATTGCTGGCTGGGCGATGCCGAACCCCGCCGGCAGAGGCAGCCGCGACAGCGCAGCCATCCACATCAGCTGGTGACCCGCCGCGGCGCTGACAGAAAGTGGCTTGGCAACGGGCGCCAACATCGCAGGCTGCGATGCTGGCGCGAGCGGCTGCAACCGGGTTGCCGGAGGCGGACCGAACGCTTGCCTCGAATAAACCATCGGTCGATGGGGAGACCAGCCCTGGGGCGAGGTGTCAGTAACTGCGCGACGGGCGCTGTCGAGGCGGGGGTGCGGCTGAACCTGTCGCGCAACGACGCGCTCGGCCGATGCCACAGGCAATTGCGCATAGGCCGGCGGCCCGCCAGCTCCCGCCAGTATCAGGCGCACGGCAACCCAAATTCACAATATGGCTCCGAGAGCGACCAGAGGGCCGCCCTATCTCGCCTGGCGCTCGGCCATCATGCGGACCGCTCTTGCGCGACGAGCGCGGGATGGAGCGAGTGCGCGGTCTTGTCCCAGGCCGGCGCAGCCCCGACAAGCGACCGGACATAGGCGACCAGAGCGCGCCGCCCGGCCATGATCGCAATGACGTTGGCGACAGGAATGCGCAGCACGGCGAGAACACCCTCAACCAGTCCATACTCGTTTGCGGTGAAGCCAAAGCGCCAAAGGGCGCGCCAGATGAAAGCCACAAAACTCATCGTCAGCATCGTAGCCAAGAGCGGCGAAAGGTGATGCCGGTTTTCCCAGCCTGCGAGCCGCGCTATGCCAAGCGTCGCCTCTATTACGATGAGCAGGTAGGCTGCCGCCAATACCACCGCCGTCAACAGGCCGCGCCGGTCGCGCAGCGCCATCCACACATCAAGTGCCCCCCGAACCAGCCGAGCCGATCCCAGCCCTGCAGGGCGATGCCGTGTATCCAGCGCGCTTTTTGCCGGACAGCATCGTCGAGCCTGCCCGGAAAATACGCGCGCGTCGCAACCAATTCGCCAAGGTGATCGCGCACCCTGAGAAACCGGCTGCTGCCGCCGCTGCGCGAGACCAGAAGGCCGAGTTCGTAATCCTCCGTGAGGCACTCGGCGGCAAATGGCGCTCCATCGGCGCGACCAGTCCGTTCGCGCAAGCGACCGGTTAGCCGCAACCACAGGTAGCCGAGGTCGAAGGCCGCTTCGTCTACAGCGCCGACGATGAACCAGAACGAAGCAAAGAGCAGCAGTTCATGCTCGACTGCCAGGAGGGCGGGAAGCACCTGTTCGGTCACGAATTGCCCCACGCCCGACACTTTTCCCCAGCATCCACAATAAGCCCTTGTCGAACGAGCCTATTGCGACTCTCACGGCCTTGCAAGCATCGTTCACCTTGGCCAATAGCAAAGCCATGGTCCGATCGCGTCATTTGCCCAATCGCATCGCCACCCGGCTGCGCGAGTTGCTGGGGGGCGACGCTGCCGCTGGCGTGCTGCTAATCCTGGTTGCCATTGCGGCAATCTGGATCGCCAATTCGCCTCTGGCGCACGGCTATCATGACCTGTTCCACGGAAAGCTCGGCTGGACGCCGGTGGCCAAGCTCAATACCCTGCACCTGTGGATCAACGATGCACTGATGGCGATCTTCTTTTTCGTCGTCGGACTCGAGATCAAGCGCGAGGTTCTGGCCGGCGAGCTTTCAAGCCCGGCCAAGCGGCGCTTGCCAGTCGTGGCGGCGATAGCCGGTATGATTGCGCCCGCGCTGATCTACTTTTCCGTCACCGGAACCGGGTATCCGCTCCAGCGCGGCTGGGCGATACCAGCGGCAACCGACATCGCCTTCGCCATGGGGGTAATCGGGCTGCTCGGTCGACGGGTCCCGGCATCTCTGCGCCTGTTCCTGCTGACGATCGCCATCGTCGACGATCTGGGCGCGGTGGCGATAATCGCGCTGTTCTATACGGCGTCGATCAAGATCGGCTGGCTGGTTGCGGCGCTTGTGGTGCTGGCGCTGATGGTCGGCATCGGGCGACGCCAAGCTCAAAGCTATGCACTCACCATCGGGCTCGCCATGGTGCTGTGGTACTGCGTCCTGCATTCAGGCGTACACGCCACTGTCGCCGGTGTTGCGGCGGCGCTTACCGTCCCGCTCAAGCTGGGACAGCGGGGAGACTCCATGCTGCTGCGCATGGAGCACGCGCTCGTCCCGTGGAACGAATATTTCATCGTGCCGCTGTTCGGCTTCGCCAACGCCGGGGTCGCGTTGGCGGGGGTCGGACTGGCCGGATTGGTCGATCCGCTTCCCTTGGCAATCGGAGCGGGGCTGTTCATCGGCAAGCAGGTCGGGATTCTGTCTTCGGTCTACGCTGCGGAAAAACTTGGCTTCGCACCTCGACCAGAGAATTCCACGTGGACCCAAGTGTGGGGTGCGTCGGTACTGTGCGGCATTGGTTTTACGATGAGCCTGTTTATCGGTGCCCTGGCCTTCCCAGGCTACCCTCACCTCGTCGAGGAGGCGAAGCTGGGCGTGCTCACCGGTTCGCTGTGCTCGGCGCTGCTGGGCTACGCCATCCTGCGGTTCCTGACGTCCCGGCCGCGCGTCTCCTAAATAGTCGCGGGCACTCGTTTCATCATATGAGATGAACGGTTTATCGCCGATAAAGGCGATAGAGCGCATCTCCCGCAGACGACAGGGAGTGCCAGCCGATGACCGAAAATGCACAAGATGACAGCACCAGGATAGCCTTCCACAAGGATCCGTCGACGCGGCGGTGGCTCGCCAGTTCGGCCATTCTTGCGCTTGGTTTGATCGCTGGAGGCTACCTGCTCGGCAACGGTCTGCTGCGCGCGCACGAGGCAGACCGTTCGGTCACGGTTCGCGGACTTGCCGAACGCGACGTCACAGCTGACCTTGCCACCTGGACCCTGAGCTATTCGGCGACCGCCGCGGACCTCTCGACCGCGCAGGCCAGCGTCGACCGCGACACGCAGTCGATCCGCGCCTTCTTGAAGGATCTTGGTTTGCCAGCCGACGCAATCCAGCCGAGCGCCGTAAACGTTTCGCAATACACGAATAACGGGGTGCCAAGGTCAACCGTACGCCAACGCATGACCTTGCGCAGCACCGACATCGAGCGCGCCCAGTCGGCGGTCAAGCGACAATTCGACCTGGTGCGCAAGGGCGTGGTGCTCGAGGAAGGCTCCGGCATGGCCTACACCTTCACCAAGCTCAACGACATCAAGCCGGAAATGGTGGCCGAAGCGACCAAGGACGCGCGCGCCGCCGCCGAGCAGTTCGCCAAGGACAGCGGAACCAGTGTCGGCACGATCAAGACCGCGACCCAAGGCTATTTCTCGGTCCAGGCGCGCGACGGGGATTCGGGCGGCGGCTGGGGCCAATCTGACACACCTTTCAAAAAGGTGCGCGTCGTCACCACCGTGGATTTCTATCTGCGCTGACCGCCTTGCATCTTCGGCGCGCAAGCAAAAGGCCCGCCCGGTTTCCGGACGGGCCCTTCGCTGTTCATCCTGCAATCAGCTGTAAATCAGAACTCGACCGAAAGGGTCGCAACGATGGCATCGTCGGTCAGGCCGTCAACATTGCCACCCTCGACACCGACGTAAGAAACGCCGACCGAAAGGTTCTCGGTAAGTGCCAGCGACGCGCCAATCGACCAGTCGAATGCCTTGCCGTCATCCGTGAAGGTAAGGAAACCGTCGGTATAACCGAGGTGAGCCGAAATCGAAATCGGCGTATCGGGGATGCCAACACCAAGATCGGTGTAGATATAGATGTTGTCCGTATCGCCAAGCGCATCCTGGTCAGGTGCATAGGCGAAGCCGACTGTTGCCTCGGCCGGGCCGATCGTGAAGTCGAGCGAGGCGTAGAATTCGATGTAGTCGAGATCCGCACCGGTAAGGCCATTGGGATAGGCATAGTAGATGACGCCAACATCAGCCGCGATGCCGTCGGTAAGGTCGCCGGACCAGCCGCCATAGATGTCAAGCTCGACGCTGCCGTAGTCGCCACCGTCAATCGAGGAACCCCAGGTGCCGATGTAGAAGCCGCTCGAATGACCGACATCGATGCCGCCCTGAATGGCGATGTCGCCGCCCGAAAGGCCGACACCGCGGAAACGGTAGTCGGTAACGACCGCTGCATTGCCTGAAATGGAGATATCGCTTTCGCCCTCTTGAGCGAGAGCAGGGGTCGCGACCATCGCGGAGCCCGCAAGAACTGAAGCGGCAACGATACCGCGAATCGACGTGAACATATTGAATTCCCTCAAGTTATGGTTCGTCCGTCGTCCCAACCTGCCATCCGTCTCGCGCCTCTTTAATCGGGCGCAATGACCGGATGTGATGATGATGCTGCACATTTTTGCCGCATTGCACAAGGTAGAATTGTGCTTTTTTCCGGAACGTTTAATCTGTGTGTGGATTTTATGTCACGCAATCAACTGCCGCACTGCAATAGGTAGAGCTCCGCTTGCGGATGAGTCTCACTGGACATAGGTTATCCACAACCATGGCAAATCTTTTCAGCAAGCTGTTCCGCTCCGGACCTGCCCGGGGCCAACCTTCCTTGCCGCCCGGCAGGCGGGTCTACGCCATCGGCGACATACATGGCCGGCTCGATCTGCTGGGCCCGCTTGCGGATGCCATCGACCGCGACGACCGGGCGAGCGAGGACGCGCGGACCACGGTTATCCTGCTGGGCGATCTGGTCGACCGCGGCCCCGACAGCCGGGGCGTGCTCAATTTCGCGCGCAAGTGGTCGCAACTGTGCGATGTTCGCATATTACTGGGCAACCATGAGGAAATGTTCCTCAATTCGTTTTACGAGCACGGCACGTTCAGGGGTTTCCTGCGATTTGGCGGCGTCCAGACGCTCGCCTCCTACGGCCTCGACGCCGAAACGATGATCGACATGGATTTTGCCGAGATCAAGCACCGGCTCACTCGCGCGGTGCCGAGAGAAGATCGGATATTCATGCATGGTTTCGAGAGCAACGTTCGCCTTGGAGACTATTTGTTCGTCCATGCCGGCATTCACCCCAAGGTGCCGCTCGACCAGCAGGATGACCATGACTGCCGGTGGATCCGAGAACCATTCCTCAGCCACAAGGGTGGCCTGGACTGCATGGTTGTGCACGGCCACACCGTCACCGCACTGCCTGAACTGCACGATCACCGCATCGGCATCGATACCGGGGCGTACGAATCCGGCCTGCTCACCGCCTTGCGTCTCGAAGGCACCGACCGCCGTCTGATTCAGGCCGAAGACCGCGACAGCGGCATCACCATCCGCGATGTTCCGGCCAACTCGGCCGAAGATTTCGAACTACTTGTGCCGGAGAGCCTGTAAGCCGGGTTCTGTATCCCGACCGGTATCCGCTCGCGCGGACCAGCGCCGGGATGGCGACCATTCCTCTCGGCGATGCATTGCTGCACCGCTCCAGCGACCAACCCGGACAACTCGGCGCGAAACCCGCCTGCCCCGGCGTTCGCCAGGGCTCGCCGCCCCTATTCGGTCTTGCTCCGGACGGGGTTTGCCATACGAGCACTGTTGCCAGTGCCCCGGTGCGCTCTTGCCGCACCCTTTCACCCTTGCCTGTGCTCCCGACTCCCGAAAGAGCGCGAACCATCGGCGGTTTGCTTTCTGTGGCACTTTCCCTGATCCCGGATCGCTCCGGAACCGGCGGGCGTTACCCGCCGTCCGCGTTTCGTGGAGCCCGGACTTTCCTCGGCACTGCAAGCGTTTCGGCAAACAATGACGCGGCCGCCCGGCTCCCCGGCACAGGGGCTATCTAGCACGCCCGAGATCGCGTT
>CAZRVW010000049.1:0-15793 GCA_964603645.1 uncultured Novosphingobium sp. | reverse complement strand
TCGATGTCGTCGATGCGAAAAGCCACCAGCTCAATCCTAAGGTGGCGGTGGCGGCGCTTGCGGCTCATCTGCCGCATCGTTTTGCGTCGGACTTTCCAGCGCGGCCTCCGCGCCCGTTTCGGGTGGGCCGTGCATTTCGCCTGAGTCATGATGCGCTTTCATGATCGCCTCGTTGCGATCCTTCCACTCGCGTTCCAGCTCTTCCTGTTCCGCCTCGCGCACCATCGCGTCGATCCCGGCGCGGAAATGGCTCGAAACGCGGCGCACCTTGGCCATCCATTTCCCTGCAGTACGCATGGCCAGCGGCAGGTCCTTCGGACCGACGACGATAACCGCGACGATAACGACGAGCAGAAGTTCCGAAGCGCCGATGTCGAACATGGGCCGACGATCCGCTTAGTCGCCGGACTTGGTCGTTTCGCCCGTCTTCGCGGAAACGTTGGCACTGTCGGAAGCGGGAATCTGAGCTGGAGGAGGCGCGGTGGCCGAGGGCTGTTCGTCTTCGTTGAGACCCTTCTTGAAGCTTTTTATACCCTTGCCGAAATCACCCATCAGCTCGGAAATACGCCCGCGCCCGAACAGAACGAGAATGACGAGCACAATCAGGATTAGCTGCCATGGACCGAGACTCATTGGATCAAACCTTCCATCACTATGCGCCTGATATAGGGGATTGCGGGCCGGGTTGCCAGTCAAGCCGGATTGTCAGTTCTTATCCTCGCTTGGCGCAGGCTCGCTTTCATCCGCTTCCGCCAGTGGGGGATCGAAACCGGTATCGGGATCGGCCTCGCCATCGTCGGCATCTTCAGCCTCTTCAGCCTCTTCAGCCTCTTCATCTTCCGCTGCATCTTCGCCAGCAAGCGCGGACTCTATCATCTCGTCGTCGACCGGGTCGAGCAGACCGGCGGCGCGCAATTCGTCGATGCCGGGCAGGTCCTTGCGCGAAGCGAGACCGAAGTGGACCAGGAATTCAGGTGTCGTCGCATATATCACCGGTCGGCCGGGCACTTCCCTGCGGCCCACGATACGCACCCAACCCGCTTCCATCAGCACGTCAAGTGTACCCTTGGCGGTCTGCACGCCGCGAATTGCCTCGATCTCGGCACGGCTGACCGGTTCCTGATAGGCAATGATTGCAAGCACTTCGGTTGCCGCGCGCGAGAGCTTCCGCATTTGCTCGCGCTCGCGCCGCAACAGGTGGGCGAGATCGGGTGCGGTCTCGAAATGCCACGTCCGCCCGCGCTGAACCAGCGCGACGCCGCGGCCTTCGTAATGCGCGCGCAAGTTCTCCAGCGCCTCGCGTACATCCGCACCCTCAAGGTGCGCTGAAAGCTGCTCGGCTGTCATCGGATTTTCCGATGCGAACAGCATCGCTTCGACTGCGCGGGAGAGATCGTCCGGGCCAGGAGACATAGGGTCCGTCATGCCTTCACCGCTTTCACCCGCAGTGGTCCAAACGTCTCTTCCTGCGCAATCTGCGCCTTGCCAATCCGCGCCAGTTCCAGTGTGGCGACAAAACTGGAGGCAAGCGCCGAGCGCCTGAGGCGCGGATCATGCCAGTCATCGCCATCGCACGCGCTTGGCAGGAAGTCACGCAGGTCGATCCAGTCAAGCGCAACGCCAAGCATTGCCGAAACCCGCGCCAGCGCGCTTTCCAGCGTCATCACCATGCGCTCGTGCACCATATGCACGGCAGGCTGGCTGCGAATCTGCACCTGTCCATAGGCGCGGACCAGATCGAACCATTCGCATTGCCATGCGTTCTTGCGGTCGATTCTAAGACCCTCGGGCGCACCACGGGCGAACACGTCCCGGCCCAGCCGGTCTCGACCCATGAGCCGCGCCGCAGCCTCGCGCATCGCACCGAGCCGCTGGAGCCTCAACTGCAGGCGCAGCGCGAGCTCTTCGGGACTGGGATCTTCCTGTTCCTCCTTAGGAAGCAATAGCGCGGATTTCAGATATGCGAGCCACGCCGCCATCACCAGATAGTCGGCGGCAAGCTCGATGCGCAGGGCTTCGGCGCGCTCGATATAGGCGATATACTGGTCGACCAGTTGCAGGATCGATATCTGTCTGAGGTCGACCTTCTGTCGCCTGGCGAGATCGAGCAGCAGGTCGAGCGGCCCTTCCCAGCCGTCCACCTCCAGATAGAGCGCGTTATCCTCGCCCGATGCGGCGAACGGCTTGTCCCAGTCCTCGAAAGCGGAGACAGTTTCCGAATTGGGTGCAACGTCCATGGTCATGCGCGCATCCCCGCCAATTCGAGCAATTGATCGCGTTTGGCGAGCAGCTCCGTCTGCCGTTCTCCGACGGGTTCTGAGGCCCCAGTCCTTGCCAACGCACGTTCGAGCCGCCGCCCTGTTTCCGCCGACATTGCGGGAAGGCGTTCGGCAATTCCCTGCATGTCTTCCATTTTAGCCCAGCAATTGAGCGCGATGTCGCACCCTGCGGCAATCGCCCGTTCGGCCCGTTCGGGCACCGAACCGGACAGCGCATCCATGTCGAGATCGTCGGTGAGCAGCAAGCCGTCGAAGCCGATCCGCTTGCGGATGATTTCGCCGATTACGAAGGGTGATTGGGTGGCGGGATGGTCCTCATCCCATGCCGTGAAAACGAGATGCCCGGTCATTCCGATCAGCACATCTTTCAGTGCGCGGAACGGTGCGAGATCGGTTTCGAGTTCTTCCTCGCTTGCCGTCACGGTCGGCAGCGCCTTGTGGGTATCAACACTGGTCCGGCCATGGCCGGGCATATGCTTGACGGTCCCGGCAATGCCCGCACTGGCAAGGCCATCGAGCACGGCGCGCCCCAGCGCTGCGACACGCAGGGGTTCGCTGCCAAGCGCCCGGTCGCCGATGACGTTGTCGGCATCGGGCTGGCGCACATCGAGCAAGGGTGCGTGGGTGCAGGTGATGCCGACTTCGGCAAGATCGAGCCCTAGAGCTTCGGCATTGACGCGTGCAGCTTCGATCGCGCTGGCAGGAGCAGTGTCGTAGAGCTTGTCGAACACCTCGCCCGGCGGAAACCGGAGCCATTCGGGCTCTTTCATCCGCTGGACGCGCCCGCCTTCCTGATCGATGGTGATCAGAAGCTTTTCGCGGCCATGGATAGCGCGCAACGCATCGGCCAGCCTGCGGACCTGCTCCCGGCATTGGATATTGCGCCCGAACAGGATGTAACCAACCGGGTCCGTATCGCGAAAGAATGCGCGCTCGTCAGCAGTGAGCTCGGTTCCCGAAAGGCCGAAGATCGCAGGCAACATCGCAGGCAAATCGCAGACCTGCGGGCCTTTCGCAAGGCGTTGCCCCGTCTGCGATGTGCAAAAACGGGAATCGGGTCAGGACGGCAACTTAGTCCTTTACCGCGCAGTCCTGTCCGGCTGACTTCAGCTTCGCACACAGCGCGCGCGCCGCAGCCGCATCGCCGGGAAGCGCCTGCAGGCGGAACACGGTGCCGATGTCTGCCTTGCCTTCGACAATCCGGTATTTCAGGCCCGAAAGCGCCGAATGCGACGACGAAAGGCTCTGCCAGCCCGCCTCGGCCGACGAACGTGTCGAATAGGCGCCAACCTGAACGCCGGGACCGGCCGGAGCGCTCGCCACGGCTGGCTGCGTCGCAGCTGGCTTTGGCTGTCCAGGGGACGCCTTATCGGTCGAGTCCGAAGCACCGACCGAATCGAAGCCGGGCTTGGCCGCTGCATCGCCGTCGCCGAGTTTGGCGGTGCGGCTCTCACCTTCCGAAACGGCAAAGCTCGTGTCGCCCGTTCCCTCAAAGGTCTTGCCACCGGGATCTTCGGGCCTTTCCTTGTATGGTGCTTCCGGCGCTTCGATTACGCTGCCGTCGGCGACCAGATCAGCTCCATCGCGATCGCGGGTAAACCACCAGATCCCACCGATAATCAGAGCCAGCGCGCCAAGCGCAAGGAGCGCGAGCAAGAGAAACGAGCTGCCGCCTTCTTCCTCGAATTCATCGTCACTCTCAAGCCAGGGCAGGCTGCCGTCCTCGTCACCAAGATCGAGTTCACCGGCCTCGTCGAATTCTTCTTCAACGATATCTTTGGCATCCTCGCCCGACGCGAAGCCCTCGGATTTGGGATCGCTGCCAAACGGATCGTAGGAATCGTTGTCCCACTGCTCGTCTTCGCCGCCTGGGCGATCCGTGTCTGTCGTGGCCATGCCTACATTTCCTCCACAGCCTCGACACCAAGAAGGGCAAGGCCGTTTCTCAACAATTGCCCAATCCGGGCCGCGAGATACAATCTTGCACCCGAAAGGTTAATATCGTTTACCACGATCAGTCTCTTTTCGAGACGGTCATTGCCCAGGTTCCAGTAGGCATGGAACCCGGCGGCCAAATCATTGAGGAAGAAGGCAATTCGGTGCGGCTCGCGCGCAACCGCCGCCGCCTCGACCAGCCGGGGAAACTGTGCTGCAAGCTTGACGAGGTCGAGTTCTTCGGTGCCGAGGAGGCCAAGATTTTCGTCTGACGGCGTAATTCCTTCGGCAGCCGCCTTGCGCAGGCCGGAACTGATCCGCGCATGGGCGTACTGGACATAAAAGACCGGATTGTCCTTGCTGGCCTCGACCACCCTGGCAAAATCGAAGTCCATCTGCGCTTCAGGTTTGCGGGTCAGCATGGTGAAACGGACCACGTCCTTGCCTACCTCGCGCACGACGTCGGCCAGCGTCACGAAGGTCCCTGCCCGCTTGCTCATCTTGACCGGTTCGCCTCCGCGCAGGAGCAGGACCATCTGCACCAGCTTGACTTCGAAGGGCACCGGGTCGCCGTCCGCGCCGGTCATCGCCGCGACCGCCGCCTTGATACGCTTCACCGTTCCGGCATGGTCCGCGCCCCAAATATCGACCAAGGCATCGGCATTCTGCGCCTTCTGGTAATGGTACGCGAGGTCCGCTCCGAAATAGGTCCACGATCCGTCGCTCTTCTTGATCGGGCGGTCCTGATCGTCGCCGAACCGGGTCGAGCGAAACAGCGGCAATTCGACGGGCTCCCAGTCCTCCGGAGTCTTTCCCTTTGGCGCTTCGAGCAGGCCATCATAGACGAGGCCTTGCGCACGCAGCCATTTCTCCGCTTCCTCGGGCTTTCCGGCGGCCTGCAATTCGGCCTCCGAAGCAAAAATGTCGTGTTCGATCCCCAGCAGCGCGAGGTCGGCGCGGATCATGTCCATCATCGCACCCGAGGCGCGCGCCTTGAACAGCATCAGCCACTCGCTCTCGGGCGCCTTGGCATATGTGTCGCCGAATTCCTCGGCCAACGCCTTGCTGACCGGAACCAGGTAGTCGCCGGGATAAAGCCCGTCCGGAATCTCGCCGATCTGCTCGCCCAGGGCCTCGCGATAACGCAGGTGCGCTGAGCGCGCGAGCACGTCGACCTGTCCGCCCGCATCGTTGACATAGTATTCGCGGATCACCGAATGGCCCGAAAACTCCAGCAAGCTCGCCAGTGCATCGCCGACCACCGCGCCCCGGCAATGGCCCATGTGCATCGGCCCGGTGGGATTTGCCGAAACATATTCGACATTGACTGTCCGGCCCGCACCCATAGATGACTTGCCATAGTCAGCGCCCAGCGCCTCGATCGCACGCAATTCGGCAAGCCACGCTTCATCGGCAACGCGCAGGTTGATAAAGCCAGGACCGGCGATCTCGGCGCTTGTCACCTGCGGATCGGCGGCCAGCTTTGCAACGATCTGCTCGGCAAGATCGCGCGGCTTTGAGGCCGCGGACTTGGCCAGGACCATCGCCGCATTGGTGGCAAGGTCGCCGTGCGAGGGATCGCGCGGCGGCTCAACCGTTACGTTGGCGCGCGAAATGTCCGCAGGCAGTACGCCCTCGGACTCGAGCGCGGACAGGACAGCATCGACTTTCGCGGCAAAAGCGGCGTGGATCGTTTGGACTTGCGACATGGGCTGCGCGGGTAACGCCTTTGTTCGCCGATTGGAACAATTTCTCTTTCCCCGAGCGGATCGTGACATCGCTTGGGCAGCCCTTTCAATCCTAAGCTGGTTGAGTTATCGGCCCGCCATGCGCCGTTTGCGGCCCAAGCGGCCATCTCTTTCAATCACTTGGTTCTGTACCGCTTTGGCGCTCGGCTTTGCGCATCCGTCGCATGCCCAGCAGACCGAGCAGAATGTCGCCACCGACTCTGACGACGCCTTCGGCCGATCGGTCGGAGCCGAACGCAGCGGGCTCTATTCCACCAGTGACGTTCGCGGTTTCAATCCAACCGAAGCCGGAAACGTGCGCATCGACGGCCTCTACTACGACGTCGTCAACTTCCTGCCGGGACGCATCGTCAAGTCGCAGAGCGTCAGGGTCGGAACTGCGGCGCTACGGTATCCCTTTCCGGCACCTACCGGAGTGATCCATTACGAACTGTGGGAGCCCGGCGACGAGACCACGCTCAGCATCGAACAGGACACCGGCAACCCGCTGGTCAATGGCCCGGCCATGCTGATCGACCTCAAGGCGCCGCTGGTCGACGAAAAGCTGTCCTTCATGGGGGGCATTTTCGTCCGCAATGTCACCGCGAGGCCCGAAGGCGGCGATCAGATCTTTGCCTCCTACTCCCCGATGTTCCGGTTCCGCCCTACCGAGGACATCGACCTCAAGGTGTTTAACGTCACCTTCTACACCCTAAGCCGCGAAGCGCGCGCGACTTACCTTCCCGCGGGAGACAATCTTCCCGCCCGAGTTCCGCGCGGCAAATTCCTCGGCCTCGGCTGGACCGAATTTGACGACAAGACGGTGGTCAACGGCGGTCTGGCACACGTGAGACTGACGGACAGCCTGCGGTTCGATGCGGGAATCTTCCGGTCAAGCGACTCGCTCAACCGCGCCTATAGCGATTTCCTGTTGAGCGTGACGTCCGACGGGCGCGTGGCCGACCGGCTGGTGATCGCGTCCGAGGACAATCACGATGCCTCGTTGTCCGGCGAAGTGCGGCTCACCCGCGAATGGACCGATGGCGCATTTGCGCATCGCGTGATTGCCAGTTTGCGTGGCAGAAAGCGCGACCGTCGTTTCGGTGGCAGCGCCCGGCTGTTGCTTGGCCCGGGTCCGGGCAACGTATTCACGAACGAAGGCTGGGAGCAGCCGACGTTCGCCACAAGCACCAAGGACAAGGACCGTGTCCGTCAGCTTGTTCCCGGGGTGTCCTACTCCATGATCTGGAAAGGTCGGGGCACCCTCGACGTGTCGCTGTCCAAGAACGACTATGAAAAGCGGGTCGATTTCGCCAGTCCGGACCGGACTGATGCGCTGACGAAGGACAGCTCCTGCCTCTGGAACGTGGTCGCGTCGATTAATCTGACGCCGAAACTGTCGCTCTACGGCGGCATGTCGCGCGGCGTGGAGGACGCGGCGATCGCGCCCGAGAATGCGATCAACAATGCCGAAGCGCCGCCGGCTACTCGCACCCGCCAAAAGGAGCTTGGGCTACGCTACAAGGTCACGCCGGACCTCACCTTGCTTGCCGGGGCTTTCGAGATTTCGAAGCCCTATTTCAATCTCGACGGGCAACGCTTCTATCGCCAACTGGGCGCGGTAACCAACAAGGGCATCGAGGTATCGCTGACCGGACAGCTATTGTCGGGGCTAAGCCTGGTGGGCGGAGTGCTGCTGCTTGACCCGAAAATCTCAGGCGAGGCCTTTTCGAGCGGACTGATCGGCAAACGCCCGGTTGGCCAGGTCAAGAGGCATATGGTCGCCAATCTCGACTGGCGCAGCCGCGGCGGCGACGGGCCCCTGTCGATCGACATGGCCATAGAGAATTTCTCGGGGCGGACAGCAAATCCAGCCAATACGCTCGAAGCGCCGGGTTACACCACGGTCAACATCGGCGCGCGCCAGCGTTTCGAGGTGAACGGCGTCAAGCTGGTCCTGCGGCCGCAGATCACCAACTTGTTCAATACCTATGGCTGGCAAGTCTCGGGCAATGGCGGATTCACCTATATCCGCAAGCGCACGGCTTTCATGTCACTGGTGGCAGACTTCTGAGAATTGTCTAGTATGGGTGGCTATATAGGAGTTTTTCATGGCCGAAATACGTCACTTCGACGCCAGCGCCGCTCCTGAGGCTGCCTATGAAGCGCTCAAATGCGACGGCGGCATCATTCTCGACAATGTCATTCCCGCTGCAGACGCGCTTGCAATCCTTGCGGAATTGAGGCCCTTCGTAGAAACGACCGAAACCGGCGTGGAAGATTTCGGAGGTATGGCGACTTCCCGGACCGGAGCGCTAATTGCCCGTTCCGCCAGAGTGCGTGAGGCGCTGCTCAATCCTCGTGTGCTGGAAATGGCGGACCGGCTCCTCCTCCCGTTCTGCGAGCGATACCAGCTCAACCTGACCCAGCTGATCCGGATAATGCCTGGCGAGACGACGCAGATGCTGCACCGCGACCGCTGGATCTGGGGCAATCAAAATCTGATGATGGAAGGGGTTGAAACGCAGCTGGGCGTGATGTGGGCGCTGACTGATTTCACCATGGAGAATGGCGCCACACGGGTGGTGCCCGGTTCAGGGGCCTGGCCAGACATCCGCCAGCCGCAGGAGCAGGAAATCGCATACGCCGTCATGGAGCGGGGGTCGGCACTCGTTTACACCGGGAGCGTGCTGCATGGCGGGGGCGCAAACACCAGCAGGGACCAGGAACGCTGGGGAATGCTGCTCAATTTCTGTCTCGGCTGGCTGCGCCAGGAAGAAAACCAGTATCTTTCGTGCCCGCCAGAGATTGCGAAGGAATTCGCGCCGCAATTGCAGGCCCTGATCGGCTATGCGACCGGTGCGACCGGGCTTGGCTATTACACGCCGCCGCTTGACCATGGCACCGGGTCGAGCATCACCATGCCCGAGCACGCGGTCGGCAGCAAAGGCCTGTCGATCAATTCGTCCGAAGATTTTCTGGCCATGGCTGAAGACGCGCCTGCGCGGTCATAGTCAGGGGACGATCTACCTTCTCCCTGTCAAACGCACCCGAATTCCGCTATCCGCGCGCCCGCAATGCCCAAAACCGCACCTCCCCAGACCTATCGGGTCAAGAGCTTCGGCTGCCAGATGAACGTCTATGACGGCGAGCGGATGGCCGAATTGCTTGGCGCACAGGGAATTGCGCCAGCTCCGGACGGCGAGGAGGCAGACCTGGTCGTGCTCAACACCTGCCACATCCGGGAAAAGGCATCCGAGAAGGTCTATTCCGACATCGGCAGGATTGTGAAGGATTGGGGCTGCGAGGACGGGACAAGCCCGCTGATCGCGGTCGCAGGCTGCGTCGCCCAGGCCGAAGGCGAGGAGATCATGGCGCGCGCGCCTGCAGTAAAAATGGTGGTCGGCCCGCAAGCCTATCACCGCTTGCCAGACATGCTCGCCCGCGCGGTCGATGGCGAACGCGTGACCGACACGAACATGCCGGCTCAGACCAAGTTCGATGCCCTCCCTGCTCGCCGCAAGGTCGGCCCCAGCGCCTTCCTCACCGTGCAGGAAGGCTGCGACAAGTTCTGCACCTATTGCGTGGTGCCCTATACGCGCGGCGCCGAGGTTTCGCGCCGCTTCGCGGACCTGATCGACGAGGCGCATCGGCTGATCGACGCTGGCGCGCGCGAGATCACGCTGCTGGGTCAGAACGTCAATGCGTGGATGGGCGAGGACGACAGGGGCCGGACGATTGGCCTCGACGGACTGATCCGCGAACTGGCGGTAATGCCCGATCTAGCCCGTATCCGCTATACCACCAGCCATCCGGCGGACATGACCGATGGGCTGATCGCTGCGCATGGCGAGATCGAGAAGCTGATGCCGTTCCTGCACCTGCCAGTGCAATCGGGCAGTGATCGGGTGCTCAAGGCGATGAATCGCAGCCACACGGTGGAAAGCTATTTGCAGATCCTCGAACGCGTGCGCGCGGTGCGGCCCGACATTGCTATGTCAGGCGATTTCATTGTCGGCTTTCCAGGCGAAACGGATGCTGAGTTCGAGCAAACGCTCAGCCTCGTTGATGCGGTCGGGTATGCCCAGTGCTTCAGCTTCAAGTTTTCCGGACGTCCCGGCACGCCCGCTGCCGATATGGCGGGCCAGATCGCGCCCGAAGTGATGGACGAGCGTCTGGCGCGGCTTCAGCAGGCGCTCAACCGCGACCAGCTTGCATTCAACACCGCAAGTGTTGGTAAAACTTGCGAAGTTCTGGTCGAGCGCGAGGGCCGACATCCCGGACAGATGCTCGGCAAGTCGCCCTGGCTGCAATCGGTGCATTTCACCGGCGCCAAGGCCAATAGACCCCGGATCGGCGACTTGGTGCGTGTTGAACTGGCCGAGGCCGGCCCCAATTCGCTGAGCGCGCGGCTGCTCGAACGCGTCACCGCCTGAACCGCAACGTCAGACGATGCCGTGGATAGCCGCGTCACGCGTTCGTCATGATCCTTGCACATGGATCGGGTTGAGCGCAGATTCGAGCGACAGAACCGAAAGGACCGAATGAGTCGTAAACCTTCCCGTGTCGAACGTCCGGCACAGTCACCACCTGCCGCCCGGCGTGACCAGCAGCGCCGCGCCCGCACCGAAGTCGAATTCGACGAACCAAGCGTGCTCGGCGCACTGTTCGGCCAGTTCGACGCCAACCTTGTCCAGATCGAAAACCGGCTTGGCGTCTATATTTCCGCGCGCGGCAACAAGGTGCAGATCGAGGGGCCAGAAGATGCGGTAGCTCGCGCCCGCGATGTCCTGAAGCGCATGCACGAACGGCTGGAACAGGGGCACGACCTCGATTCAGGTGCAGTCGAAGCGCTGATCGCAATGTCTGCAGAGCCGACGCTGGAAGGCATCATCACCGGCGAGAGCGACGGTCCGCCGCTGATGATCCGCACCCGCAAGAAGACCATCGTGCCGCGCTCGGCCGTGCAGATCGACTATATGCAGGCCCTGAACCGTACCGATATCGTCTTCGCGCTCGGCCCTGCGGGCACCGGCAAGACCTACCTCGCCGTGGCACAGGCAGTAAGCCAGCTGATGACCGGATCGGTGCAACGCCTGATCCTCTCGCGTCCGGCAGTCGAGGCAGGCGAGCGGCTCGGATTTCTCCCCGGCGACATGAAAGAGAAAGTCGATCCCTACCTGCGGCCGATCTATGACGCGCTTTACGATTGCATGCCGCCCGAACAAGTCGAGCGGCGAATCACTTCGGGCGAGATCGAGATCGCGCCGATCGCCTTCATGCGGGGCCGCACGCTCGCCGACGCTTTCGTAATCCTCGACGAAGCGCAGAACACCACACAGGCGCAAATGAAGATGTTCCTCACCCGTTTCGGCCAGAACAGCCGGATGGTGATCTGCGGCGATCCCAAACAGGTCGACATTCCCGGCGGCGATTCGCAAAGTGGCCTTGCCGATGCGGTGCGGCGGCTCGAAGGAGTCGACGGCATCACCATGATCCGCTTTACCGCCGAAGACGTGGTGCGCCATCCCATCGTCGGCCGGATCGTCGAGGCCTACGAGGAGCCGGACGCCTGAACGGTTCTGCTGTGGACACCGACATTGAAATCCAGGGATGGCCTGATGGCAACTGGACCGCGCTGACGCAGGACGCGGCCAAAGCTGCTGGTCGAGTAGCGCCCGAACTCGCCAATCCGCGCCTTAACGTCAGTCTGCTGTTCACCACCGACGCCGAGGTCCAAGCCCTCAATCGTGAATGGCGCGACAAGGACAAGCCCACCAATGTCCTCTCGTTTCCGATGCTGGAGCGTGCCGAATTACGCGCCCTGGCGCCCGACGGCCCACCGGAATTGATCGGTGATATTGCCCTCGCCTATGAGACCTGCGCCCGCGAAACGGCCGAAAAAGGCGTGCAACTTGCCGATCACGCCGCCCATCTCATCGTCCACGGGCTGCTGCATCTCGCCGGTTACGACCACGAGACCAGCGAGGCGGATGCCATCGAAATGGAGGAAATGGAGACGAAGGCTCTTGCGATCATGGGTATTGCAGACCCATATGGCGATCTGGCTTAGTATTAGGGGCTTGTGACAGACGATGGCCGACAATGGCCGATTGAGCGATCCCACCGCGGGAGAGCCGGAAAGTAGCGGCTCGCTGTGGCGAGTTATCCGCAGGATGTTCGTGTCTGACGTCGATCAGTCGCTGCGGGCGCAGATCGAAGAGGTTATCGACGAGCACGAGGGCGAGGCCGGCCCTGCGGACGAAGCCGAAGGCGATCTTTCGCTGCTCGAACGCCAGATGCTTCGCAACATGCTGCATTTCAGCGAAAACGATGCCGACGACGTGGCTGTGCCGCGCGGCGAGATCGTTGCCCTTGCCGCCTCTGCCAGCTGGGAAGAGGTGATCGAGGCGTTCGCCGAACATGGCCACAGCCGCATGCCGGTGCACGACGGTTCGCTCGACGGCATCAAGGGCATGATCCACATCAAGGACGTGTTCCCCTTTCTCGCGCGCGGGGAAAAACCCGAGGGCCACTGGACCCTGCTGCTGCGCCAGCCGCTGTTCGTGCCGCAGTCGCGCGGCGCATTGGACGTATTGGCGGACATGCGCGCCAGGCGCGTCCATCTTGCCATCGTCATCGATGAATATTCCGGGACTGACGGCATCATCACCATCGAGGATCTCGTCGAGGAGATCGTCGGCGATATCGAGGACGAACACGACGACGCCGCGCCCGAACTGCTTGTCGCGCTAAGCGACGGGGTGTGGGACGCAGACGCGCGCGTGGAACTCGATGACCTTGCCGAGCAGGTCGATGCCCGCCTCGGCGTGGTCGAGGAAGCGGTCGACACGCTTGGCGGACTGGCCTGCGTCCTGGCCGAGCAGGTTCCGCAAACCGGCTCGATTCTGGATCATGAAAGCGGTTGGCAGATCGAGGTTATCGAGGGAACCGAGCGCCAGGTCACCCGCCTGCGCCTCCATCCTCCGGGAGAGCAGGAACCCCAAGAGGATGCGGCCTAGGGCCTGTGGGGATACAGCACTCGGCCACGGCCGGTAGCGGGAAATGGCCAGTTCAAGGAACGAGGATGAAGGACATGCTGGCATATTCGAGGACGAGAGACGCCGAAATGGCCGTTTTCCGCCCGACCCCTGTGGGGTTCGGCCCGGATCGGCCCCCGCTTTGTCGCTCTCGCTCAACAGATGCCCAATCTGCCTTCGCTCTCGCTTCGCGCAGGAACCGGTCAGGGACACGAACCGTGGCTCGCGCGGTGTATCCCCAAAGGCCCTGACCTTGCCCACGCGTCGCCTCCCTCCCTTGCGTGCGCTCGAAGCTTTCGTGCGCGTCGTCCGCCTCGGCTCGGCCAAGGCGGCGGCCAGCGAGCTCGCACTGTCTCCCTCGGCGCTTTCGCGGCGCGTTTCCACGCTTGAGGAATTCGTCGGCAAACGCCTATTTACGCGTCAGCACCAGACAATGAAGCTGACCGAGGAAGGCCGCCTGTTCTACGACGCGGTTGCGCCCAGGCTGGACGAGCTGGCGCTCGCCGTGGAATTGCAGGTCGATGACGGCGGCGTGCTGCGTCTCCACCTTGGCGTACCATCGCTGTTCGGCGGCCAGCGACTGTTCCCCCGCCTCGTCGAACTGCGCAAGCGGCATCCGCGCCTGCATATCGATATCGATTCCAACCAGCTTCACGAATCGCGCTTGGGCGACACGCTCGATGCCGCGATCATGCTCCTGAAGGAACCCGATCCCGCGCTCTATTCGGTGCAGCTGGACCACAACAAGGTCTATGCCATCGTCGCGACCGACATGCTCGATACGCTCGGCAACGTTCCGAACCTGAAGCGGCTCGAAAAACAGACGTTCCTCATCCACAACGACACGCCCGACAGCTTCGAGGCCTGGCGCGAAGCGATCGGCCTCCCCCGGCTCCAGCCTGCCGCCATCGACCATTTCGACTCCGGCCAGCTCATGCTCGAGGCTGCGGCGCAGGGGCTCGGCATCGCGATCATGCACGACGACCACTTTCGCCGCGCAGCCGACAAGCGCCTTGCCCGCCTGTTCGATATCGAGGTGGAAAGCCCCTACTCCTACTGGTTCGTGTGCCGGCAGAAGGATCTCGAAACGCGACCGGTCAAGATGTTCCGCGACTGGCTGATCGAGGCGGGGCTTTAGAAAAAACGACACTTGGCCGCTCACAGAGGAGGTCAATATGGCCATCAGGAAGATGGGCTTTGTCTGCGCAGCAATCGTCGCATCGCTGCCCATGGCGGGGGCCGCCAGCGCACAAACGGAGCGCCCGGTGGCTGAAGCGGCCGATCCCATCGCATCGGACCGACTGGCGGCAGCCCGCCAGACCGTTGCGGCCGTGTTCCCGGAAGGCACCTACGCGCGGCTGATGGAGCGATCGATGGGCGCGGTTATGGACAGCATGATGGATACCCTCGGGGAAATCCCGCTGCGTGACATTACCGCCGCCACCGGCGAGACACCCGAGCAGCTTGAGCAGCTGGGGGAAGGCACCCTGCAAGAGATGCTCGCAATCCTCGATCCTGCCTATGAGGAACGCATGGAGGTGACCATGAAGGTCATGGCTGACCAGATGTCAGACCTCATGGGACAATTCGAACCGGCTTTTCAGGATGGCCTTGCGAGAGCCTATGCGCGCCGTTTCGACACGGCGCAACTCGCAGAACTCAATGCCTTTTTCGCAACACCCACCGGCTCCGCCTATGCCAGTGAGCCAATGCTGCTGTTTGCCGATCCCGAAGTGATGGGCAGAATGCGCGAGGTCATGCCGGCGATGATGAAGCAGATGCCTCGGATTACGAAGGCATTGACCGAGGCAACGGCCCACCTGCCCAAGCCGCGAAAGCCCGAAGACCTGTCGCCTGCCGAGCGTGAGGAGCTCGAAGCGCTGTTAGGCACGCCAGCCCCCGTAAAGCAGGACTGAGCGCCAGCACCATCCGCATCGGCAAGGAAGTTTAGCCCCCGCCCACAGTTGCTTTCGCAATCGTGCAATTGGCCCCTCCGCGGGAAGCGCATTCTGGCCCGATTTCAACAGTCGCCTATTACGCGTTCGCGCGCTTGGCTCTGCCCTGTCCTGCAGGACCGCCGCGAGATAACATCCCGCGCTCTTTGAAATTGTCGGTCAGCATCCCAGCCCCTCCACACGCGCCGTGCGGACGGGAGATTCTCCCATCTTGGGTGATATGTCACCCTGAACGCTGAAAACGCCGGGTTTCCGCCACTTTCCCGTAGCGGACACCGCAGGGGCGAAGTGTCACTTGTGTCACCCTCATGCCGCGCAGCCCGTCAGCCTGCCGCCGCCTAGTGACATAAGAATTAACCCTCGCTCACCGTCGCTTTCGCGATCTTGCCCGGATTGCGGGGCGGTTCGCCCTTGGGCAGCGCGTCGACATGCTCCATGCCGCTCTCGACCACGCCCCACACGGTATATTGCCGGTCGAGGAAGGTCGCGTCGTCGAGGCAGATGAAGAACTGGCTGTTGGCCGAGTTCGGATCGCTGGTGCGCGCCATCGAGCACACGCCGCGCACATGCGGCTCTTCATTGAATTCGGCCTTCAGGTCGGGCTTGTCGGAACCGCCCATGCCGGTGCCTTGCGGGCAGCCGCCCTGCGCCATGAAGCCGTCGATCACGCGGTGAAAGGTGATTCCGTCGTAGAAGCCTTCGCTCGCCAGCTCCTTGATCCGCGCAACATGGCCCGGGGCCAGATCGGGCCGCAGGCGGATTACGACATCGCCGGTTCCGTCGCCGGTATCGAGGGTAAGCGTGAGCATTTCATCGGACATCATGATCTCCTTGTTCGCGGCCCCCTATAAGGCATA
>CAZRVW010000048.1:0-15840 GCA_964603645.1 uncultured Novosphingobium sp. | reverse complement strand
GAAAATTTTCATACCCAGCAGGTCGTCCGCGCCACGGATGGCTCGCGCCAAGGAATCGGCACTCTCGAACAGGTTGTCATCGGTCCGTTCGCACCCGCCGGCTTCACGCAGCTTGCCGATGGTGCGGTGTGACCGAGCAGGAATGGACATTTAATCATGATTGGTGTTTGGCGCGGATTCGCAAGCACATCCAGCGCCTCACCGACCTCTTTGCGGTCGGCTGTTTCTCCTGGATCCGGGATCGAACCAGAGGCTGAACTCTCCTTGACGTCTGACGGGAGCAGGCAATGAACGTTGAAAACGATGGCGGCGAGCAAAACGGAGTCAAGCGCCAGCTACCGCTCCTGAACGGTGACAACCGGGCGTTCTGGACCGGCGGCGAACGCGGCGAACTTCTGATCATGCATTGCCTTGAGTGTGATCGCTACATCCACCCTCCACGGCCGCGTTTCGGAAAGTGCGGCGCCGGCAATGTCGCGCCCAAGGCGGTTTCCGGCCACGGCGCGGTCAAGGCCTTTACGATCAATGTCCAGCAATGGGTGCCCAACCTTGAAGTCCCCTACGTGGTAGCTGCGATCGAGCTCGTCGAGCAGGAGCGGCTCTACGTTTTCGCGAATGTCATTGGTTGCGAACCTGCTGAGGTCCGTTCCGGAATGACTGTGGCGGTAGAGTTCGAACGTTTCGAGGATGTCTGGCTACCCCTGTTTCGACCTGTGGAGGCAGCGGCATGAGACTGATGCCGGAGAAGCTGGCCTGCATAAGCGGCGCCGGACAGTCCGATGTGGGAAGACCCTCGGACAAGAGCGCGCTCGAATTGACGGTGCAGGCCTGCGAGCGGGCGCTGCAACTCGCAGGGCTCGATGCTTCGGAAATCGGTGGTCTGACCACTTATCCTGGCCCGATAAACGATGCAGGCGGCCATTCTCCTGTCGGCGCGACGGAGGTCATGGTGACGATGGGACTCGCTCCAACCTGGATCGGCGCTTCGACGGAAGGGCATGCGCACATGGGGGCGATTTTCGAAGCCATCATGGCTGTCGCTTCCGGCCTGTGCCGCCATGTCATGATATTCCGCACTGTCGCGCAGGCGACGGCCCGAATGAGGGCGCGTCATGCCACGGTCATGGGAGCGAGCTCGCAGCGCGTTTCCGGAGGCCTCTCCTGGATGTTGCCATACCATGTTTATTCGGCGGCCAGCATCTATGGTCTCTTCGCGCAAGCCTATCTTGAAAAGTACGGCGCAAATCCTGAACAACTCGGCGCCATCGCGGTCAATGGTCGGGCGATGGCGAGCCTGAACCCGAACGCGGTGTTCGGGCAACCGATCACGATCGAGGACTATCTGGAATCCCGGGTCATAACCTGGCCGCTCCGCCTGCTCGATTGTGATACCCATGTCGATGGATCGACCGCGATCATCATTTCGTACCGGGAAACGGCTCCGGATCTTCGACAGGCGCCGATCTCGATCGAAGCCATGGGCATGGCGCTCTCGGGGATCGGTTTTGGCGACTACTCCGAAACTGACTTCGCATCCCTCCCGGCGAAGAAGGCGGGCGACATGCTATGGTCGAGAACCGATCTCAAGCCGCGCGATCTCGATGTAGCGCAGATATACGACGGGTTCTCCATCATTACCCTCCTGTGGCTCGAGGCGGCCGGCGTCTGCAAGCCAGGGGAAGCGGCCTCCTTCGTGGAAGGCGGCAAGAGGATTGGGCTGGGCGGCGAACTCCCCATGAACACGAGCGGAGGACAGTTGTCAGCCGGCCGTTTGCACGGGTACGGGCATACCTACGAGGCCTGTATGCAGCTGTGGGGACTGGCCGGCAAGCGTCAGGTTGCGAACGCCAAGACCTGCCTCGTCACCAACGGCGGATTCGGATACGGGGCGTTTCTCCTGACGCGCGGCTAGGGGCGGCGGACAGCCGGCAAGCCGGCCCGTCCCAACCACGAGCCCGAGCTCAACGCTGGATGCGCTTCATGAGCTGCGGGTGGATATTTTCGCTACCCTTTTCCTCGATATGCCGGTCGATGCGCGACTTGATCGCCGCAGTCCGCTCCACCATCATCTCCGCGCGCCCGTCGATAGCCCATTCCATCGAAGCGACCCGCGCGTTGTTCGATCCTTGGAAATGAGGCATCACGAAGCGTGCAAACAATTCGTAATGCTTCTTTTTTGCTTCCCAGTCGGGCCAGTTATGATCCGAAAAAAGGAAGCATCCGAAACCGCCCGACTGGGCCTTGAGCTGCTCGATCTTGGCGATGGCATCGTCGGGCGTACCGATCACGGCGAGCCCTGATTCGATCATCGAATCGACCGGATCTCCGCCGGTATCGGGCGCCATGGGCAGCGATCCCACCTCGCGGAAGTAATACAGCCATTTTTCCAGCCCGAAGCGCACTTCGGCGCGTGCCTGCTCGCGGGTCGGCGCGATGTGCATCGGGCCGACCAGCCGCCATCCGTTGCGTTCCATCGTCTTGCCGGCCTCCGCCGCACGCTCTTCGGCTATCGCCCAGTTGGATGCCAGTGCGTTGAAACCTCCAGTCGACGTGGCGCCGATGGAGAGGAGGGAGAGGCCATGCCTGCCTGCGGCCGTCGATCCTGAAGGCGAGACCTGGTTGGCAACTGCCATCTCCACTGAAGGGCGGGTGTAAGGATCGAGGTGAAGGCGCGCTTCATTGAGCTCGAACCAATCGGTTTTGCGTGTCACGACCTCCCCGCGCATGAGCGGCACCAGCACCCCGAGCGCTTCGTCCATGCGGTCGCGCTGCTTCGCTATGGGTATGCCCATCATCTTTGCATCGGTCACCAGTGCTCCCGGTCCCACACCGAACATGACGCGGCCCCGAGCCATGTGATCGAGCTGGTTGATCCGCTCGGCAAGCATCAAGGGATGGTGGTAGGGTAACGACGATACGCCGGTACCAAGCCTGATTTTCCTGGTGCGTTGCGCGGCGGCGGCAATGAATACTTCGGGGCTGGAGATCGTCTCGTAAGCGGCCGAGTGATGCTCGCCGATCCAGGCTTCGTCATAATCGAGGCGGTCGAGCAATTCGACCAGCTCGAGATCGCGCTCAAGCGCGAGAGTCGGATTCTCCTCCGGCGCATGGAAGGGGGCGATAAAAGATCCGAAGCGCATCTTGCTGGTATTCATGAAACCCTCTCCTCGCAATTTCTGTGATTCGGTCGGCCTATTCTTCTATTTCAGGGCCCCTTCGAGAACCTTGTCAGGGGCCTGTGCTCCGCTTGGGATGCAGGGTTGCAAATCAGGCAGTGTCTACGTTGAACGCCGGGCCTGTGCGTTTGCGTTCCAGACGGAATCGGGGCAACCGCGCACGAGCCGTCCGGGCCTGGCACCGGTGTCGCATCCTTCTCGCCGCACCTGAACGCCGTTCACATACGTTGCCACTATGCCTTCGACCCTCTGATGTAGGCGTGGTCCACCGGCCGGCAGGTCGTTGATGACGTCTGGCGCGAACAGTTTCAGGTGATCGAAATCGATAATGTTGATGTCTGCCTTCATCCCTGCTTCGATTCGTCCGCGATCGGCGAAGCGCTGCAACCTGGCGGGCGCGTCCGTGAGCATCCGTACCGCGTCAGCGATCTCAAGCTTGTCGCCCCTGCGATCGCGTGCCCAATGTGTCAGCATGAAAGTGGGATAGCTGGCGTCGCAGATCAGGCCGTAGTGAGCCCCCCCGTCGCCCAGACCGACCACCGCGCGCTCATGCCTCATCATCTCCAGCGTGGGATCGAGCGTCCGCTCGGAATAGTTGCTGGAAGCTACCCACAATTTTGCATGGCCACCGCGTTCGAGCAGCATATCGAGCATCACTTCGTAGGGGCTTGCTCCTCGCGCTGTGGCGATGGCTGCGACGCTTGTTGCGGGATCCGGCTCATAATCCACGACCTCGCCCATCGCGTAGGTCTGATGAAACCGTGTGACGTTGCCGCGCAGCGGATGGTCGAGATCTCCCGCTGGTTCGATCAGTATCGCGCGCACATCCGGCCGGGACATGCGCTTTACCCGTTCCGCCAGGGGCAGGTCTTTCAGGTTCTCGAGATAGTAGGGGTGCATGCAGAAGGGATGCAAGGTGGTCTCAAGACCCATGATAAGTCCAATCGGCCGATTGAATACCTGCATCCTCAGGTCCGCCCCCGTGCGATTGTCGCGATCGACCGACCGGATGATATCGCGCCACAAGTCCTTGGCCGCGTCGATCTGGATGGTGGTGTAGGACATCGGTCTGCCCGATGCGATGGCCACGCGGTGCAGGATCTCGTAATCCTCGAGCCGGTTCTCCCCGGTCATGGTGATCGCCTGCAGGACACCTTGGCCGGCATCGCCAAGACCGAGCGCAATTTCGGTCAGCTCGGCCTCTTCGGCCTTGAGAGTGGGCACGGAGAGACCGTCGCTCGAGCGATGGAAAATGCTGCGCGACGTGCTGAAGCCGCTGGCGCCGGCGCGCATGGCTTCGGCAGCGATGCGGCGCATCTGTGCACGATCATCGTCTGTGGAAGGCTCCAGATTGGTCGCCCGCTCGCCCATCACGAAGACGCGGAGGGGCGAATGGGGCAGCATTACCGAAAAATCGAGGTCGTGCGGTCGCTGCTCGAGCGCATGGAGATATTCGTCAAACGATTCCCAGCGCCAGTCGAGACCCTCTGCCATCACGGCCTCGGGAACGTCCTCGATCCCTTCCATCAGCCGAATGAGGCGTTCCCTGTCCGCGGGCCTGCAGGGCGCAAACCCTACACCGCAGTTTCCGGCGACGACCGTGGTGACACCGTGGGTCGAGGATGGCTCCAGCGTCTCTGACCATACGAGCTGGCCGTCGTAGTGCGTATGCAGATCGACAAAACCCGGTGTTACCAGGAGGCCGCGCGCATCGACCTCCTCGCAGCCTCGTTCACGGACGTCGCCCACGGTGACGATGCATCCTTTGTCGATCGCGACGTCAGCTTCACGGAGTTCTGCGCCGGTGCCATCGGCCACGGTGGCGCCCCGTATCACCAGATCAACCATCTCACGTCCTTTCGACAAGCGGCAATGCAAAAATCGTAAGCAAGCGCCCACGACCTTGCCGCTACCTTAACCCGTCGACGGCCCAACTGGAACCGGGTCGCATGATACGCACGGGGACCGCGACCCGACGCAGGTTCGTTGTTGGGATACCTAGCACTCCCCACCGAACTTGTAGCGCACGCTCAAGCCGACTGCGCGGCGCTCAAGAATCAGACTATCCCAATTACTACGATCACGGAAGTGGAGGAGGTGATTGCTCCGTCCACTTTCAATGATGCCTCGCGCGAAAGTAGAGGCCTGCCGGTCAGGGTCAACAGGACGTTCTGCCGAGTGAAGGGCACGATAAGGCCGAGCCCATCCTCGCACATAGGCTTCGAGACCTGGCTTCCTGCAGATTGGAATGGCGACTATTTCCAGACCGGTAACGGCGGGCTTGCGGGGGTCATTCGCCATCCCGAGCTTGCGCACGCGCTCAACAGGGGGTTTGCGTCATCCAGCACAGATGACGGGACCAGTCTCACCGATCCCTCATGGGCAATTGACCCTGAGAGGATGCTCGATTTCCGGGACCGGGCGGTTCACTTGACAGCAATTGCTGGCCAAGCACTCACCAAAGCCTATTATGGCCAGCCTGCTCGCCATCGGTTTTTCGTCGGCGGCTCCAAAGGTGGCCAAGAGGCCATGACAGAAGTGCAGCGCTATCCTGCCGATTTCGACGGCGTCGTCGCGCTCTATCCGGCCTCACGCGGCGAGTTCCAGGCCGCCAGCACGCTTTGGTGGGCGCAGCAGATGACCCGAACGCCCGGGTCCATCCTTCGTGAACCTGAACTAAAGCTTCTCAAGGCAAGTGTAATCAGGATATGCGGTGGGAAGGACGGGGGTCTGGCCTCGGACGGCTTTCTCACCGATCCGCGCCAGTGCTCGTTCAATCCCGTCGTCCTGCAGTGCAAGCACGGCCAGACCAAGGGCTGCCTGACCGCCGAACAGGTCGAGACCGCGCGCCGGCTCTATGCCGGTCCGGCCGGCTACCCTGAGCTGCGTATGCTGCCGGGCAGCGAGTGGAGACCGCTGGGCAATCTGCACGGCTGGCAAGTGCTTGACGGAAGTCTCGTGAAGGCTTTCCAGCTCGAACTATCAATTGGCAAGGGAATGCTTGGCAGGCCGGGCTGGACCTATAAAGATTTCGATATCGAAAAGGACATGCCCATAATGATCGCCGCGGCCAATGATGAACTCGGCAACACCTTCGATCCCAATATCCGCAAGTTTCAGGAGAACGGGGGCAAGTTGATCCTGATCCACGGATGGAATGATCCGATGGTCCCCTCGATGCACTCGCCGCTGTATTGGGAGATGGTTGTTGCCGATCAGGCGAGGGCTAATCCCGATGTCGATGCTCTTGCAGCGACACGTGAATTCTTCAGGCTGTTCATGGTTCCCGGCTATGGCCATGGTTACGGGGATGGGCTCGAACCGGCCGATCCGCTGTCGGCAATTGTAGCGTGGGTCAAGTCCGGCGAGGCACCTGAAACGCTGAACGCAGTGGCCTACGCTGATGCCGCCGATTGGGCCGCGGCGAACCGCGCGCCGTCTGCCTATGTGCCGGACCAGGCCGGCAGCGAGGGCCTCAATCGCCCGGTCAGAATCCGGCGACAACTGTGCGCATGGCCTGCTAGCCAAAATGTTTCAGACAGTGGCGCGGCGTGCCAATAGGTTCGACAGAGCCGAACTAGCGCCAGCGAGCTTCTCTTTCCAGAAGTGGTGCAACTGAGTCGTTCAATACAATCTCCAGAGGCGAGGCTGCGCCGGATGCGGGCGGATCGCAGCACGCGGCAATCATTCGATATCGACGATGACCTTCTCGATCCCGCCGTTAAAGCTGAAAGGTATCGTGTAGCTGTCGATAACCGGCGTTCCCGTATCCTCGCCAACATCGAACGATTCGTTGTAAGTCTGGAAGAAACCGGAGCGCGATTTCTCGATCCGCTTCGTGCCCACGGCCTTGCCGTCGATGAGCAGCGTGATTTTGCCGCCCTTGCCGAGCCCGCCTCCATCATAGCGGAAATCGACCGCGAGTTCGTGCTTGCCCATGGGAATGTCATGATCGGACACGACGGTCGTCCGCTCCCGGTCGAAGTAATTATAGGTATAGGCGAGCTTCCCGCCCTGCGCATAAAACGCATAGCCCATGAACCGCCCCCCTTGCGTGACCAGGATGCCCTTGGCAGGCTGACGGACTTCGACGCGTGCCGTGATCCTGAATGACGTGCTGTCGATGGCGGGAGCTACCCCCTCCGCAATGTTGACCGTGCCGGGATAGAACTCGGAATGTTTGCCCCTGTTAGTCGCTTCGCGCAGAACCATGGGGCTGAACAGCTTGATTGGCAGGGCATTGCTGCGCGACGCTTCGGTCCAGAACATGTCCTTGAGTTCGCGCAGCTTTTCCGGGTGCTTCGCGGCAACGTCGAGCGACTGGCTGAAATCGGTATTCAGGTTGTAGAGTTCCCATTGCCGCTGCTCGATGCCTGGCATCCGCTGCTGCTTCTTGAAGGCGGACATGCTGGGCGTGGCCGAGGCGATCCAGCCGTCGTGATACAGAGCCAGCCTGTCGGATGAAACGAAATGCTGCGTTTTCCTGCGCGTTGGAGCATCGAGGTTGTCGAAGGTATAAATCATGCTGATCCCGTCCAAAGGCATCTGATCCACGCCCTTTACGGATTTGGGCGCGGAAATCCCCGCCGCTTCGAGGATTGTAGGGAATACGTCGGTTACATAATGAAACTGCGGCCTGATTCCGCTCGACGCTATCTTCTTGGGCCACGAAATGACCGTACCGTTGCGAATCCCTCCGAAGTGCGAGGCAACTGCCTTGTAGTACTGGAACGGGGTGGCCAGTGCATGCCCCCACCCGATCGGGTACTCGCTGGCGGTCTTAGGACCGCCGATCTCGTCGATCCGGGGCTTGTCGTCCTCGATGGTAGTGGGTGCGGCAAGATTATAGATCGCTTCGTCATTCAGCGAGCCATACCGACCGCCGATCGCGCTCGGTCCGTTGTCCCCTTGAATGTAGATGATCATTGTGTTGTCGAACTGGCCCGTTTCCTTGAGCGACGAAATGACACGGCCGATCTGGTAATCGGCATGCGCGAGCGCGGCTGCATAGGCCTCCATGTGGCGGGCCGCCTGCTTGCGTTCGTCTTGGTTGAGGTCGTTCCATGCAGGAATGTCAGACGGGCGCGGTGTGAGCCTGGCATCACTGGGGATAACGCCCCTCGCTTTCTGCTGCTCGAAGATTTGGACACGCGCGGTATCCCATCCCTGATCGAACATGCCCTTGAATTTCGCTAACCATTCTGCGGGCGCATGGTGCGGTGCATGTGCTGTTCCCGGAGCGTAATAGATGAAGAACGGCTTGTCCGGCGCAAGCGATTCCTGACGCCTTATCCAGTCAATTGTGTGATTGGCCATGTCCTCGTCGAAATGATAATCCGGATTGTCCACTGCGGGTTGGATGGGCTTGGTGCCTTCCACCAGCTTCGGGCTGAACTGGTTTATTTCACCGCCGATAAATCCGTAAAAATACTCGAACCCCATGTGGGTCGGCCAGCGATCGAAAGGGCCGGTCGGTCCCTGTTCCCAGGCCGGGGTCAGGTGCCACTTTCCGAATATCGCTGTATTATAGCCACTGTCCTTCAGGACCTGCGAAATCATTGCAGCGCTGTCCGGGATAACGCTGTTCTGGCCCGCATAGCCGCCGGCCGCGCCTGGAACCATGCCCATGTTCACCCGGTGCGGATCGCGACCCGTCAGCAGCGCCGCGCGCGTCGGCGAGCATACCGCGGACGTGTTGAACGCGTTATATTTCGCGCCCTGCTTGGCGAGCGCGTCGAAAGCAGGTGTCGGGATCGGTCCGCCGAACGTGCTGCTGGCCGCGAAGCCGACGTCGTCGGTCATGATGACGAGGACATTGGGCGCGCCCGCCGGTGCAACCGGCGGCTTCGGATAACGCTCCCTCATGGGGTCCGAAGGAGCCATCGTCGCTGAGACGGCTGGATCCGTCGCCCGGTCCTGCGCCGACGAGAAAGCGGGCGCTGCACAAAAGGCCAGTGCAATATAGGAGGCAAGGTGAGGCGTTGCGGTCTTGCGGCTCGGCGTCAAATTGATCTCCCCCACTCCTTACGGATCATTCCAGTAGGCCGGGACGGACGCGGCAATGTCCGGTGCCTTTATGGTCGCCGCATTTACCGCCCTTTCCAGACAGGCGCTCGGCCCTGCGCTCTTGCTTCCAGCGCTTCCCTGAAATCTTCGGACCGGCCCGTCAACAACTGGTTGCGGTTCTCGATCGCCATTGCGTGTTCAAGGCTCGGTGAGTCGATGGCCATATTCAGGCCGTCCTTGGTAAGGCGTAGGCCCATCGGCGTAGTGGCCAGCATGTCCTGAACGAAAGATCCGGCGGCAGCTTCAAGCTGATCGTCGGGCACCACCTGCGAAACCAGCCCCGTCGCAAGCGCGCGGGCGGCATCGATGAATCGCCCGGTCAGCATCAGTTCGGAAGCGAGCGAGACGCCGACGAGGCGCGGCAGGAAATAGCTGGTTCCCATGTCACAGGATGACAGGCCGATCCTGATGAAAGCAGCATTCATTCGGGCGCTCTCACCCGCGATGCGAACGTCCGAGGCCAACGCCAGTGCAAACCCGCCGCCCGATGCCGCGCCGTGGATCAGGCTGATGATCGGCTGCGGGCAGCGGCGCATCTTGAGATAGATGTCCGACATCACGCCCTGCTGGGCAAAGCCTCGGCCAAACGGGCGGTCCGCCTCCGCCGTCTTTTCCTTGATGTCCAGCCCTGCGCAGAAACCCCGCCCGGCTCCGCGCAGCACGACGATCCGCGCGACCGGATCGTCCGCCAATCCGCCGAAATACTCGTTCAGTTCGCGGGTCATCTGGCTGTCGATGGCGTTAAGCCGGTCGGGCCGGTTGAGCGATACCCAATCGACTGCCCCGCGCCGCTCGATATCCAGTGTATCGAAATTGTTCGCCATTGCCACGATCCCTGATTCCCTTCGCTACCCTATCTGACGCTCGCACTCAGCTCTGTTGTTTCGCAATGCCTGCAACAACGCGCATGGCTTCCTCGCTGCCAATGCTGAGCCGCAGCAGCGTGAACCCGGCATCCCGCCAGCGCACGAACCGCTCTCTGATACGGTCGGGCGAACCGATCAGGCCGCCTTCGTCGAGATACTCGTCCGGCACGGCGGCCGCTGCTTCATCCTTGCGTCCAGCACGGAACAGTTCCTCGATCCGGTCCGCCTCTACGGCGAAGCCGCGATCGACCATGGCCTGCTTGTGAAAGTTCTTGCCCTCTGCGCCCATGCCGCCGACGTAAAGCGCGATCATCGGGCGCGCCTTGTCCAGCGCCTCCTTGACGTTGTCGGTCAGTGTCACGCCGGTCGTCGCAACGATTTCCAGATCGGCGAGCGTCTTGCGGTCGGTCCGCTTCGCCACGCCTTCTTCAAGCAGTTTCAGCTTCGGGCCGACAGAGCCGGGGGTGACATGCATCGACGCCCAGCCATCGGCTATTTCGCCAGTCAGGCGCAGGGGAGCGGGGGTCGCGGTTCCCAGCAGCACAGGAATGCCGGGATTGCCGTGCAGAATGCTCTTCAGCGGCTTGCCCAGCCCCGAGGAGCCCTCGCCTTGATATGGCAGACGGATTTCCGATCCGTCATGAGTGACCGGGCCTTCGCGGCGCCAGATCTTCTTCATGATCGTCACGTAATCACGCATTCGGGCAACTGGCTTGCCCCAGGGCTGCCCGTACCACCCTTCGACGATCTGCGGGCCTGAAACGCCGAGGCCGATAACCACGCGCCCTTCGCCAGCCAGCGCATCCAGCGTTTGTGCCGACATGGCGAGATTGGCCGGCGTCCTCGCGGCAAGCTGGGCAATCCCTGTGGCAAGGCGGATTCGCTTGGTCAGCGCGGCGATGTAGGCCAGCGGGGTCAGCGCATCGCTGCCATAGGCCTCGGCAGTCCAGACACAATCGAAACCCAGCTCCTCGGCGAGCAGGACCTTGTCCATTGGCAAGGCCATCTTTGCGCCGCTGTAATGCAGGTCCAGTCCGATTTTCATTCCATGCGCCTCGCGAAGTTGTCGTGCAAACAATTGATCGATAGCGTCAGTGCGCAATCGAAAGAGATAGTTCAATCGTCCATTGCACTGCATTAGATAAATTCGCAGTCGACTGCATCGCCGGGAACATGCCACGCCTTAGCAGACCTTTTGAAAGGCAAGGGGGCTACCAGAGCCGTGCCACGAAGCAGACAATACCGGGGAACCATCATGAAAGAGCATTCACCAACCGAGACGATCATCGACGCCCTGACCTTGCCAGAATGTCCCCGATGGCATGAGGGGGCACTCTATTTTTCCGACATAATGGCGGGCAGGTTATGCCGATTAGCCGACGACGGCGAAGTGGAGACGCTCTTCGAGGCAAAGGATGTCCGGGTGGGCGGAATCGGGTTTCTGGAGGATGGCGACATCGTTGCCGTCCTCCAGAACCGCCGCACAGTAGTGCGCATCCACGCCGGTGAAACGTCTCCTTATGCCGATTTGTCCGGCCTGGTTCGGTTCGGACTCAACGACATGATCGTGGGAGACGGTCTGGCATACATAAGCCAGCCCGGATTCGATCTTTTCGGGGACGGCTTCGAAGGTCAGGGCGGCCTGACCGATATGTTGCTGATCGGCGCTGACGGATCACCCAGCATCGTTGCCAGCGATCTGCATGGGCCAAACGGCATGGCGATAACACAAGACGGCAAGTGGCTCTTTGTCGCGGAATCGGGCGGTGGCAAGATATCCGAATTCTCGATCGGTCCTGAAGGTGCGCTGCTGAAATGCCGCACGTTCGCGATGCTTCCTGGCAACGCGTTCCCGGACGGTATCTGCCTTGACGACAGTGGTGGTGTTTGGGCCGCCGCGCCCTTGGCCCGCGAGGAAGGCTGGGGATCGTTTGTCGTGCGGTTGGTTGAAGATGGTTCCGCGACGGACATCGTACGGATGAAGCCGGGGCGCCATGCTCTCGCGTGCGCGTTCGGGGGAGAGGGAAGAAATACCCTCTTCGTATGCACGACTGAATCGATTAGCGGGGACGATGCGTTCGCCCCCGGGAAAGGACGGATAGAAGCGATCCGGCTCGACTATTCCGGGTCGGGCAAACCCTGATCGGACGTACGATTTTTACAGCAACGCATCTCCAAGAGAATCGGCAGAGCGATCTTGCGATAGTCGAAAAGCACGGTTGCATATCGCGCATATTGGCGTGAGAGGCGGTGCAAAGGCTGCGGAGAATAAATACATGAAAGTGAGCGAGGCGGTCGATGCGCGCAGGTCTATCCGGGCGTTCCTGAACAAGCCGGTCGGGCGAGACGAGATCCTTGGCGTACTGGACCGTGCGCGTAGGGCGCCTTCAGGCGGCAATGTTCAGCCCTGGCACGCGGTCGTCCTGACTGGCGACCCGCTGGATGATCTGATCAAGGTGGTTAACGAACAGGTAGTGTCCCGCTGTACGACCGCGGACTATGATATCTATCCCAAGGAATTGCCGGAACCCTACCGGACACGTCGCTTTGCCTGCGGCGAGGCTATGTATGCATCAATGAACATCCCGCGTGAGGATCGGCCCGCGAGGATCGGCCATGTCATGAACAACTACAAGGCATGGGGCGCGCCGGTTGTGCTGTTTTGCCACACCCCGGCCTACATGGGTCCACCGCAATGGTCAGACATGGGGATGTGGTTGCAGACAATCATGCTGCTGCTTCGTGAGGCCGGGCTGGACAGCTGCGCACAGGAAGCGTGGTCGGCACACGGCGGGACGATCAGGACGCACCTCGGCATCCCCGACAATCATGTCCTTTTCTGCGGCTTGGCGATCGGTTACGCCGATCCCGAAGCGCCGGTGAACGCCACGCTTACTAGCCGCGCCCCGCTGGAAGAAACCGTTCGGCTGGAAGGCTTCTGATCCGGTTCTGCGGCGTCAGGCCGCCATCTGGCGCTGACGCCTTTCGACATAGCGACGGAACGACTCCGGCGCGTTTGCCGGATCGATCCTTCGAAGGCAATCCTTGGGATACTGCGACCAGCTTTCCTCGCCGATAATCCGGCCCTGTTCGTCATAGGGCCACACGATCAGCGAGTTGTAGGTCATCAGATAGCAACCATCGGGAACGTCGACGGCTGGATTGCCCTGATCGATCAGGTCTCGCCCCCACAGGACCACCCTGACGACGCCCTCGGTGATGATCGCATCGTCGGCTACGATGATCCGGTCCTTAACGGATTCGATGATGTGTCGGCCTTTGCCGAATATCTGCTCGACATAGAATTTACGAACCGCATCCATGCCTACAGGGTTCATCTCCGGCCCCTGCGACCTGACGCGATAGACCGGATGATGCGACAGGGTGGCGAGCACCGCTGCGAGATCTTCCTCTACTTCGCCGCGGGCATGCTCGTACAGCCGCTCCAGCATCAAGCGGTGGCGGGGATTGTTGGTTTCGGCCAGTTTGTCTCCAATATCCCGATATGTGATCGTCTGGTCGATAATCGCCCTGGCTGATGCCTTCTTTACGCGTCGCAGTCCGTTCCGGACTGACCTGTAAGTTCGCGCGGATTCTTGCCGGTCTTGGTCCAATCCAGCAATTCGGCGACACTGTAGTCGGGATAACCACGCCGCGCCATCAGGTCGGCCAGGGTGCCGACAGTCTCACGCGGGTCATGATTGGCAACGACTTCGTCCCAATGCTCCAGAATTGCCTCCGGTGTAGTCTCGGCCCCAGGGGCCTGCCAGCCTTCCGTGGTCGCCAGAATGACACGGGCATGGCGGCCGCCGCCGACCTGAATGGCTTCCCCGCTGGACGGACAGGCGGAATGGACAAGCAGCATGGCAAGGGGCGCGACATTAGCCAGCGCAAACACGTTCTGGATGATATCGTTCAGTTCCGGGTCGGTTACGTTGATCATGCCATCGCGGAACGCTGCTGGAAGCATCACGTTGGCGCGTATGTCGCAGCTCTTATCTTGCGCCAGATTGGCCGCCAGCGCCTTGGTAAAGCCGAACACGCCGCCTTTGCCCGCCGCATAGATCGCATCGCCCGGCAGGCCAAACATCGATCCCGAACCGATGTTGAGAATGCGGCCGTATTGCCGCTGCCTGAACACCGGCATGGCCGAGCGAACCAGGTTGATCGTTGCCACGAGATGTACGTCGAGAGTGCGGCCGGTAACCTCGGGATCGGGCAATGCGCCGCCGTAGGTTGCGGCATTGTTGATAATTGCGTCGATCCTGCCCCATTTGGCGACCGCAGCCGCCACAAGTGCATCGGTCTGAACCGGATCGCTGACATCGCTGGTGTCGACGAGCGCTGTCCCGTTCACCTCTTCGACTGCCGCAACGGCGTCGCGAGCGCGGTCCGCATCGATATCATTTACGATCACCCGCGCGCCACGCCTGGCCAGCAGTAGCGCATATTCGCGCCCCATTCCCCGGCCCGCGCCGGTAATGGCCACGACATCCCCGTCAAACCTCAGGGCTTCCGGCTCCATTCCAATCTCCTCTCAGGACATTTCAGTGGGCCAGTTGAATTGCGCTTGTCAAACCCGCAATCGGATCGAGTGAAACGCGTATCATAGCGCACTGACGGGTTGCATTGGGGTGGCCTGCCCCGGCAAGCAGTAAAGGCGGCGTGGATTGACACGGGGCCGGTCGCCTTGGCCGTTTAGCGCCCTGGCCTGCCTACCGCCTACAGGAGAAAGAGCCCAATGAGACCACTTGAAGGCGTAACCGTAGTCAGCTTGGAACAGGCAGTCGCGGCGCCGCTGGCTACGCGCCACCTGGCGGATCTTGGCGCGCGCGTGATCAAGGTCGAACGGCCTGGCGACGGCGATTTCGCGCGATCATACGACGACCGGGTCAACGGTCCTTCCTCCCACTTCGTCTGGTGCAACCGTTCCAAAGAGAGCCTGGCCCTCGATCTCAAATCTGCATTCGGCTTGCGGGTCCTGAAGGCCCTCGTCGCAAGAGCGGACGTGCTCGTCCAGAACCTCGCCCCCGGCGCAATGGCCCGGCTGGGACTCGATCCGGGAGAATTGGCCGCTTCGCATCCCCGCCTGATTATTTGCGAAATATCCGGCTACGGCCGGGATGGGCCAGACCGCGACCGGAAAGCCTATGACCTGTTGATCCAAGCAGAGAGCGGCTTTCTCTCGGTTACGGGCACGGACGCCGCTATCGCCAAAGCCGGGTGCTCGATCGCCGATATTGCGGCTGGGATGTATGCCTACTCCAATATCCTCGCTGCATTGATGGAGCGCGACCGCACCGGAAAAGGGACGCACATCGATGTCTCTATGCTTGAAGCAATGGCCGAGTGGATGGGGTTTCCCATGTACTATGCATACGACGGCGCACCGCCGCCGCCACGTTGTGGTGCCAGCCATGCGACGATCTTTCCATACGGCCCGTTCGCGACAGCAGATGGCGATGTACTGCTGGCGATTCAGAACGACCGCGAATGGAGATCGTTTTGTGAACAGGTACTGTTCGACCCCGCGCTTGCGGAAGATGCCCGTTTCTCCAGCATCGCTCTGCGTTCTTTCAATCGCGACGCGCTGGGCAATCTGATTCATGACGTTTTTCGATCGCTAGAAAGGGCAGAGGTGATCGAGCGCCTCGACAAGGCGCGGATCGCAAACGCCAATATCAACGACATGGCCAGGCTGTGGGACCACCCGCAGATTGTCTAGCCCCCTG
>CAZRVW010000047.1:0-15970 GCA_964603645.1 uncultured Novosphingobium sp. | reverse complement strand
TCTCGACATCGTAGAGGTTCGAGCCGACCAGCAGCCCCTCGGCTTCCAGAATCCGCTCGGCTTTCTCAACACCGTCCTCGGTCAGCGAGATGTTCTTGGTCTTCTCGTCCTTCTCGTAGTCTTCCTCTTCAAGACGCTTCACCACCGCGTCAACGGCCATGTAGAGATCGGACTTGTCGTCGGTCGGCCCGGAAATGATGAGCGGCGTGCGGGCTTCGTCGATCAGGATCGAATCGACCTCGTCGACGATCCCGAAATTGAACGGGCGCTGCACCATCTGGCTACGCTCGTGCTTCATATTGTCGCGCAAGTAATCGAAGCCGAATTCGTTGTTGGTGCCGTAGGTAATGTCCGAGTGATAGGCTTCGCGCCGGGCCTGCTCGCCGAGGTTCGGCACGATCACGCCGATCGTCAGCCCGAGAAAGCGGTGAATCTCACCCATCCAGTCCGCGTCGCGGCGGGCAAGATAATCGTTGACTGTCACAACGTGGACACCCTTGCCTTCAAGCGCGTTGAGATAGGTCGCAAGCGTGGCGACAAGGGTCTTGCCCTCACCGGTCTTCATTTCGGCGATTTCACCGCGATGCAGCACGATACCGCCAACCATTTGCACGTCGAAATGGCGCATTCCGAGCGTCCGAACACTGGCTTCTCGCACGGTGGCAAAGGCTTCGGGCAGCACGTCGTCGAGGCTTTCGCCGCTTTCGAGACGGGCGCGCAATTTGTCGGTCTGGCTGGCAAGCTGCTCGTCGTTCAACGCCTGCATCTCCGGTTCGAGGGCATTGATCTGCTGGACGATCTTGTCGAGCGACTTGACGTAACGGTCGTTGGATGAACCGAAAATGGCTTTGGTGAGTGCGCCGAGCATGGCGGAATTCCTGCGAAATTTGAAAGGATTGACTAATGGTCTGCGCTAACGGTGCGCAGTTGCGACAATCCTACTCGCGGGCGCGATCAATCCCGACGAGGACGTCCGCTGGCGCTGCGACCGGGTCGCTATCAGGCGCTTCCAGCCTTGCGATCGGTGCCAATTGTAGAACCGTCGATGCCGGCCTTGCCAGCACCGCTATGACCTTGGCCTGCTGCACCGTAGCTAGCGCCGATACGGCGGAAACCTGCACCGCAACAGGCATGGCGCGCGCTTGCACGGCGCTGCCCTGCCAGGAGAGCCCGGTCAGGATCGCGATCAGCGTGAGCAGCATGCGGCGCGTCATGCAAGGCCAGATAGTATCTCGCGACTCGCGCGTCCAGCCTGCATGACGCTCAATCCCCGTGGACCTCGGCAGCACTTGGCCGTATTGCGCGGCGCATGGACCTTGCCCCGTCGCCCCTCTCCGTGCCTTTTCCGGACATGCCCGCCATCGACGGCGTGACTTTGCGCGTCGCGCGGGCGGGCTATAAGGACTGGGGACGCTGCGACCTGACCTATGTCGAACTGCCCGAGGCGACAGCGGTCGCAGGGGTATTCACGCAGAGCGTGTGCTGCTCGTCAGAAGTGGAGCTCGGCCGGGAACAGTCAAGGCTCGGCAAGGCCCGGGCGCTGGTCGTCAATGCCGGCAATTCCAACGCCTTTACCGGATACAGAGGCCGGGAGGCCGTCGAGCAGATCATGGCGCAGGTTGCCGCGCATCTGGATTGCGAGCCCAACGAGGTATTTGTTTCCTCGACCGGCGTGATTGGCGTCCCACTGCCAAAAGACAAGGCGCAAGCTGGCGTCGCCGCTGCGTTGGAAGCCGAACCGTGCCGTTGGGAAGACGCAGCGAATACCATCGGAACGACCGACACCTTTGCCAAGGGTGCCATGGCCACGGCGGTGGTAGATGGCCAGACCGTCACCCTGTGCGGAATCATCAAGGGCAGTGGCATGATCGCACCCGACATGGCCACAATGCTGGGCTACGTATTTACCGATGCCGCGGTCGAACCCGGCTTCCTGCAAGAGTGCCTCTCGGCAGCAAACCTCGAAACATTTTCCTGCATCACCGTCGATAGCGACACCTCCACCAGCGATACCGTACTCGCGTTCGCCACAGGCAAGGCGGGCAATGCCCACCTAGCCTCGTTCGAAAGCCCCGGCGCGGATGCCTTTGCGGCTGCCCTCACCGATGTGTGCCGCCAGCTCGCGCATCTCGTGGTGCGCGATGGCGAGGGTGCGCAGAAATTCATCGAAATCCGCGTTTCCGGCGCAGTTTCTGATGACAGCGCGAGGCGGATCGGCCTCGCCGTAGCCAACTCGCCACTGGTCAAGACCGCCATTGCCGGTGAGGACGCCAACTGGGGACGCGTCGTCATGGCCGTGGGCAAGGCGGGAGAACCCGCCGACCGCGACAAGCTGTCCATCGGCTTTGGCGGCACTTGGGCGGCGCGCGAGGGCCTGCCGCTTGCCGACTACGATGAAGCGCCCGTCGCCAAGCATCTGAAAGGCCGGGACATCACCGTCGAAGTGGACATCGGACTAGGCGACGGCAGAGCGACCGTGTGGACCTGCGATCTGACGCACGGCTACATCTCGATCAACGCGGACTATCGCAGTTGACCGGCGCCCCGCCTATTCGAGGGCAGCGGCCACCAGCCTGCGGCAATTGCTGCCAAGGCATCCTGGCAAGCTCTTGTAGTCGGACTGGTCGAACCACACCACCAACGGCTTCCTGATCTGCTTGGAGGCGATGGCCAGGGCGATGATATTGTCGATCTTCGCCTCCGGCTCGTTCAGCCGCATCGCGTAATAGGGAATGTCCTTGGTGTAGGCTTGGCCCGGATTCGGAGCACACTTGATGTGGATGCGATTGGCCATGACGCCAACCTGATCGACATTGCACATGCGCGATGTCGCAGCGTTGGCGATGCCGGGAACAGCCATAAACCCGACAGCCAATATGGCGCTCGCCAGGATTTTCCTTCTCAATTTCGTCATTCCCTCTCTCCTTGGCTCATCTAGGATGATACCAGAACGACGCACTTCACCCCATCCTCAACGGACCAAATCTTCCCATGTTCGAACGTGAACTGTTCACCATTATGCGCGAGGCCAGCGAACGCGCGATCCTGCCGCGCTATCAGGCGCTGGCCGCGCACGAAGTCACCGACAAGGCCGCCGACGATGTCGTCACGGTTGCCGATCACGAAGCCGAAGCGATCCTGACCGAGAGGCTCGCCGCCCTGCTGCCAGAAGCGGCGATTGTCGGGGAAGAAGCTGCGCACGATGATCCATCGGTGCTCGATCACCTGTCCAGACCGCTCACGTGGATTGTCGATCCGCTTGACGGCACCAACAATTTCGCTGCGGGCAAGCCGCCGTTCGGGGTGCTGGTCGCGCTGGCGCAGGATGGCGAGACCGTGGGTGGATGGATCCTCGACAGCCTGACCGGGCGGTTCTGCCATGCAGTCCACGGCGGCGGCGCATTCATCGATGGCGAACGCGTCACGGCGCGCACCAGCGGCCAGGAACCGCCGATTGCAGCGATTTCGCTGATATTCATGGACCCCACCAAGCGCGAAGCGATCCGGACCCACATCGCTCCTTGCTACAGCCTCGTCGACATTCCTCGCTGCGCCGCCGAGCAGTATCCGCGGCTGGTTCTTGGCCAAAATGACGTGTCGATCTTCGAACGCACCTGCGCCTGGGACCACGCCGCAGGCGTTCTCTTCCTTAATGAGGCAGGCGGAAAGGTCATGCGCCCGGACGGCTCAGCCTACCGGGTCGACGGCGGGGACTACCAAGGCCTGCTAGGTGCGTCGAGCCCATCTTTGTGGGATGATCTGGCCGAGCGAATGGCCCAGCTGGAAGGGACCTAAAGCTCGCCCTCAATCCAGTTCTTGAGCTGGTTCTTGGGCGCCGCACCGAGCTTCTTGGCGACCGGTTTGCCGTTCTTGAAGAGCACCAGCAGCGGAATCGACTGAACGCCGAGTTGACCAGCCACGTCTGTGTTCTCGACAATATCCATCTTGGCGACTGTCAGCTTGTCGGCCAATTCGTCGCTGATTTCCTCAAGCGAGGGACCGATCATCTTACACGGGCCACACCAGTCGGCCCAGAAATCGACCAGCACCGGCTTGTCGGAATTGAGCACGTCGGCTTCGAAACTGGCATCGGTCACGGCCTTGGTGGGCATATCGGAACTCCTTGCTGGTTGCCGGTCCAATCTAGGAACCCGGGCGACAATGGCAACGGCGTCATGGCAAACGATTACTGCGCCGAGGTCAAGCCTGCCTTGTGCAGAGCAACGACATTGTCGGGGATGGCGATCAGGCGCGGCGTGGCCGTGTAGAGGAGTGCTGCCTCAATTTGCCTGCCGGGCCAGGCTTGTTCCAGTGCCGCGACATAGGCCGCCATCTGACGCAGGATCGGGCGCGGAACATCATCGATAGCTTCAGGTGGACGTCGCGCGGTCTTGTAATCGACGACCAGGACGCGCTCGTCTTCGACCAGCAGACGATCGACCGTGCCGGCAATCACCCGCTCGCCGATGGTGGCGACAATCGGAACTTCGGCGAAGCTGCCAGAGGCGAACAGATCCGCCCAATCGGGAACGTTCAGCACATTTAGTGCGGCCTGCAGCATTTCCTCTCGCAAGGCTGGCTTGAAGTCAGGCGCATTGCGGGTAAGCCAGGCTTGTCCCGCCGCCGCCCTTTCCTCCGGCGCGAACTCTGGCAGGCGTTCGAGCAGCTTGTGGATCAGCACACCGCGCCGGGCGGCCTGTCCTCCCGATCCGGGCGGCAAGGGCGGATCGGGCGCATCTTCCTCGCCGAGCGCTGACGGGGCAAGCGGCTTTGGCGGGCGCGGATCGTCCGCAGGCGCACGCATCAGCCATGGCGGCAAGACATCGCCGAGCGGCAGTTCCGGTCGTGTCACTTGCGGGCCGACCTCTTGCGGTGGATCGCCCCAGTCGATCCGCCCGCCCCAGATCGGATCGTCCAACTCGCTACCGGCCGGGAACATGGCCCGTAGGCGCGCATACCAGCTACCTTCGGGCGGCTCGCCCTTGCTTCTCGCGCCAAGGGCTCCACCAATGAACAACGCCTCCTCGGCGCGGGTCATGGCCACGTAGAGCAGGCGCCAGTGTTCCTCCAGTTCGGCGGCGCGCTCCGCTTCGTATCGCTCGGCCAACGCCCCGGCGCGGTCCTCCTTTCGCAGCGACGGCAACGGGACCATACGACGCTCGTCCGCAGGATCGGGCATGGCAAAGCCGCGATCGCGCGAGGCACTCGGATCGCCGGTCGCATCGGCAAGGATGACGATGGGGGATTGCAGGCCTTTCGAGCCGTGCACGGTCATCACCCTAACCAGCCCCTCGGCATTGTCCGCCTCGCGCTTGAGTTCGCCTTCGCCCGCATCGAACCAGGTGAGGAAGCCGACAAGACTCGGCGTAGCCGTCACATGATAGGCATGGGCTGCGTTGACCAACTCGTCGATCGGATCGTTGGCCTCATGCCCCAGCCTTGCCACCAACTTACGCCTGCCTTGCCATGGACCGGTAAGCAGCCATGCCAGCAACTGCTGCGGCACTTCGAAATCGGCGCGGGCAAGAAGATCGAGCAACATTTCCATGGCGGGCTTCGCGCCAGGATCGGCGGCAGCGCGCAGATGGTCCCACAAGCGCACATGAGGCTCGCGATAGCCGAAGCGCAGCAGGTCCTCCTGCGACCAGCCAATCAGCGGTGAGACCAGCAGGGCCGCGAGATTGAGATCGTCGAGCGGCTGGGCAGCGAAGCGCAGCGCCGCAACGAGATCGCGCACCGCCAGCGGATCGCCGATCCGCAACCGGTCGACGCCCGCTACCGGTACGCCGTGCGCATGGAGCCGCGCGACAATCAGCGCTGCAAGCTCGCGCCGCTTGCGCACCAGCACCATTACGTCGCCCGCAGCCGCTCGCCGCTCTTCCTTGGCAAGCAGGTATCCGCCTTTTGTTTCGTCAAGCCATTCGGCGACCTGTTGAGCGATCTTGTCGGCCATGGCGCGATCGGGCTGTGAGAGCCATGACTGACCGCCCTCGCCCGCATCCGGATCCTCTTCTTCGGCCTCGCCGAGGATGCCGGAGACAGGCCGCCACAGGGCGACATAGCCGCGTCGGCCTTGCCACCCCTGATGCGGTTCGGCGGGCCGATCGAGCCCAAGAGCTTCGTGGCCAATCTCCTTGACTGCCGCATCGACAAAATCGAGCACCGGCTGCGAGGTGCGGAAACTGCGACTCAGACCATAGTCGCGCAGCTCCCGCACGCGCTGATTGCTACGCAGCATGGATGCGTTCGCGGCGGCTCCCGCCATTTCCTCGCGAACGCGTTCGCGCGCCGCGGCGAACCTCTTCGGGTCAGTGCCCTGGAAGCTGAAGATCGCCTGCTTGTAATCGCCAACCACAAACAGTGTGCGCATGGCATCGCCGTGCTGTCCTTTTCCGGCGAAAAATTCGTCCGTCAGCGCGAATATGATGTCCCATTGCGCAGCATTGGTGTCCTGCGCCTCGTCGACGAGCACGTGATCGAACCGGCGGTCGAGCTTGTAGCGGATCCAGTCGGCCAGTTCGCTGCGCTGGAGCAGCCGTGCCGCCTCACGGATCTGGTCGTCGAAATCAATCAGGCCCTCGCGTTGCTTGGCCTCGCCCCAGGCAAGTGCGAATGCACGGCCAAGCCGCAGTGCGGGCACCAGCCTGTCAGTGAGTTCGAGCAGCAACTTGCGCTCACGGATCGCGGCGATGCAGAACCGCACCCCTTCTATGTGATCACCATAGTCAGGATCTCGCTTGAGTATGTTGGTGAGGCGAATGGGATTGCCTCCGCCTTTGGTAAACAAGCCAAGATAGAGATCGTCGATAGCATCGGCTCGCCCGGGACCGTCTCGCACAAGCCAAGCGTCAATCGCTTCTGTGCCCTTGCGCCCGGTATCGGAGTCCCATGCTGACAACGTCTCCCGGCATCGCCGCAAGCTCGCCGTGTCGAACGAGTCGTCCGCGCACATCACCGCCAGACCGTTCTCATCGGCATCACTCGGCAGGCCGAGCAATCGCAGCACGTGTGAGCGCATGTCCGCCGATTGCCAGACTTGCCAGACTTCCGTCGCCGCTGCGCAGCGGAGCAAATAGGCCTCGACCTGGTCCGGCCCCATCCGCAGCGAAAGATCCGCTGCCGCGTCGAGTAGCTGCGGATCTCCAAGCGGCTCCCGGTCGGCCTGTACGAGCAGATCGGCCAGAACTTGCCGCGCCAGCACTGCGCGTTCGCGATCCTCGATCGGCCGGGTGCCGGGGATCAACCCCGCTTCGTGCGGAAAGGCCGCAAGCAGCCACTGCGCGAAGGCATGGATAGTATCGATCCGCAGACCGCCGCCGGGACAATCGAGCACTCTGGCAAACAGTGTGCGGGCGCGGTCCTTGGTCGCCACGTCGGCAGGCGCGCCGATGGCGTCGAGCTGAGCGAACAGGTCCACATCCTTCAGCCGCACCCAACGCGCCAGCGTTTCCTTGATCCGCGAGGCCATTTCGGTTGCACCAGCCTTTGTGAAGGTGAGGCAAAGGACCGAGCTCGGATCGACGCCCTCTTGCAGCAACAGACGCAAAACCCGTGAAGACAGGACATGGGTCTTGCCGGTGCCTGCCGAGGCCGAGAGCCAGACCGTCTCGTCCGGAGCGACAGCGAGCATCTGGTTGCCGTCGAGTTTCGGTGGCGCGGCGCTCATGCCTCGTTCCAGTCGTCTTCGGTCATATGCGGCAGCCACTCGTCGAGCCGCATGAGCTGATCGTAATCGGCATAGACCGCCAGATCGGGATTAAGCCTAGCGGTGAAGGGATCGCGGCCCAGAATCCAGCGATCCAGCGCATCGTCGAGATAGCGATGGGTTTCCGGCAGGAATTCTTCGGCCGGGATGCCGCCACGCTTGCTTCCTTCAGGCATCGGAGTTTCGATATAGCCAAACGGTGCAATATCGTTCTTGCGTTTCGCACTTTTGGCCAGCGACCAGTATTCGAAGCGGCTGGCGTCTCCGGAAATGCCGTCAAATCCGCCTTCCCCCGCGATCAGCGCAATCAGGCCAAGCTGCAGCGCAAATCCGTTATCGACCTGCTGCCATGACGGCGGCTTGCCGGTCTTGTAATCGACCACCGCCAATGTGCCATCGGCAAGCCGGTCGATGCGGTCGGCGCGTCCGTAGATCCGCACGTCCCGCACGGACATCTCGCCCTTGATCTCGGTGCCGAGCACTTCGCGGCCTTCCTCGGAGCGCTGGCGCAGAACTTCGCCGGCGATCCAGTCCAGTCCGGCGATCAGGCGCGGTCGCCACAAGCTGCGCATGAGCGGGTGCGCGCTCATCTCGTCGAGCACTTGGTCGGCGATGGCATGAAGTCCGTCCGGCGGCGCGCCTGCCTTGTGCCATTCGTCAAGAATGTCGTGGACCGCAGTACCTTTCCACGCTGCGCTCGGTTCAGCATCGAGCGGATCGATCCGCCTGAGGCGCAGGATCGAACTTGCATAGAACTGATAAGGATCGCTGCGCAGGCGATCGAGGCCGGTCACGGCTATCGCAACCTTGCGCTGTTCGGGCGAGGGATCGGGCTTTGGTCGCGGATAGGCGGGTGCACGATCGGCGTGATCGAGCAGCTTGCCAAGCTTCACAGCATCCTCTTCGACATGCCTGTCCAGCAGTTCGCCCAGCAACGCCTTAACTCGCAGCACAAAGCGCGAAGGCACGACTGGTGCGCCATCGTCGCGCAGGGCATGGCTGAGAACGACTTCGGGCGCGCCCAACGCAGCGGCAAGATCGTGCGCCGCAAGACCGATGCGAAAATCAGCCCCCGGTACGCCGAGCGCCCGCAGAACCGGCGGCGGCACCAGCGGGTCAGGCGCAGCGTTGCCGGGCCACCCCCCTTCGACCAGTCCTCCGCAGATCACCAGATCGGCGCGGCTCATCCGCGCCTCGAGCAGACCGTAGATGGCGACGCGCGGATGCCCGCCCCATGGAGGTCGTACCGCAATCCGGTCCACCGCATCGCGCAGCACGGCATGAAGCTCACGCGGTTCGAGAGCGAAGGCGGATTCGCCCGACGCCACGCGCAGCTCATCGACGAAGGCGGCGAGTGCGCGCCCGTCGGCATTGGCCCACAGGCCCTCGCCGCACAGAGCTTCGCCTGTCCCCGCGAGAAGATCGAGCAGGTCGGCGAGTGGCATTGGCGCATCGGAGACCTCGAGCGGTCCAAGCAGCGCTTCGACGTCGTCCCACCATTCGCCGTAATGTGTTTTAGCCGCCGCCGACCGAAGCGGTGCCAATCCAGGAGCCGGACGCGGCCCCCGCAACGCCAGGTCCAGCTCCCTCACCCGTTCCAGCCATGCTGCCCGTTCGTCCTCGCGTCGAACGAGCGGATGCGACAACGCAGCGATGAGCGGCACCGGCGCGAATTGCTCGGCCACCAGTTCAGCCAGCAACAGTAGCAGCCGACCGGCCACAGTCTGCGAGAGCGGCTGACCCGCGGAATCGTCCGCCTCGATATTCCAGCGCCGCAACAACGCCGCGACGCGCGAGGCAAGCCCGCGATCGGGCGTGACGAGCGCCACCCTCTTTTCCGGCGTTTCAAGTGCCTCACGGATCAGAACCGAGATCGCCTGGGCCTCCGCACCGGGATTTACGCTCTCCATGATCCGCACACCCGACAACCGCCGGGCCCTGGCCGGCAGGTCGACCCAGCGCGCCGAACCGTCGGGAGGGAGGAACAAATTGGAGATCGCCTTGCTGCGTTCGGGAGGCGCAGCGGAGGCTCCGGCACGGTGCCAGTTCCGCACTTCGCCGCGCGCAATGCCCATACGGTTCAGCAGGACTTTCAAATGATATTGCGGGTGGGTCACCGCATCATGCTTGCCGATTTGCGGCGCTCCCGGTTCCGGCGCCTGACCGGCATCGCCGAGCGAATTCCACACGGCATCGTCCAGCGCGAGATCGAGATCGGGTAATACGACCGCACCTTGCGGCAGCTCGCTGACGACGCGAAGCAATCGCGCAAGGGCAGGCGAAGCGCTGGTCACGCCCGCCGCGACAATCGGATGCGGCGGCGGAGTCTCGCGCCAATGCTGCGCAGCATGGTCAAACAACATGTTGCGGCGGCTTGGTGCATCGACCTCGTCGCGCGCGTCGAGTTCGGCCCGCCAATGCGCCTGAACCCTGAGGAATGTGGCGGTACTGTCTTTCCAGTGGTCCGCCAGTTCCTTCACGATAGCGACGATGTCATCCGAAAGCAGTGCGCCGGGATCAATCCCTTCGACCAGCAGACGATCCATGGTCTGCCCGATTTCGTGAGCGCGCCGCAGCAGCCCGGCGCGATGCTGCGCAACATCGCCTTCGATCTCGGCAAGAAAGGTTGCGAGCCTAAACCAGCGCCGCACTGGATCGGCGGCTGGCGGAATAACCGCTCCGGCACCAAGCGGATCGAGCAGTGGCCCCAAAGTTTCGTCGAGGTCGAGATCGCCAACTACCGCCATTCTCGGCAGCAGCATGCCCTGCTCGCCGTCTTGCTCGCCGGCCAGTCTGATGAAGGCTTCAGTCACCGTACGCACCGCGCGGCGACTCGGTAACAGCAGCGTCAGCCTCGCAAGACCAAGGTCCGGCTCGCGATAACGCGGCAGAAGTCCGGCAACGAGTGCATCGGCGAAGCCGCGATGTGCGGCAATGGTGTAGACGGCTAACGAGCGGCGATCAGCCACGCGCCAGGAATTCTTCAGTAGGCTTTATCGCTCCTGGCTCGCCCACTTCGAACCAAATGCCATTGTGCGACAAGCCGTAAAGGCGCTGCTCCTCGATCGCGCGCTGCCACAGCACGTTGGTTGAGAACGGCCCCTCCGGCGCGTCGCGCAGCAGGCGGTGCGAAACCAACTGCACGCCGCTGTAGATGAACGGCGCGATGCGGCCAGGCTTGCGGCGGGTCACCCTCCCCCTCCCATCCAGATGGAAATCGCCCTCTCCCCGATAATTCATCGCCCGAACGTGTGGCACAAGCAGGAGCAGAGCATCCATCCTGTCCGCATCCCAGGCAGAGTTCAGTTCGGCAAACACGTTCCTTGGTCCGTCAAGCCAGATATTGTCCGAATTGATGCAGAAAAACGGATCGGGGAGCAAAGGCATCGCCTTGACCATGCCGCCACCGGTTTCGAGCAGCAGGTCGCGCTCATCGGATATCTCGGTTGCCAGCGAGCCCTTGCGAGCTTTGAGATGGGCTTCGAGAGAATCGGCCAGATAGTGCACGTTAACAACTGCCCTTGCGACCTTGGCTTCGGCGAGCTTGTCGAGGCAATGATCGATCAGCGGCTTGCCCGCCACGCGTATCAACGGCTTGGGCTGCGTCGCAGTGAGCGGTCGCATGCGCTTGCCCAGTCCCGCGGCAAGGACCATGGCCGTGTCACTCACCAATTCGCTCACAGGTTGAAGTTTCCGCCGCTCGCTTCGCGCAGCTGCCGCGGAATGTTGCGATCAAACCATTGTGAGACCGGCTCCAGCGCCGGGTGCGACAGGTCCCGCTCCATCAATTTCCACACACGCGCGATCAGCGGCAAGTAGCGGGGCTTGTTATCGCGCTTCCACAGCCTAACGAATATCCCGATGATCTTGGCATTGCGCTGCGCGCCGAGCCGGGCGTAGTCGGCCAGGAAATCATCGTCGGATATCCCGGCTTCCTCACGGTATTGATCGAACATCACCGCTTCGAGTTCCGGGGCAACATCGCGCCGAGCGTCCTGTAACAAGGAGACCAGGTCATAGGCCGGATGACCGACCAGCGCGTCCTGGAAATCAAGCAATCCCTGTTTCTGAAGCGTGCCGAGCAGCATGATGTTCTCGGCATGGTAATCACGCAGCACCGTCACGCCAGGCCGCTGGCGAGGCAACAGTTGGGCGATGACCGATTCCCAGGCCGCCTTGTATCCGTCCTCGTCGACATTGAGACCGCGCGCAGGGCAATACCAGTTGGTGAACAGCATGGCTTCACGCATGTATTCAGATAGCGAATAGTCGTTGAAGGGGCCAGGCGGCAGCTGGTGCAGCCTGACCAGTGCCGTAACAGCGGAGCAATAGACCTCAACCTCATCGTCCGGCCACTGGTCTAGGTAGTCGCGCATTCGGGACTTGCCGAAGTCCTCGAGCAGCACCAGGCCCTTTTCGGGATCTTCGGCAATGATTTCCGGAGCCCGCATGCCGTTGTCACCCAGCCAGCGGGCCGCACGCACAAACGGGGCTATGTCTTCTTCAGGCGGCGGCGCATCCATGAGCATCGCCGAGGATCCGAACCGCTTGACCCGGAAATATCGACGGAAAGAGGCGTCTCCTTCAAGCGCCTGTAGCTTGGACCCGGCCCAGCCTGCGCCTTCGAGAAAGGCATCGACACCGATTGGAAGATCTATCGCCATGGCTCACGGCCATGCCAATCCTTGCCGCCCGCGACAATGGCCTGTCTGCCTTGATCCGCAGTTTCCAGCACAATTGTCAGACATGCCGGCTCGCGCTCGAAGCCACCAGCATGCTCGGACCATTCGGCGATCAGAACGCGCCCCTCCCGGTAATCGTCCAGACCGATTTCCTGCGTCTCACCCGGATCAGCCAGGCGATAGAAGTCTGCATGCACAACCGGGATTCGCAGCATCGGTGGATCGTATGTCTCGACAATGGAAAAACTCGGTGACGGGACTTCCCCCTCGTAACCGAGCGCGGCGATTATCGCGCGCGCCAGGGTGGTTTTTCCAGTCCCCAGCCCACCCGAGAGAGCAACCACATCACCAACCCGCAGTTCAGCGGCAATGGCACGACCGAAACTGTCCATTGCGGCGAGATCGGGCAGCGGGATCGTCGCGGCAGACATCGGGTTAGGGAAAATCAATGATCGCGGCGGTTCCCTGACCGGGTTCCGAAACAACCTCGAGCGAACCGCCGTGTGCCTCGATAATACGGCGTGCCAGCGGCAGGCCAATACCCTGCCGACGGGCCGTGCCCTCTTCACCCAGCCCTTCGATGGCGCGTGCGAGGCTCGCCGCATCCATTCCTCTGCCGTTGTCGGATACGACGATCCGGGTCCATTCGCGATCGCCATGGTGCTCGCACGACAGCATCAGCAGGATGCGTCCACCCTCCCCTGTCGCTGCGATTGCGTTGTCGAGCAGGTGGCCAAGTGCGCGCGACAGCCGTCGTTGATCGGCGCGGATTGTTGCCCCAGCTTCTAGAAGCTGGAGCTCGAGCGTCAAGCCGGCCTCGGCGATACGGGACGCCCGTTCGTCGGCGATTTGCCGCAGAAGCGGTTCGAGCAGCAATTCCTCTTCCACGAGCGGCAACAGCCCCGCTTCGCTTTGCGACAGGTCGAGCAGGCTCTCGATCTGCTCGGTCAACCGCTCGACCGAGGTGAGGATGGCTGCGACGTATTCTGTCCCCGACTCGCTAAGTTCGCCGCCCACGCCTTCCTGCAACAACTCTGCAAAGCCACCGATCGAGGTCAGCGGCGTGCGCAATTCAGTGCTCATGTTGGCAAGGAATCGGGTCTTGATGGCATCGGCCTCTATCAGCGCTTCATTGCGCTCGCGCAGCGCGTCTTCGGCCTTCTTGCTGTCGGTGATGTCGAGCACCGTGAGCAGACCGTTGCCGTCCGGGAGTGGTACGCCGGCGAATTCCAGCGTTCGTCCGTCGGCAAGCGCGATCCTTCCGCTGCGTTGCTTGCGATCCAGCGTCGCCGCGCGCACCGTATCGCCAACGGATTTGGCCTGCTGCGACTTTGCCAATCGCGGCCCGATTGTCTCGAGCAGTTCCTCTATATGGGGGTGGTTGTCAAGTTGTTCGGCATCGAGGCCCCAGTCCGACGCGAACCGGCGGTTCCACAGTTGCAGGCGGCCATCGGGGGCAAAGACAGCCACCGACTCGAACAGGCTGTCGAACGTCGCGGTGCGGGTGCGCAGCAGGGTATCGCGCACGGCGGAAAGGCGAAGCTGTTCGGTTCTATCCTCGGCTATCAGCAACAACCCGCCATCGGGCACCGGATGGGCAATGACGCGCAAGTGCGAACCATCCGGCAAGGACCACGACTCCTCGATGCTTTTGCTCGCCGCAAACCAGTCCGCGCGTTCGCGCCGCCAGGCCGGGAAGTCGCGAATTTCGGGAGTGCGACCGGCGTCGTGCGCACTGTCGAGGAAGCGCTCGAACTGCGGTTGATCAGCGAGCTCCGAAAGATCGAAGGCAAATATGCGCTGGAAAGGCTGGTTGGCGAAGGTCATCATACGCCGGGCATCGAACTGCGCGACGCCTGCCGACAACTGGTCGATCATCGAGCGTTGCGCTTCTCGGAAAGCGCGGAACGACCGGCCCAGTTCCTCAAGATTTTCGATGTCGACAGCGTAACCGGCTATGCCGTCCTCACCGAGCGGCAGATCGCTGATGCGAAATGCGCGACGCTGGCCGTCGATTGTGATTGCCGCGGTTCGTTCGTCCGCCCGCCCAGCTTGCGCCGCGACCAGTGCGATGTCGCGCGCGGTACGGCCATCGGCAGGTTCGACCAGTTCGGTTCCGGCGGCGACCACCGCATCGGCATCGGTGGCGCCAACCGCGCGGACATAGGCCGCGTTGACGAGCCGCAACTCGCCCTGGGTCCCCCTGACCCACATCGGCATTGGTGCTGCCTCGATCAGCGCGACCAGCGCATCGAAATCGCGCCGCGCCGATTCTGCCTTACGACGCAAAGTGACGAGCTCGCTCTCGCTATCACTGAAGTCGAACACCCAGACGAGCGCCGCACCGCCGGGCGACACCTGCGGATCGGCGAGGTGGCCGCGCAGCGCCAGGCTCCGGTTCGATTCGCGCGGTGTCGCCACCATGCGGAACGGCGCAGCCGTCTTCTGGGTGCGGAGCACGGCGGCGGACAACTCGGCAAGCGCCTCGGCTGTGAGGCCCTTGTCGCCTGCGTCCAACTCGCTGAGGAAACCGGGCACGGCATCAAGGCCGAGCCAATGCGCCAGACGGGGCGAGGCCTCTATCCGCCCGTCGGTGCGGACCAGCAGCGGAATCGCCGGCGATTCGTCGATCATGCGCGAGAGGCGCCTGGCATTGCGCTGGATCGCGTCCGCGCGACGCTGGCGGCGGCGAGCAGCGAGAATCGCGACGGCAGCAGCGAGCGTCCAGGCCGCCAGCAGCGCGGCAATCAGCACGAGAACGGCGGGTTCGACCAGCATTGCCGCAAGCTATGCGAGAGGCGCGATCCGATTACAATGCGCGATGCGACCGGATAGCGCGAGGCGCGGATCAATAGCGATAGTGTTCCGGCTTGAACGGGCCGTGTTGGGGCACGCCGATATAGGCCGCCTGCCGCTCGGACAGCTTCGTCAGCTTCACTCCCAGCTTATCGAGATGCAGCGCGGCAACCTTCTCGTCGAGATGCTTGGGCAGGACATAGACCTTGTTCTCGTAGTCCGCCGCCTTGGTGAACAGCTCAATTTGGGCGAGCACCTGATTGGTGAACGACGAACTCATCACAAAGCTGGGATGGCCGGTAGCGCAACCGAGATTTACCAAACGCCCTTTAGCGAGCACGATGATCTGCTTGCCGTCGGGAAATGTCACGAGATCGGTGCCGGGCTTGATCTCCTGCCAGGTGTAATTGTCGAGCGCCGAAATCTGGATCTCGGAATCGAAGTGGCCGATGTTGCAGACGATGGCCTTGTCCTTCATCGCCTCCATGTGCGCACCGGTGATGACGCCTTCGTTGCCGGTAGCCGTGACGAAGATGTCGGCGCGCTCGACCGCGTCCTCCATGGTCACGACCTCGTAACCTTCCATCGCCGCCTGAAGCCCGCAGATCGGGTCGATCTCGGTGACGAGCACGCGCGCACCTCCGTTGCGCAGCGATTGCGCGCTGCCCTTACCGACATCGCCGTATCCGGCAACGCAGGCGACCTTGCCCGAGAGCATCACGTCGGTCGCGCGGCGAATCGCATCGACCAGCGATTCGCGGCAGCCATAGAGGTTGTCGAACTTCGA
>CAZRVW010000046.1:4848-16006 GCA_964603645.1 uncultured Novosphingobium sp. | reverse complement strand
CGGGCTTTTCCTTGGCGCTGTCGGGAATGATGATGCCGCCAGCCGTCTTTTCCTCGGCCTCAACGCGGCGCACGAGAACACGGTCGTGCAGCGGACGAAAACTCATGGGGTATTCCTCCTCCAAAGGGACTTCAAAACTTTGGCACTCTCCCTCAGGCAGTGCCAGCGGGCGCGCATATGGGTTTGAGACCCGCGTGCGTCAAGCGATTCTGCGCAAAAAGATTCAGGTGTGTTCCGGGATGGGAAGCAGCCCGTAGGCATCGCGGCGACTCCAGCGCCAGACCAGCAGCATGGCAACCACGACCAGCCCCGCTGCCAGCCCGAGCCACACGCCTAGGCCGCCGAGCGGACTGGCGAAGCCGAGCCACATGGCCATGGCGAAGCCGATTCCCCAGTACCCGGCGATCGCGATCAGCATCGGCGCGCGCGTATCGCGCAAGCCGCGCAGCAGCCCCGAGGCGACCGCCTGTGTGCCGTCGAAGATCTGGAAAGCCGCCGCCACGTAGACATATTGCAAGCCGATCGCCATCAGTCCTGCGTTCGCGGGATTGTCCGCATCGATGTAAATCGCAAGGAACGGCGTAGGGAAGGCGAAGAGCACCAGCGCCGCGATGGCCATGAAGCTCACCGCGATCGTCAGTGCGGCGCGGCCTGCCCTGGCGATGCCGGCAAGGTCGCCCGCGCCATAGTGTATGCCGACCCGGATGGTGGCGGCCTGCGAAACGCCGTAAGCGACCTGGAACGTGAACGAGGCGAGCTGGAGCGCGATGGAGTGGGCGGCCAGTTCCGCCGCGCCGATGCGGCCCATCAGGAATGCGGCCCCCGCGAACAGCCCGGCTTCGGCGACCAGCGTCAGCCCGATCGGCGCACCGATGCGCAGCATCTCGCGCAGACGATGCCATTCGGGCCGCCACCAGCGTCCGAACAGGTGATAGCGCCGCATCCGCCGGTTGGTCTGGATCGCAACGACATAGGCCAGCAGGGTGACCACCGAAGTTATCACGCTGGCCAGTGCCGAGCCGAGCAGGCCCAATTCGGGCGCGCCAAGGTTGCCGAACACGAAGGCGTAGTTGGCAATCGCGTTGACCACGATCGCCAGGCCGGTGATGAATGTCGCGAAGATCGGGCGGCCCATCACCGAGACGAAGATGCGCAGCGCCGTGGTCAGCTGCGTCGGGATCATGCTCAGCGAGATCAGTGCGAGAAACGCGGCCGCTTGCGGGGCGATTTGCGGATCCTGTCCGGTAGCCTCGAAGAAGTGCCCGCCCAACGCGGCGAGCCCCATCCCCAGCGTGCCCCCCGCGACGGCCAGCCACATCGCCATGCGCATCGAGCGCCGCACCTCGCGCGCCCGATTGGAGCGCTTGCCCAGTTCTGCCGCCGCGAACGGGGCCACCGCGCTGACCACCCCGACGAGGCCGTAATTGACCAGCCAGTAATAGGAGATGCTTAGTGTTGCGGCAGCAAGCGCTTGCTGGCCGAGCTGGGCGACGAACATCACGTCGATCGCATGGACCAGCATCTGCAGGACATTGGCGAGCGCCAGCGGCCAGGCCAGCCGCATATTGGCAGCCAGCTCCCCGCGCATCGTGGTAGGTTGGCCGGGCATGCTCATGCCCTGCCCATAGGCGGCGGCGCGCACAGGCGATAGAGCAGACGTGCCGCGGCGCGTTGACACAATAGGTGGCATCTGTGCGAAGCTGGCACAGCGCTCCATTTCCGGTGTCCCGGTAACGACTTGGCCGGCGTTTTCGGGCATGGCGCTAGCCGATGGAATTTCGCTTCCTCCTGACGGTGCTTGCGGGCACTCTGGCTTGGGCGAGCCCGGCCCGTGCCGACGAGCTGTTCGTCGGGGCCTATATCCACGAGGTCGATACGCCGCTGACGCGCACGGTCGCCGAAGGGGGAGCCGATGTGGCGTTCGGCTATCGCTTCGAACCGATTGAGGACCTGCGCGCCATCGGCAGTCCCGCGCCCTATGTCATCGCCTCGCTCAATACGGCGGGCGATACTTCGTTTGCGGGGGCGGGTCTTGCATGGACGATCGGCAAGGGTCGGTTCTATCTGCGCTCTGCCATCGGCCTTGTCGTCCATGATGGCGATGTTCACCGCATCGATCCGGCCAACGGTCGCGATCGCGGTCTGGGCAGCCGGGTCCTGTTCGAGCCCGAAGTGGCGCTGGGCTGGCGCGCCAGCGAACGCGTGGCGATCGAGGCGAGCTGGATGCACATGAGCCACGGTCTGCTGTTCGGCGATCAGAATCCGGGCATCGACATGATGGGCCTGCGGCTGAATCTTGGCCTTTGAGGTGCCAAATGCGCTAGGCTCGCGGCATGTCGCGCCTGATCCTGTTCAACAAGCCGATGGGCGTGCTCAGCCAGTTCACGGACCGGGGCAATGCTGACAGCCCGCGTGCGACCCTGTCTGATTTTATGGACTTGCCCGGCGTCTATCCCGCCGGACGGCTCGACCGCGACAGTGAGGGGCTGCTGCTGCTGACCGACGACGGGCGCCTGCAGGCTCGGATCGCCGACCCGAAGCACAAGCTGCCGAAGACCTATCTCGTGCAAGTCGAAGGTGAGATCGGCGATCAGGCTCTGGCTGCGCTGCGCAAGGGTGTCATGCTGAAAGATGGCATGACCCGGTCGGCGAAAGCCAAAAGGATTGCCCCACCCGACCTGTGGCCGCGCGACCCGCCGGTCCGCTTTCGCAAGTCCGTACCCGATTGCTGGATCGAACTCACAATCACCGAAGGCCGCAACCGTCAAGTGCGGCGCATGACCGCTGCTGCCGGCCACCCGACCTTGCGGCTGGTGCGCTGGCGGATCGGCGACTGGACGCTTGAGGGTCTTGCTCCCGGGCAGTGGCGAGAACTGACGGTGTGAAGTCCCGTGAGAGGTCAGGGGGGCAGAATCGCACCATGGCGAGTGGAGCCGGGTTGCATCATCGCGTGCCGCAATCCAAGACATCCCGTTAGAGAAACGCAGGCTCCGAAATACTGGGGCGACACAGGAGGATCGCATGGATGCATTGTCAGGTACGGAGCGATTGATTGCGCTTTCCGAAATTCAGGAACTGAAAGCCAGGCGGGACCACGCGCTCGACCTCAAGGACTGGGACACCTACGTTGCTCTCCATGCTCCCGATCACGTCTCCAGCCACGGGGCGCAGGACGGCGGGGACATGGGCAGCGCGGCCGATGTCGTGCGGCAGCTTGCGGTGATGCTCGACGGGGTCATCACTGCCCATCATTCGCATACGCCGGTCATCACTTTCGAGAGGCCCGACAAAGCGAATTGCGTCTGGGCGATGGAAGACAACCTGTACTGGAAGCAGGGCGATGAGGACCACTGGTTGCACGGATACGGCTTCTATCACGAGACTTGCGAGAAACGGGACGGGGTCTGGCTGTTCACCTCGAGAAGCCTCAAGCGCACACATGTGATGACGTCGCCCGGTGCGAAGATGGGCGCTGAAAGGGCGGCGCTCAAGGTACAAGAGGCCTGATAGCAATCCAATCGCCGCCGATATGCGGCTGGCAGGAATCGGGCTGCCTTGGGTGGAGAGGAGTTGCGACAATGACTAAGGGAAAGCCGTCGCCGGGGCAAAAGTGCGGCGTTGTGAAGGGCTCTGTCGCAACCGCCCTGTCGGCCGTGCTGATGTGCCAGCCGGTGCTGGCTTCCAGCGGTCAGCCCGACAGAACGGTCCTGCCGATCAGGCCCGAGCCCTTCGCCGGTGTGATCGGCGACACGATCGAGAAATCTAAACCTTCGTGGCCTGCTCCCGTCACTGCACCCTCCGGCGCACCGAACGTGCTGTTGGTCATGACCGATGACGTCGGTTTCGGGGCATCGAGCGCTTTCGGCGGGCCGGTGCCGACGCCCAATCTTGCGCGTGTCGCTAACACGGGCCTGCGCTGCACCAATTTCCACACGACCGGCGTGTGTTTGCCCACCCGCGCTGCGCTCCTCACCGGGCGCAATCATCATGCGGTGGGAGCAGGGCAGCTCGCCGACACCGCCACCGGATTTCCCGGATACAACAGCGCCATTCCAAAGAGCGCGGCGACCATCGGCAGGGTCCTGACCGGCAACGGCTACGCCACCGCCTTTTACGGCAAGCACCACAATGTCCCTGCGCAGGAGACCAGCGCGGCCGGCCCCTTCGACCATTGGCCGACCGGCCTGGGTTTTGAGCATTTCCTCGGCTTCATCGGCGGCGACACGCACCAGTTTTCGCCGCACATCTATCGCAACACGCGGCGCGTGGATGAAGACACTGCCACGGCCCATCATGTCGACAAGGCCATGGCCGACGACGCGATCAGCTGGATCAGGAACGTAAAGTCGGCGAAGCCGGACAAACCGGTCTTCCTCTATCTGGCGACGGGCGCGGGGCATGCGCCCTATCACGCTCCGCCCGAATGGCTTGCACGCTTCCGTGGTAAATTCGATCACGGATGGGACGCGATGCGGGAAGAGACGCTGGGGCGCCAGAAGGCGGCAGGCATTGTGCCCAAGGGCACGAAGCTTCCCGCAAGGCCCGACGAAATTCCGGCGTGGGTTTCGCTTTCCGAGGGGATGAAACGGGTCAATGCACGCTTCATGGAGGCTTTCGCCGCGCACGTTTCCTATCAGGATGCACAATTCGGAAGGTTGGTCGACGAGCTTGAGCGCATGGGCCAGCTCGACAATACATTGATCGTATTCCTCCAGGGCGACAACGGCGGCACTGCGCAAAACGGTGCGCGCCCAAGCGAGAACGAGATCGGCTCGGCGGCCAACAGCCAGGACGAGAGCGAGGAGCAGTTTCTCTCCCGCCTCGATCTGGTCGGCGGGCCGGAGACATACGGCGTTGTGTCGGCCGGTTGGGGCTTTGCGATGAACACCCCGATGCCCTGGTTCAAGCACGTCGCCTCGCACCTTGGCGCGACGCGCAATGGCCTGGTCGTGGCCTGGCCGGACAGGATCGCGGCCCACGGTGAGCTGAGACACAATTTCGCGCATGTCACCGACATCATGCCCACCATCCTCGCTGCGGCGGGTGTTTCGGCACCCGCCAGCGTCGACGGAATCGATCAACAGCGGACGGATGGTGCCTCGCTGGTTGCGACTTTTACCGACGCCAAGGCCGCGACGCGCGACACCCAGTACTTCGAGCTCGATGGCAACCGGGCGATCTATCATCGGGGCTGGATCGCCAGCACCTCGCCCGATCACATGCCGTGGCAGCGCAGCCACCGCGCGGACAGCCACCTGCCCGAATGGCGCGAGCTTTACGATCTTCGCAAGGACCCCAGCCAGTCGGTCAATCTCGCCTCGCGCTATCCAGAAAAGCTGAAGGAACTCGAAGCCCTATGGGACCGCGAAGCCAGGGCCAACAATGTCTACCCGCTCGATGTACGGCCCAATATCGTGCGCACCCTGTCTGATCCGTCCGGCCCGCGGGTCAAGAACATGCGCCCCTCGGCAACCTTCTGGGGCAAGGGTGTCAGCGTAATCGAAAGTGCCGCGCCGCCGGTGGGTGCCGACTCATTCAGCGTGACCGCATCGTTTTCGACCGAGGAGGCCGATACGACCGGCGTGCTTCTTGCGGGCGGCAGCAAGTTCGGCGGCTGGTCGTTTTACCTCAAAGACGGACGCCCCATTGCCTTTCTTGCCGCCTCGCAGCTCCCACAGGACCAGTTTCGGATTGCGGCTGACACACGGCTGGGTGCGGGCAAGCACGAGGTGACTTTTGCATTTCAGCGCAAAGGCGGGCCACTGTCGGGCGGCACCATCACGATAGCGGTCGACGGGCAGCAAGTTGCGCAGGGCAGGGCCGAGAAGTTGCTTAATGTGCTTGCCGGTCTGGGCGAGACCTGGGACGTCGGGCGGGATACGGGCGTGCGCGTCAGCGAAGAAGCCGTAGCGGGCGAGTTTCCCGGCGAGATCGATAGGGTTCGCATGATGCTGACCGGTGCGCCCAGTCGCACCGGCGCGCCGCAATGAAGCCGCGTTAAACGTGCGTCACGTTTTCCGGACCCCAATAGGCGCGCATGTGGGCAATCTTGCCCGCCTCGTCGAAGTCCCACACGTCGATCACGTCGATGCGCTGCTCCACTCCGTCGCGGGTCAGGAAGGAGGCGAAGGGAAAGGCGGCGGAATTCGCTGCAGTGCGCACCGGACCAAGTAGTTCCAACCGCGCGCCGCCATCGGCCATGATCCGGGTGTAGAAGGCGCGCACTGCTTCGCCGCCGACCATCGGCGGAGTGCCGAGCGGGTCTTCGATCACGGCATTGTCGGCAAACAAGGCGATGATCAGTTCTGCATCGCTGGTTGCGAAGCCGCGCACGTAGGCATGTGCAGCTGCTTCCATCTCGCTATGGCTGGGCATTGTCTTCTCCTTGTGCGGGTTGCTTGCTGAAATCGGGCAGCGTGCCCAGCGTCATTAGGCACAGCGACACGATGACGAACAGCGGAATATAGGCCCAGAACACCGGGGAATAGCCCCCCGTCCGGTCATAGACATGGTTCGCCAGAGTCGGGCCGATCGACACGGCGAGCGACCACAGCGACGAGACAATGCTGAAGATCGTCCCATAGCGGGCCGTGCCGAAATGGCGCGCGGTGAGGTAGGCGATCACGTCCAGCTCCGCGCCGAGCGCTAGCCCCATAATCACCACGGCGAGAATCATTAGCGGCACCGAAGTGCCCGCAGTCAGCAACAGCGCGCAGGTAATGACAGGGAACAAGACGGAAATTCCGCCGACAATATTGGGATTGAACCGGTCGAGCAGATAGCCGGTCGTCAGCCGTCCGACGACCGAAGTCAGCCCCGCGAGACCGGCAATGGCCGCCGCCTGCGTCCTGCCGACCTCCATCCAGGTGAGGATCGGCACGAGGTTGGCGACGATCCCTGTCGCGCAAAAGGTGAAGATGAAGGCCGCGAGCGCCAGCTTGAAGAAGCGCCACGTCAAGAGAGCTTCCCTGACGCCCAGGCCGGTGAGCACGGGGGTAGAGGCGGTAGCCTCGGCAGGACTGCGGCGCTTCCTGTCCGCCGCGCTGTCGAGACAGAACCAGAAGAGCGGGAAGGTTGCGAGGAACAGGATCCCGGCCATCGCGACATAGGCCGTTCGCCAGCCGAAACTGTCGATCAGGCTGGTAGAAACGATCGGCATCAGGGCAGAGGCAAGCGCCGTTCCGCACAGGGTAACGGCAAGTGCAAAGCCGCGAGCCTTGTCGAACAGGCCTGCCACTGCCGATGTCCAGATCACCGGCTTGATCATCAGGCCACCCGTGGCCACCGCTGCCCACATGAACCACCACAGCCAGACATTGGAGGTGGCAAGCGAAATCGCAGCAGTTGCGGCGTAGAACACGAGCGCGCCCGGCTGGGCGAGGCGGCGCGGGCCGAACCTGTCGATCAGCATGCCGACCACCGGACCGAATATTGCACCCAGCATGGTCGAGACGCCGACACCGGCGCTGATCTGCGCCCGAGTCCAGCCGAATTCCGCTTCGAGCGGACTGATGAACGTGCCGATGGTATAGACGTGGACAGAGGTGAGCCCGACCCCGAAGACACCGGCAAGCACTACCGGCCAGTATGCGCGCCACTCGTCGCGCGTCGTCATCTCGGCGCTGCTTGCCACGGGCTCTCCCTCCCAGCGAACTCGAAGAGGGCTGATAGGTCTATTGTCGCTGGGGATGAATGGAAACGGTAAAGCCCCTTGAAGTTTTTGCCTTTACACCGCACCGATCCACAAAAGCGAATGCGAGGCAGGGATGTGACCGGATGAGCGCGCTCAAGGGCATACGGTTCTGCGATTTCACCGGACAGCTGGCGGGAGCCGCTGCGACCAAATGGATGGCGGCCTTCGGTGCGGAAGTGATCCGCATCGAGGATCCGACCAACAACGGCGCGTGGGACGTGCTGCGCAATGTGCCGCCGTTCGTCGACGAGCGGCGCGGGACCGACCTTGGCGGCGGCTTCAACAACCACAATGTCGGCAAGCTGGGTATCACGCTCAATCTCAAGACCCCGCGTGGACGCGAAATCCTGGAAGAAATTGTCGCGAAGTCCGACGTTGTTACAGAGAACTTCGCGGCGGGCGTGCTCAAACGGCTGGGCTTCGGCTATGAGCGGCTTCGCGAGATCAAGCCCGACATCATCTATGTTTCCAATTGCGGGTTCGGCCACACCGGGCCCTACCGCGACTTCAAGACCTGGGGGCCGATCGTTCAGGCGCTTTCGGGTCTCACCCACAATTCCGGTCTTCCCGGCATGGAACCGGCGGGCTGGGGCTTCAGCTACATGGACCACACCGGTGGGCATTACATGTCGATCGCGATCCTGCTGGCGCTCTTTCACCGCATGCGCACCGGCGAGGGGCAATGGGTCGACATGGCCTGCTGCGATACCGGGCTGACCCTGCATGGGCCGGCGCTGCTGGATTATACCGTCAATGGCCGTAAGGCGCGCCGCGAGGGCAGGCCGGTGGGCAACCGCAGCGAATGGCAGGCCATGGCGCCGCACGGCATCTACCGCACTCAGGGCGAGGACCAGTGGATCGCGATTGCCTGCCGCAGCGATGCGGACTGGCAGGCGCTCGCTTCAGAAATCGGCGAGGACTGGGCCAGCGATCCGCAATGGCAGAGTCTTGAAGGCCGGGTTGCGGCGCAGGACGAGTTGGACCGGCGGATGGACGCATGGTGCGCGGGGCAGGACAAGCATGCGCTGCACAAGCGCTTGCAGGGGGCAGGTCTCGCCGCCGCCGCCGTTCTCGATGCGCGCGAGCGGATCGATAACGATCCGGGCAACGACTGGATGGAGCTGTGGCCCGAAGTCGAGCACAGCGCGATGGGTAAGGTGCGGGTCGATGGCCTGCCGGTGCGCATGTCGAAAACCCCGCAGGTCATGGAACGCGGTGCGCCGTGCCTTGGCGAACATAACGAGCAAGTGCTGACCGGCCTGCTGGGCATGGACGCAGCCGAAGTGGCGCAGCTGCGCGAGGAGGGCGTGATATGAGCGCCCTGTCTGGCATCCGCGTGATCGAACTGGCGAGCGATCGCTGCGCCTTTATCGGCAAGCTGCTGGCCGACATGGGCGCCGACGTGGTGGTCATCGAGCCGCTCGAAGGCGCGGCATCGCGCAGCTATGCGCCCTTCGTCGACGACGTGCCCGACCCTGAGCGCAGCCTCAACTGGTGGCATTACAACACGTCGAAGCGGGGCGTTGCGCTCGACTGGACCGTGCCTGAAGGCCGGGATGCCCTGCTCAGGCTGATTGGCGGCGCGGACCTGCTGCTCGAAGCCGAAGACCCCGGCGTGCTCGCCGCGGCAAGTCTTGGCGACGACGTACTGACAGGCGCGCTGGAGCGACTGATTCACGTTTCGATCACGCCATTCGGTCCGGAAGGACCGCGCGCCATGGAGCTGGCCACCGACCTCACGCTTATCGCCAGTGGCGGCGTCGCCTTTGCCTGTGGCTATGACGACCACGAACTGCCGCCGATCCGCCCGATGGGCGATCATGCCCAGTCCATGGGAGCGTCTTTCGCCGTGCAGGCCGCCTTGACCGCGCTGATCTTCCGGGAAGCGGGTGGCTCGGGTCAGAAGATCGACGTGTCGCTCAATGCCGCGGCAAATGTGACGACCGAGCTGTCGTCCTATAACTGGCTCGTGGCCAAGACGTTGCTCCAGCGCCAGACCGGACGCCACGCCAGTCCCTATATTTCGTTGCCGACGCAGTATCGCTGCAAGGACGGGCGCTACGTCAACACCGGGTTGCCGCCGCGCACGGCCAAGCAATTCGTGCTGATGCTGGAGTGGTTCCGCGAGCTTGGCTTCGACACCGAGTTCGAGGAGACCGTGTTCCTAGAAATGGGCACGCAGCATCCGGTCCTCGACATTGCCAAGATCGGCGAGGACGATGAAGTCACCGCGATTTTCAGCGCCGCGCGCGAAGCGCTCGCTTTCGCCAGCAGCCGGATGAATGCCTACGATTTCTTTGTCAGCGCTCAGAAGGCCAATATCCCGGTCGGGATCATCTATTCGCCCGACGAGGCCTTCGAGGACGAGCATTACAAGTCGCGAGGGTTTCAGGTCGAGATGCAGCAGCCGCAGCTTGGCAAGACGGTGCGCTATCCCGGCGCACCCTATGCGCTGCCCGCATCGCCGTGGAAGCTTTCGCGCGTCGCGCCCCAATTGGGCGAGCACACCGCCGAAGTGCTGGCCGAAGCCGGAATCGATGCCGACGAACTGCGCCGCAGCGGCGCCATAGGCTGACGCGCGCGGTTCAGGCCGCGGGTCTGTTGGACCAATAGGCCTTGAGATCCGCCCGGATCTCCGGTGCCATGATGTAGAGCCCGATCAGGTTGGGGATTGCCATCACGAAAATCAGCGCATCGGCAAAGTCGAGGATCGCGCCGAGCTCGACCGAGGCGCCGATGACGATGAACACGCAGAAGATCAGGCTGAAGATCAGCTCGCGCTTGCGGCCATGTCCGAACAGGAAGGTCCAGCCCTTGGTGCCGTAATAGGCCCAGGCAAGCATGGTCGAGAAGGCGAACAGGAAGGCGACGGCCGCGAGCGGCACCGGCGACCACGCGAAGGTCTCTGCGAAAGCGGCGGAAGACAGCTCGATGCCGACCAGCCCGCTGCCGGTCAACGCCTCGGTTTCGAAGGTCGTGACCAGCACCAGACCCGTCAGCGTGCAGATCACCACCGTATCGATGAAGGGTTCCAGCAGGGCCACGAAGCCTTCGGTCAGCGGCGTATCGGTGCGCACCGCCGAATGGGCAATGGCCGCCGATCCGATCCCCGCCTCGTTTGAGAAAACTGCGCGTTGGAAACCGAGGATCATCACGCCAAGTGCGCCGCCCGCCATTCCGTTCGCTGTGAACGCACCGGAGAGGATCGCCGCCAGGGCGGCCGGGACCCGCTCTGCATTCAAGGCGAGCACCGCGAGCGCGAGGATCACATAGATCAGCACCATGAAGGGCACGAGTTTTGAAGTGACCCGTGCGATTGCGGTGATACCGCCGATGATGATCGCTGCGACCAGCACGGCCATCGCCAGTCCCACGATCCAGCCCATGCCCTGCATCGCGGAGGCGCTGCCGCCCGTCACTTCGAGGAGCTGGCGATAGGCCTGATTGGACTGGAACATGTTGCCG
>CAZRVW010000046.1:0-4838 GCA_964603645.1 uncultured Novosphingobium sp. | reverse complement strand
CCGCCAATGCCACGATAATGTAGATCACCGTCACGATGCCGAGGCAGCCGATGACGATGGCAAGTGCGTAGAACTTGCCCAGCACATTGCCGAGGCCGCCAAGTCCGCGCGCGGCAAGACCGTTCCTGAGAGTGTACATCGGCCCGCCCGACGAGGTTCCGTCGGCATTGATCTGCCGGTATTTCACGCCCAGCGTGCATTCGACGAACTTGGTGGTCATGCACACTAATCCGGCAAAGGCGAGCCAGAACACCGCGCCCGGCCCGCCCAGCGAGACGGTGACCGCAACGCCAGCGATGTTGCCGATACCGACGGTTCCCGAAACGGCCGCGGTCAGCGCCTGAAAATGGGTGATCTCGCCGCTGCGCTCGGGATCGGCGTAGCGTCCGCTTACGATGTGAATGGCGTGGCGAAAGCCGCGCAGATTGATGAAACCGAGGTAGGCCGTGAAGAACAGCGCGCCGACGATCAGCCAGCAGACGATCAGCGGCAAATCCGCCCCGCCGATGTTCACCGAATAGAAGATGAAGGCCGAGAGCGCGTCGGTAAGGGGCTGGACCGCCGCATTGATTGTCTGGTCTAGGTCGCGCATGGGGCCTCGCGGTCATGGCATGTCAGGCTTTCGCCCGATCAAATATCCGTTTGAATGCAGCCAATGCCGGGTTACCGCCTTCGCCGACAACCGCAAGAGTCGCACGCCATGCCAGACCAACAATTCAGCACGATTACCGCCAAGCGGTTGACCGGCGCGATGGGCGCGGAGATTTCCGGCGTCGATCTATCGGGCGATCTTTCGGACGAGACTTTTGAGGAAATACGCACTGCGCTGTTCACCTATGGCGCGATCGGCTTTCGCGATCAGCGGCTCACTTTCGACGATCATCGGCGGTTTGCCGAGCGCTTCGGCTCGCTTGAGGTTCATCCCATCGTCAACGGGATGGAGGACCATCCCGAGATCATCAGGATGCACAAGCCCGCCGGGACCGCAGCAAGCTTCGGCGTCGGCTGGCATTCGGACAACAGCTTCTTCGAAAAGCCGAGTCTCGGCTCGATTGTCCACGCGCATATCGTGCCCCCGCAGGGCGGCGATACCTTGTTTGCCAACCAGCAGCTGGCCTTCGATACTCTGTCCGAGGGCCTCAAGGACATGCTGCGCGGCCTGATCGCGATCCATTCCGCGAAAGACGCCTACACCTCGCCCACCGCGCTCGAGAAATACGATGGCGACGGGCCGATCACCTACCGCCGTAGCGAGGTCATCACCGAGGAAGTCGAGCATCCTGTGATCATCCGCCACCCGGCAACCGGGCGCGAGGCGCTCTATGTCAATCCGATGTTCACCGACCGGTTCAAGGGCTGGACGAAGGAGGAAAGCGCGCCGCTCATTTCCTTCCTGCTCGCACATGGAGTGCGCGAGGATTTCCAGTGCCGCTTCCGCTGGGAGAAGGACAGCGTCGTCATGTGGGACAACCGCATCGTCCAGCACGCCGCGCTCAACGATTACGAGGAATACGAGCGGCTGCTTTACCGCATCACGGTCAATGGCGATGCGCTTTCGTAGGGCGATGCTGGCATGATCGCGCTGCCAGGCAGGCTGCTGGTCATCGAAGGCTACGATCAGGCGGGCATGGACTCGCTGGCAAAGGTAGGCGCGACCCAAGCGTCTCTGCTGTTCAAGCGCATGCTCGGCCGGTTCGTCGACGAGGCCATGATCGATATTGCCTTTATCTCGCTTGCCGAGCCACCGCAGATCGATAATGGAGCCTATGCTGGCGTGTGCTGGACGGGCTCCAACCTGTTCTTCTCGGCGGCGGACGCTGTGGTCCAGCGGCATATCGATACCTGCCGCGGGTTTTTCGAAAGGGGCGTTCCCCAGGCAGGAAGCTGCTGGGCGGCGCAACTTGCGGCGGTCGCGGCGGGCGGGAGCTGCGAGAGGAACCCGAAGGGCCGCGAATTCGGCATTGCTCGCAAAGTCGCCCTGACGCTGGCAGGCTGGGATCATCCGCTTTTTGCGGGCAAACGCCCTGCCTTCGACGGGTTTACCTCACATGGCGACATCGTGACGCGGCTGCCCAAAGGCGCGGTGCTGCTGGCGGGCAATGACTTCACCCCGGTGCAGGCGCTCGAAGTGCGTCACGGCGCGGGGACGTTCTGGGCCTGGCAGTATCATCCCGAATACGACCTTGCCGAAATCGCGGCGCTCGCCATGGCGCGGCAAGACGAACTGATCGCGCAGGGCACCTTTGCCGACGCGGCGGCGCTGGAAGAGTATCATGCAGACATGATGCGCCTGCATGCCGATCCTGCGCGCAAGGACATCGCCTGGAAATGGGGCATCGACGACGACCTGCTCGACGCAGACCAGCGCACGCTTGAGCTGCGCAACTGGCTGACGCACCATTTCGCTGCCTGATTCGCTTGCGAGGCGATCGGCGCCAATTTGAAGCGACCTGGCCGGCCCGGTCCATATGATCGTTTGAATTCCGCGCCGGACCGGTCCAGACAAAGCCAGTGTGCGCGCGGCCAATGCGGTCGCGCAATGCGCCGGGCTCGCTTGCCGGGCCGCGAGAGGAATGGGAAGGGGAACAGGCTTGGACAGGAAGAGCGCCGTCACCGGCATCGGCGAATCCGCCTATTACAAATATGGCGATTCGCCCCACACCGAATTCCAGCTCGCCTGCATCGCGATCATGGCCGCCGCCGAGGATGCTGGGATCGCGCTCAGCGAGATCGACGGTTTCATCAGCTATAGCGACACCCGCAACGGACCGACGCGCCTCGCTGCCGCTCTGGGTATCGAAAACCTCAGATGGGCGGCGACGACCGGATCGGGCGGCAACAGTGTGGCGGCAGCCATGATGCTCGCCGATGCGGCGGTGACGGCAGGGTATGCCGAGAACGTCGTCGTCTTTCGGGCGCTGTGCCAGGGACAATTCGGCCGTTTCGGACAGGCTGGTGGAGCTGGCGGCACCATGAGCGGGCTGTTGGCGTTCAACGGGCCCTACGGTCTGCTTACTCCCGCGCAGCAGTGCGCGCTGCACACCGCTCGCTTCATGCACGATCACGGCATCTCGCAGGAGGCGCTGTGCGACATCGCAATGGCCTGTTACGCCAACGCCCAAAACAACCCGCGCGCGCTGAAATACGGCAAGCCGCTGACCCGGGAGCAGTATCACGCCTCGCGCTGGATCGTGACGCCCTATCACCTGTTCGATTGTTGTCCCGAGAACGACGGCGCGGCGGCGGTGATCGTGAGCAGCGCGGCGCGGGCGAAAGATGGACCCAAAAGCCCGGCATGGATCGTCGGCGCGGCGCAGGGGATCGGCCCCCAGTTCGGGACCTATGCGCCCGACAATCTCGCCTCGTCCTTCTATGGACAGGTGGCGGAGAACCTGTGGGGCTATACCGGGCTTGGGCCCACCGACATGGACGTGGTACAGTTTTACGAGAATTTCACTGGCGCCGTGATGATCGCCATGTGCGATATGGGCTTTGCGCCACCCGACGGGATCGAAGAATTCGTTTCCGGCGGTGCTCTGGTCGGCGCCGACGCGAAACTTCCCTTCAACACCAGCGGCGGCAACCTTGCCGAAGCCTATATCCATGGGATGCAAATGGTGAACGAATCGGTGCGGCAGATCAGGGGCGAGTCCACCTGCCAGGTCAGTAATGTCGAGCATGCCCTGATGGTCGGCGGCCCCGGCTATGCGCCGGGCAGCGCCATTGTTTTTGGAGCATCGACATGACCCGGGTGCTGGGAGATGGCTGGGCACTTCCCGCTCTCGACCACTCGACCACTGCGTTCTTCACGAGCGGCAAACTGGTCATTCAGCAATGCAGCAAGTGCGCGCAGTTCCAGCACCCGCCGGAGGGCGTGTGCCACTCTTGCCAGAGTTTCGAGCTGCAGCATTTCGAAAGCGCGGGGGCGGGCAAGGTCGAATCGGTGGCGGTGGTCCATCACCCGGTCAATCCCGGCCTTGCGGACCATGTGCCCTATGCAGTTCTTGTAGTGTCGGTGGACGATGCGCCGGGCGTGCTCGTGATCGGCAACGGAGTCGGCAAGGCGCCTGACGAATTCCGCATTGGCGATCCGGTGCGGGTGGTCATGGAAGAAGTCGACGACCCCAAGTCCGGCCAACGCCTTACCATTCCGCAATGGGAAGCGGCCGGCTAGTCGTCCGACCCTAGTCGCCAGATTCTGCGCCGCCGGTCTTGACCGTTCCCAAACCGGTCGAGGGCTCGCTCAGGCTGAAGCCCATCGTCTCCATGAACAGGCCAAGCGCTTCGCTGGTCGTACGCGGGTGGGCGCGCGGCTCTTCGGCGACAATCTGCGGCATGGCGGCGGCGAGCTGCTCGACTGTCATGTCGGGATCGATCCAGCCGTCCGTTTCGCCGATCACGGTGCGCGCGATGCGCCCTCCGCCCGCGACGAACAGCTCGCCGTTCACCGGGCAGCTTTCATGGCACAGCAGGCCGACGAGCGGCGAGATGAGATCGGCGCGGCAGGTTTGCAGGAACCAGTCGCGAAACTCGCCGTCTTCCATGTTTTCCGACATCCGCGTCGCGCCTGCCGGACTGACCATGTTGACCTTGACGTTGCATGCCTCGCCCGCAGCGGCGAGGCTGCGGGTGAGGCCGATGTAGGCGGCCTTGGCGGTGGAATAGGGCACCGAGGCGGGCATGCCGTATATCGCCGTCGATGCGACCAGGACGATCTGGCCCGCGGCGTTCTTCTGCATGACTGGCCATGCCTCGCGGCACAGGGTGAAGGCGGCGCGGGCATTTGTCTAGCCCCCTGAGGCTGGGCCAGTGATATTGGGTTTCTCTAATAGGGTTTC
>CAZRVW010000045.1:0-16408 GCA_964603645.1 uncultured Novosphingobium sp. | reverse complement strand
CATCTCATGCTCCTCCCTCGAAAACACAGTGGCACAGTTCTAGGGGGCTAAGACACGGTCAATCAGCCTTCCGGTTCGGCCTCTATCGCGGATGGAGCGTAATTGGCGCCGGACTGGTGTGCTCCGGTCTCGCGATTGGCAGCACGGTCTATGTCTTCGGCCTGCTCGTCCTGCCTATAAGCGAGGAATTCGACCTTACCCGCACCCAGATGAACAGCGGCCTGATAGCGCTGCTGGTTGGAATGGCGATCTGGGGAGCGCTGGCCGGGCGCATCATCGACAAGTTCCCCGTTCGCATCGTGATGCCTGTTGGCGGAATGCTCATGAGTGCCGGCACCGTTACCATCGCCATGGCCCAGACCACGCAGGTCATGCTGTTGGCTTGCGTGCTGATACTGGGCGCTGGCGCAGCATCCCGGCGAATTCGCCAAGCTCAGGGCCGATCCTTCGCTTATCCCCTCCATGGCCGAAGAGGCCGTACGCTGGACCACGCCGGTCAAGCATTTCATGCGCAATGCCGCGCAGGATGCAGAAGTTGCCGGGCGCAAGATCGCCAAAGGCGACCTGTTGATGCTGAGTTACTATTCCGCCAACCGCGACGAGGCGGTCTGGGACGATCCCTACAGCTTCCGCATCGACCGGCCGGACAATCAGCACCTCGCCTTTGGGCATGGCGCTCATGTCTGCCTGGGGCAGTTCCTCGCACGCATGGAACTGCGCCTGTTCTGGGAGGAACTGCTGCCCCACATCAAGTCGCTTGGACTGGACGGCGAAGCCACGACCCATCCGGCGAACTTCATCAACGGCCCCAACTACATCCCGCTGGTGTTCGAAACCGCGTGATGTGGTATGAACGAAATAAACGAGAGGAGCAGACTCAATGACCCAGCTCACGATCCTCGATCCGCGCGCCGCACCGCGCGTCGCGATCACACCCTATACCTTGTCCAGCGATGCCAGCGGGCCGGGCCTGCGTGTGGCGCTGGTATCGAACATGTTCTTCGACGCGTCCAATCTGCTCAAGGCCGTCGGCGATGCCCTGGGCGACCATCTCGATAAGCCGGTAATAACGCTCTACGAGTTTCCCAACGCCTCGCTGCTCGCTCCGCCGGAAAGCATCGCCGAGATCGCCGCGAACAACGATGTCGCGATCACGGCCATGGGCCACTGCGGAAGCTGCACATCGAGTGCGACCCGCGATGCGGTGAACCTTGCGCGCGCGGGAATTCCCGTGGCCGCGCTCATCACCGAGAAATTCACCGAGGCGAGCGGCTTCGTCGCGCGCTCCGTCGGCATGCCCGACGTGCCGCGGGTGCAATTGCCCCATCCTGTCGCCGGAACTGGCCATGCGCGCATCGCCGAAATCGCTCACGAAGTCGCTCCCGCCCTGGTGGCGTCATGGCAAGGGGCGGTGGCTCGTGCTGCCTGACCTGACCTCGGCGCGGATCGAGGGTGCGAGTGAGGCCACACTTCAGGACGAGCTTTACCGGCTGAAGGCAACCGATGGCCTGCCGGTCATCCTGCCGACCGAGGAGCGCGTCGCCGAAATGCTCGAGATGGCGGCGATGGCCGGTTACGACGCCGACCTCATCCTCGGCGAAGTCGGCCCTAACTTGGGCGAAGCCACGATCGAGAAAGTGGCGATCAACGCGGTCATGGCCGGGTGCAAGCCCGAGCAATTCCCAGTGGTAATTGCCGCCGTCATGGCGGTGTGCGATCCGCGCATGGATTCGACCGAGTTCCAGGTGACGACGCACCAGGTTGCGCCTCTAGTTATCGTCAACGGCCCGGCGATTGCCGAAGCTGGCGTCGCCAGCGGCTTCGGCGCGCTTGGATACGGCCACCAGGCAAACCTTTGCATCGGGCGGGCGCTGCGCCTGTGTCTCATCAATCTGGGGGGCGTCTGGCCCGGTGAGTCCGCCATGTCGCTGCTCGGACAGCCCGGATCGATCGCATATTGCCTCGCCGAGGACGAAGCGAGCAGCCCCTTCCCGCCCCTGCACACCTCGCTGGGCTTCGAGGCGGATCAGGGCGCGGTTACGGTCGCCTGTGTCGGTGCACCGATCTCGGTGATGATCTCGCCCAGCCCCGACGGCTCACCAATGGCGGACCGCATCATCGAGGTATTGGCCGCGACTATATCGGGCATTGCTCACAACAACGCAGGTCTGCCCAACGGCTCGATCGTCGTAGTCCTCAACCCCGACCATGCGCTGTTCCTTTCGCAAGCTGGCTATGACCGCGAGCGGATCGCCAGCGAATTGCAGGCGCGCGCCGTCAACACCGCCGAGACTATAAACCGCGCCCGCACCGGCCTGCCCTCGCCCGATCCCGAACGCATCGTTCCGACGATTGCCAGGCCCGAACAATTGCTGGTGCTCGTTGCCGGTGGACCGGGAGTCTATACGACGGTGATGATGTCATGGGGCGGCGGGCCGCACGGGAACGCCCATGTCAGCCGCGAGGTCGTGTTCAGCGACGCCTGTGAGGTCGTCATAGCTGAATGACGGAGGCATTACTCAATTTCGCGGCGGAAAAGCGCGACGACTATGCTTCGAGTAATTTCCGCCCTGAGTGGACGACGCTGAAAACCGCTGCTCATGCAGTCGAAATACATGATGCGCGCGACCTGCCGGAGCCGCCCTCGCTGAGCCGCGAAGGCTTTGAATTGCTCCGCTTGCCGGTCGAGGACGGTCAATGGGAAGACCAAGAGTGGGTCGAGGCGGACTATGTGCCTTTGGTGCGAGAGCGTGTGCTTTCCGTGACTGGAGGTGCTTGCGCCCTCACCTTTCCGGGAAGCTGGGTCCTCCGCGACACAGGGCGCAGCGGCTTTGCCCCCGCCGCACAATATGTCCACATGGACAGAACCTACGGGAATTGCCGGGACATCGTGCGCCGAGAGTTCGGCCAAGACATGCTTGAGCGGTATCTCCGGTTCGAAGTGATCAATGTCTGGCGCTCACTTACTCCGCCGCCGCAAGATCATCCGCTTGCGCTGTGCGATCAACGCAGCATTGACCGTGACGACTGGATGATTTGCAAGACGCTCGAGCCGAACTTTAGCGAACCGATGGAGCACACCGTTTCGGTCCATAACCCTGACAACCGCTGGAACTGAACTTCCGAGAAGATTGCTGGCGGCAATCTCCTCAACTTTCTCTTTAGGCCGCGACCGGCGGGACGTCGTCGAGATGGACGAGGGGCGGAGTCGCACCGTAGAATTGCGAGAGTGCGACTATGACGTCGCCGTTGTTGACCGGGTCCTCTCCTGGATCGATTTCAACACCCCTTCGTGACATATCGGAAACAAGCACATCAATAGCCTGCTCGATCGTGAGATCGTCCAGATGCTGGTCGCGAATCTCTCGGGCGCGTTCATCCTTGAAGACCTCCGCGCGCCAGTAGAGCGCCAGTCGTACGTCGTCACGGCGGTAGCTCGCGACCGGGTCGGACCCATTTTCTACGATCCAGCCACGGCCTTCGTCGCCCCGGATGGTTGCATCGATGGTCATGCTGTCCATCGATCGGAACGGCGGGCTGCCACAAGGGGCAGGCGCATGGAACATGTGATCATTGTCGGCCATGATCCCGGTATTCCATGCAGGCGGTATGGCGAGCGGAGTGGTTTCAGGGCCATTTGGCCAGCACCAGAATTCTCCGCCCTCACCAAGATAATACCAGCATACTGCCGTTGCCGTCTTGACCTGCCAGCGCTCGAACAGCCCACTGTGATTCATAATGTGCAGGAGCCAATATGGGCATTCATCTTTGTCGAGCCCACGGAAATTCGGCGTGTCGCGATGCGCGCCGCCGATGATCTGGTCACGCTGAGCCGGTGCGGAGAGGTTGACGTATATGAGCTCCGGCACAATTACGGAGCTGCTATAGAGCCTTGAAGCGTGGTCGAGGAAAACCGGATTGTGCAGGATAGGCTCTGCCCCCTCCATCAGGACCTTGTTGTCATATGCAAGGTCGGCCCTGAAGGTTGGCGCGAGAGCATCGCCGGGTTTGTGATGCGGGTTTACCGCCCGATAAGCTTCCTCGGTCGGAAAGACTCTTTTGATCCACAGACTGTAGGGTCCGTTGGCCTGGAGCAGGTCGATCAATAGGTCGGGCTGATCGAGGGCACCATTGAAATGCATGAAGCTCGTCTGACTTTGCACGAGATTGCCTTTCACTCTCGCTGAACCATCAAGCCATGCCCTATGCGGCGATCCTGCCCATTTGATAATCCGCGCTGAGTGTCGTGCGATGCATGAGTCGGCGGTACTTTGCCTTGCAGCCCGCAGCCATGTGCATCGTGCGCCAGTTGTCCCAGATCACAATATCGCCCACGCGCCACGTGTGAACATATGCCCGCTCCGGCGCTGTGGCATGGGAGACCAACTTTTTGAGAAGGTTATCGGCTTCCGCTTCTGGCAGACCCAAAATGCGTCGCGCAAAAGCGGGGCTGATATTCAGCACCTTTCGCCCCGCCTCGGGGTGGACCACCACCAAGGGGTGTATCACGGGCGGGAAAGTGTCGGGACCGGTATCGACCATCGGGGCCGCTGATTTGGCATTGCTGTCTGGCTTGCGTGCATCGCCTGCCGACGCCCTGTTTCTCTCTTCGAGTGTCTTCACGGCCGACTGTGTGACCTGTCCGCCGCTGTGGATCATCTCCAGGCCATCGATCCGACGTTTTGTTTCTTCGTCGAGGGCATCGTAGGCCGCTGCGGTGTCCACGAACCCGGTCTCGCCGCCCTCTTCGGGTACTTCCCTTGCATATAGCACGGCGCCCCGGCTGGGATTGTCCGTGTATGTCAGATCGGAATGCCAGGGAATTTGCCCGACGATCTCGTCGGGTTTTTCCAAGCCTTCAGCCTTTGGCCGAATACTCAGTTCGATTATTTCCGGGTAGTCCGGCAGACGGATTTGCTCGATGGGGTGAATGTCCAGCCCCCCGAAAGCTCGGGAAAAGTCGATGTGCTGCTGCGGGGTCAAATGCTGGTCGCGCAGCAGCAGGTAACCGTGACGGAGATAAAGATCGTAAAGATCATTGGCGGTGTCTTTGTCCATCGGCTTACTGGCATCGATGCCCTCGACGAGAGCGCCGCCAGCCTTGCTCAACGCTCGGCTCGACAGATCAGTCAGCATTGTCCTCTCCTAACCAGACCTTATGGCAACGGCCTGTTCATCTGCCTCAACGCGAACAGCCGATTGAGGTAGGCTAGCAAACGTCCGCCTTAAGGCAACAATGGAGAAGCATCCGATGTCCGCAATGTTGTCGCTTCCAGACAGGCGGTTTCCGGGCGAAATTCGTGGAAAGCGGACATGACCGGTCTTGGACAATGAGCGGGGATCCTTGGCTGTTGGAGGATGAGCTCCTGCAGTCCTATTCGTTGCCTCTCAACATCCAAGGTAACCGGCACCACCCACCATTCAGCGGTACGCTCACCGCAATGCGACAGGAAGCCAAGCGGGCTGCGCAGGAAATGCCCATTGCCAACGAGGGGAACCTGCAGCGCCGCATTTAGAGCCGTGCTGCGCACCAATTTCAAAACCTGGTCATCGCACGCGCAGAATACTAGGTAAGGGTGCGCGTATGGAACCAGATCAAAAAAAAGGGGGGGGGCCCTCGCAGGATCGGGCTGGAAGAATAAGCGACGGAATGGGCCCCATTTTCTGAAGTGACCCCGTGGGGGCCTAAGCAAAAATAAGACGGGTCGGCCTGACCGTGAAACCTGAGTGAAACCTATTGCTCTAGCGCCAAGCGGAACCCGACAGAAAAATACAATTAAACTACTGAAAAAAATGGCGCGCCCGGAAGGATTCGAACCTCCGACCGCCTGATTCGTAGTCAGGAACTCTATCCAGCTGAGCTACGGGCGCGCGAGAAAGGGGCACATAGAAAGCCCCACGCGCTTTGGCAAGCGCCTAGAACTAGCTTGCAAGCAACGCTTTGAGCTGTCGGGCAAGGGGATAGTCGAGCGGCGGCATGTCCTGACGCCCTAGCGTCGCCCGGTCGAACCAGCCGATATCCGTACCTTCGACACAGCGCGGCTCTCCCTGCCAACGAGCGCAGGTGTAAAGAAGAATGACAAGTGATCCCGGCCGCGAAGTTCCCTCGATTTGTCCGCTGGCGAAACCGACCGGCGTGAGGTCACTTTCCTGCACCGCAATGTCAAGTTCCTCGGAAAGCTCTCGCACCAGGGCTATTTCCGGTGTTTCGCCGTCACTTACCTTGCCGCCCGGAAACTCCCATAGGCCTCCGTGTAAAGAGTCGAGGGCACGGCGGTGCAGGAGTACACGACCGTCGGACCGGACAAGCGCAGCCGCGACCACCAGCATCAGTCTCGAGAAATTTTGCACGTTAACACCGCCGATTAGCAAATTGTTAGGCCTCGAAGGCGCAAATGCCGAATGTCCTCGAATGATTAGCAGGATATCTCAGGAATGGCTCAACTTCTTCGAAAGCTGACCGACAACACTCGCGGGGCGACTGCCGCGGAATACGGCCTGATCCTCGCCTTCATAGTTCTGACCATGCTTGGGGCCCTGACCGGCTTCACCAGCGAGGCCATCGAAATATGGGAAGATGTATCCAGCGCATCCGCCGAGGCACAGGGCGGCTAGGATTAAACATTTAGCAAGAAATGCCGCCTAATGAAAAAATCGTCTATGAGAAATTCGTATTCATTCGGACCGGGTACTGAAGACTGCAAACCAAGAGACTACCAATGAAGTTCATCAACAAGTTCTTCCGTAACGAAGACGGCGCGACCGCCATTGAATATGGCCTGATCGCTGCCCTCATCGCGGTTGCCATGATCAGCGCTGTCCAGGGTCTGGGCTCGCAGGTCTCGACCACGTTCGAGAACACTTCGTCGGGTATGGCCGCTACCTAATAGCGAGCAATACTCCAAGAATGATTGGGGTGGCGAGGCAACTCGCCGCCCTTTTCATTTGGCGCAACGGAAAAATCCCAAAATCAATAGGTGACCAATTTTACCTTGTCGCCCGCGCGCAGCACCGCATTCGACGAAAGGCCGTTGAGCACAAGGAACCGTTCGAGCGGCGCGTCCTCATAAGCCATGCGCGAAGCCAGCGATTGCAGCGTGTCACCTCTGGCGACAGTCACGACGGAAATCTTGCGCGGTTTTACCTGACCAGCCTCCGTCGGCGAAATCCTGCGCATCGAATTGATCATCGGTGAAAACATGTTCGTCTGCCCCGCAGGCGCCAGGGTCACGAAATGGAAGGCGCGATCCTGCGCGAATTCGTAAGCGAAGACCAGAACGTCCACCTGCTGGTTGCTGCTGTTTACCCGCGCAATGCCATAGGCGGCCGGCAACCCGTTGATTGTAAGTCGCCTGATTTCCTGTGGCGTAATCTGTTGCTGATTGCCGCTGACCGCCGCGAAACCCGCCCTGACATAGCTGTCGAGATCGCCGTTATAGGGACCGCCGGTGAATTGCGCCTTGGCCGACTGACCCGCGATCGAAACCGCGCGCGTCCCGTTGACCATGTAAAAACCGTTGGGAATCTGGAAAGTGATCCGCAATTCCGGATGCACGAAATTGCGGCCATCGATGATCCCTTGTTTGGGGTCGTCGCCATAGGTGAGGCCCGCAAGCCGGGATAGGAATGTGTCGCGATTGTTGACACCGGTCGCATTCGCGCCCGCTCGGTTCCGAGCATCGCGGACCCGCGACGCCGGATCGGGGTGGGTCGAGGCCCATTCGGGGACCTGGTTTGAGGTGCCGCGTAGCTGAGCTTCGAGCGCATTTTGCCGCGCCAGACTTTCCAGCACAGTCGACATCGCGCGCGGATCGTAACCTGCCCTGCCGAGATAATGGATACCGAGGTTGTCGGACTCGATCTCCTGCCCGCGCGAGTATTTTAGGGTTAGTAGCCGCGATCCCTGGGAAAATACCCTCTGGCCGAGCTGCCCCAGCGCGCTGTCCCCAAGCAACACACCCGACAGGATCGTGCCTAGCACGCCCAGCACCGAGTTTCGCGTCGCGGCCTTTTGCCGTTTCTTGCCATGCTGGGCCGCCACGTGGCCAACCTCGTGGCCGAGAACCGCTGCCAGCTCAGCCTCATTGTTCATCAGCGCGGTCAGCTGGCGGGTCACATAGACATACCCGCCGGGGATCGCGAAGGCGTTGTTGACCGATGAATTGAGGAGGGTGACGGTGAAATCGTCACGCGCATTGGAAAGGCTCGACTGGACTGCGATAGTCTTGCCCACCTGTTCGACATAGGCGGCCGTCGGACCGCTCATCGCGCCGCCAAACTCAGCAAGCAGTTCCGGGTGCGCCTTGGCGCCCTGCTGCTTGTCGGCGTCGCTGATCGAAGTAATCGTGTTGGGGAGTCGCTCAGAACTGCGTTGGGAGTGCAGCGCCGATGGCGACACCAGCAAGGCCATAGCGAGCGCCGTTCCGGAAACCATAACTCCCACTTTTCCCTCGGTTTTAGATGCACTTGCCATGTGCTCCAGTTCCTCTTCCAATGACACGTTCAGCGGATGCCCAGCAGACCTTATTCTCAAGAGCGCCGATCGCAGGTCTTGTTCCCGATTAGCCGCTTCCGAGCGGATGCCGCTCATTGACCAACGCGACGAGCCTTGCGCTCTCAACATGCGTGTAAATCTGTGTGGTGGCAATGTCGGCATGGCCGAGCAGCACTTGAAGCACGCGCAAGTCGGCTCCCCCTTCAAGCAGGTGCGTTGCAAATGCGTGGCGCAGCACGTGCGGCGAGACCTTGTCAGGCGAAATACCGGCGTCGGCGGCGAGCGCACGCAACAGCTGGAACAATCTGACCCTGGTGAGATGGCCGGATGCGCCGCGTGACGGAAAGAGAAACCGTCCGCCGCCGGCACGCAGCGGTAGCCAGCGCGACAGCGCCTCCCTCGCCCGGCCACTGATTGGAACCATGCGCTGTTGCCCGCCTTTGCCGCTGATCGTGAGCAGGGGCGCGTCGCGCGGCACCGATGACAGCGGCAGGCTGACCAGCTCGCTGGCTCTAAGACCCGACCCGTAAAGAAGCTCGAGCAGCACCAGCATGCGTACCGCCGCCGGCCGATCTCCACTGGCACGGTCCTGGGCGAGTGCGAACAACGCCTCGATCTCGGCAAACGAAAGCAGACGGGGCAGAGGACGGCGGCTGCGCGGTTTCGGGAGCGCGGGAGACGGGTCGTCCGCTCGCAGCCCTTCGTCAAGGCAAAAGCCGTAAAATTGGCGCAATGCCGAGCAACGCCTGGCTAAACTCGAAGGTGCGAGCCCTGACCACGCCTCTGCCAGCGTGCCGAGTGCGTATTTGTCGGCATCAACAAGGTCGCCAACCACATCGCTCGCCGCAGCCAAATCGCGTTCATAGGCAGCAAGCGTGTTGGCCGCAGCTCCGCGCTCCGCCGCCATCATTTCGAGAAAGCGCCTTATCGCCCCTTGCCCCTGTTCCGGCGAGGCGGAACCTCCGGGAGCAGGGTCCGCCAAACCGGTCTAGCCCCTCGCCACGGCCTCGGCAGCGATCATCCGCGCCTCTGCCTCAAGGCCCACACGGCGCAGAGCCGAAACGATGTGATAGAGATGACGCGCTGTCATCCGATCCCAGCCCGAACCCTGCATGCCCAGTCCGGCAAGCAGGGCGACCGTCGCCTGCCGATCCTGGCTGGCGGCCCGTTCGATGTACGAGGTCCAGCGTGACTTGCGACCAAGATCGAGATCAAGCCGAGACTCGAAATCGTTCCGAGTTGCTGCATCTATCCGGCCGAGCCCTGCAAGCCCTGCAATGAGAAACGCCGATTTGCGTGCCTCCGCACTGTCGTCGTCATCCACGAATGAATCGACCATACCGCTGTTGATTTCCACCGAGCCCCCGGGCGCGCCCACCGCGAGCAACGCCCAACCCAGACTCCCTTCTTTCAGCACACCTGCCCAGCGCGCGGCGTTGCGATCCAGGCCAGCGGTCAGCATGGAGCCGATCAGCTCACCGGATTGCTCTGCCAAGGTTTCATCCACCGGCAAACGCGCAGCCGCATAGGCTGTAAGCACTTGGCGGGAATACCGCTGCGCAGTGCTCGGTGCGCTGTTCCACAAGGTCTGTATCGCAACGCTGCGCGCAGCAGGATCGCGCAACACATAGGCGCGCCGCAATGATTCGGCGCGATCGGCGGCGTCGCCTTCGATATCCGGGCTTGCGTATATCTGTCCGTAGAGATCGACCATGGCCGCGCTCGAAAGGATGCCGCGTCCTCCGGCATGATCGGCAGCGGCAGCGCGATCGGCAAGGCCGAGCGCCGGTGCAAGCACCGCTGCCCCGGAAATGCGACGGTCTGCGAGATTTACCAGTTTTTCGGGAGGCCGGAGGCCCAACGCAACAGCCAGGCCGTAACGCCAGGGACTCATCGAATCGACCTCGTCCCATTCAATCGTCACGGCGCGGCGAGACTGCCCGACCACCCCAGCATAGCGTTGCGCCAACAACAGATCGATCTTGGCCATCTTTTCAGCACGCAAAGCCCTGCCAAGCCGCGAGAGGGCGGCCCGGCCATCGCCGCGCGCAGCGCTACAGATGTCGTTCGCGGCTTCCCATTTCGGGTCTTCGCGCGTCGCGCGGCGCCTGATGAGGACCGGGCAGACGCCGGTGAAATCTCCGGTCCCGACATAGGCATCGAATGCGGCATTGGTGAGAATTGCCGTATAACTATCGACGTCGACGTCCTGCGCCAGCGCTCTGGCCGCTTCTACCTCGCCCATGCGGACCAGCAACCCAGCCCGCAGGCCAGCGAAATCGGCGGCATTCATCCCTTTGGGCGCATCGAGTCGCGAAACCAGTGCTCGCCGCAACAGGATGTGGCCCCACCGCGAGACCATGTTGCCCCGATTTCCCAAGAGCGCGCGCCGCACAAGAGATGGGCTTACGCCCCGCATTGCATCTGCAGGAAGCCCACCCTCGGTCGTATCCAGCAAGCCGACCTTCTCTGTAGCGCGCCTTGCCCCGGCCGGGATGTCGAACTTGGGTTCTAGTCCCAGCGCTTCCTCGAATTCCTCCGGCGTCATCTTCTCGAGTTCCTCGAGAGTGGGCAACCGGGCGAGCAATTCCGGCACTACAGAGGACGCGCCCGCTGGAAAGCCACTCTCCGCCAAGGCGCCGCCGCCCGGCACCGAAGTCGAGGACGTCGACGGATTTGAGGTACGCGAGCTTGAAGTACTGCTGCCTGCATTTGAAGTGGGCGCCGTTGTGGCGGGCTGTGCGGGCGCCGGTGCAGGAGCTGCAGCCGGTGGCGGATCGTCAAACCCCGGAGGTAGCAGCGATTCGGGCGCGCCCTGCGCCAGGGCCCAGCCAGACGCCGTGGCCAGACATGCGGCCGATACCAGCCAGCGCAGCTTCATCGCCGCGCCTCCGGCACTGCCACAGGCTGAGAAATCTCACGCAATTCTTGCTCGCCGCCCGCTCGCCATGAAAGGACCGCAAGCGCGGCACAGATCATCACCAGTACAACAATGATCGCCGCCACACTTCGCCTCGACTTTCTCAAACCCGCCTCTCGCAATGGTTGCAAGGCCGGTTAGCGCAACTATAGGCTGGCCTGCAATGGAGCATCGTCAGGCCATCGCCGATCCGGCGCGGATTGCCGCGCTAACCGAGTGGATCGACCGCCCGATCGTGCTGGTCGGCATGATGGGCGTCGGAAAGTCGAGTGTCGGCAAGCGGCTGGCCGCCCTGCTGGATTTCAGCTTCGTCGACGCGGACGACGAGATCGAACTGGCGGCGCAAATGACAATTCCGGAAATCTTCGATGCGCATGGCGAGGACTATTTCCGCGATGGCGAACGGCGCGTGATCGCCCGGCTGATGAGCGAAGGTGGCGCGCGCAGAGTCATTGCCACCGGTGGCGGTGCTTTCTGCAACGAGGCGACCCGTGCCGAAATCCTCGAAAAAGGTATCGCGATCTGGCTCGACAGCGATGTCGATACGCTGGTCGAACGGACTGCGCGCAAGGGCAATCGGCCGCTCCTTAAAGAGGGCAATCCACGGGAAATTCTCACGCGGCTTCGCGATGAGCGCGAGGAGCACTACTGTCAGGCTCCGATCCATGTGCACAGCGGCAGCGGTCCACACGGAGAAACCATCCAACGTATCATGGAGGGCATGGAAAAATGGCTGTAATCTCCGTCGATGTCGCTGACCGCCCCTACGAGGTCCGGGTCGAGGCGGGCCTGCTTGCCGAGCTTGTGCCGAATTGCCGCGGCCTGCTGCGCAAGCGCGACGTGCCAATCGTCACCGACAGCAATGTCCACAAGGCTTGGGGTGAGGTCGTCGAGGCCGCCTTGCGCGACCACGGCCACGAACCGCACTGGCGGATCCTGCCCGCCGGAGAACAGACGAAATCGTGGGAAAATCTCGCCGCAACGGTCGACTGGCTGCTCGCACTCGGCGTCGAGCGCGGCGATCACGTGCTGGCGCTGGGCGGCGGCGTTATCGGCGATCTCTCAGGTTTTGCCGCCGCAATCCTGAAACGCGGCTGCCAGTTCATCCAGCTTCCCACGACACTGCTCGCACAGGTCGATTCTAGCGTTGGCGGGAAGACAGCAATCAACACCCCTGCGGGAAAGAACCTCGTCGGTGCATTCCACCAGCCCGCGCTGGTACTGGCCGATCTCGCCACGCTCGACACCCTGCCTGAGCGCGAATTGCAGGCTGGCTATGCCGAAGTCGTGAAGTACGGGCTGATCGGCGATGCCGACTTCTTCGCCTGGTGCGAGGAAAACGGCGAGGCGCTGCTCGCAGGCAATTCGCGCGATCGCGAATATGCCGTGGCGAAGTCGGTTGCGCACAAGGCGCAGATTGTCGCCGAGGACGAGCGCGAGACCACCGGAACACGCGCCCTGCTCAATCTTGGCCATACGTTCGGGCACGCCTTGGAAGCGGAGACGGGCTATTCAGCGAACTTGCTGCACGGAGAGGCGATCGCTATCGGCATGGTCCTCGCCGCCCGCTATTCGGCGCGCTCCGGCCTGATGCCGAAAAGTACGGCAGAACGCATCGCAGCCCATTTCGACACGATCGGAATGCGCAGCGAACTGGCTTCACTCGGGCTTGGCTGCGACGGCAAGGCGCTCGCCGCGCATATGCTCCACGACAAGAAGATGGATGCGGGCACCCTGCCCTTCGTGCTGATGCGGGGGATCGGCAAGGCCTATCTCGACAAAGGCGTGGCTCTGGATGATGTGGCAGTGTTCCTCGATGAGGAACTGGCGCGCTGATCTCTGACATTTCGTCAAATTGACCTTGCGGCAAGTTTGATCGAGACTGTCAGCGATCCATTGGCATGTCCGGCCGCAACCAGAGAGACAAGATGAAAATTGTGCGCGTTCCAATTGTCGCTGCCGCGTTGATGAGCGCTTGCCCGGCTATTGCAGGCGACCTAGCCCCAGCGGATCGCGCCATGCTTCAACGCCAGATCGACAAGGTCGTCACTGCCCTGAAAGCAGGCGGTTCCGAAAAGGCGGTGTCTGGATTCTTCGCAAGCTCGAAAATGCTGAAACCCGACGATGCCACGCTGGTCAATCTGAGAAAAGGCCTCACTAACGCATTCTCGATCTACGGCAGGGTCACTGCCTGCGCCCCGGCCGGCTGGAACAGCTATTCCGCCATCGTCGTTTCCCATCAGATGGTCTGCGCGCACGAGAAATATGCGACGCGATGGAAATTGACATTCGCAAAGCTGAGCGACGGATGGTCGGCCATCGCCTTCAAATTTGACGATAAAATAACTGACGGCGGATTCTGACGACTATTCCAGCTCGAGGATGATCGCATCCACGGCGAGACTGTCGCCTGCCTTGGCGTTGATCTTCGCCACCGTGCCGGATTTCTCGGCGCGCAGGATGTTTTCCATCTTCATCGCCTCGATCACCGCCAGCGGCTGCCCGGCCTCAACGTGATCGCCCTCGGCGACATCGAGCGAGACCAGCAATCCCGGCATCGGGCAAATCAGGAACTTGGACAGATCGGGTGGAATCTTCTCGATCATGTGCTCGGAAAGATGAGCGATGCTGGCAGGCAGCACCTCGACGTCATGGATCGCGCCCCGCGTCGTCATACGGAAGCCTTTGCGCGTCGACTCAACTTTGACGCCAAGCACTTCCCCGTCCGCTTCGGCGACGACGAGTTTGTCGCCGGGTGCATATTCCATCGCCAAATCGACAGGCTCGCCATCGACGGTCAGCCCATCTTCCGACAGCTCCACGTCATGCGACTGCTGATCGATCGTAATCTTCCAGGATCCCGGCGGGTCGAGCGGTTCGGCCAGCTGACCGTCGATGCGCCGCGCCCGGTCCGCTCTCGCCGTTGCAACAAACCCCGCTATGGCAGCGATTTTCGCGATCAGGTCTTCCGACGCAGCCGCGCCCTGGAAGCCCTCGGGATATTCCTCGGCGATGAACCCGGTCGTCAGCTCGCCCGATCGGAAACGCGGGTGCTGCATGATAGCCGAGACGAAATCGATATTGTGGCCCAGCCCCTCGATCTCGAACATGTCGAGCGCAGCGATCTGCTTGTCGGCAGCCTCGTCGCGGGTTTCGCCCCAGGTGATGAGCTTGGCGATCATCGGATCGTAGAACATCGAGACTTCGCCGCCCTCGTAGACGCCGTCATCGACGCGTACGCCATCGACGCCGCGCCTGCCGTTCTCAGCCTCGTCTTCAGTCCAGCCTTCGACCGGCGGACGGTAGCGGGACAGGCGCCCGGTTGACGGCAGGAAGCCGCGATAGGGGTCTTCCGCATAGACACGGTTCTCGATCGCCCAGCCGTCGATCTTGACGTCCTTCTGCGCGATCGAGAGCTTCTCGCCCGCCGCAACGCGGATCATCTGCTCGACCAGATCGACCCCGGTAATCGCTTCCGTCACCGGGTGCTCGACCTGCAAACGCGTATTCATTTCAAGGAAATAGAAGCTCTCGCCAGTCTTGTCAGCGCCGGAAACGATCAACTCGACCGTACCCGCTGAATGGTAATCGACCGCACGGGCCAGCGCGACGCACTGCTCGCCCATCGCCTTACGCATCTTGGGCGTGACGAAGGGCGACGGCGCTTCCTCGACGACTTTCTGGTGACGGCGCTGGATCGAACATTCACGCTCGTTGAGGTAAATGATGTTGCCGTGCTTGTCGCCTAGCACCTGGATCTCGATGTGGCGCGGGTCCTCGATGAATTTCTCGATGAATACGCGGTCGTCGCCGAACGAATTGAGGCCTTCGCGCTTGGTCGCCTCGAAGCCCTCGCGCACGTCCTGCTCGCTATAGGCGAGCCGCATGCCCTTGCCGCCACCGCCGGCCGAGGCCTTGATCATCACCGGGTAGCCGATCTCGGCGGAAATCCGCACAGCGTGCTCGGTGTCGTCGATCTCGCCGACATAGCCAGGCACGACATTGACGCCCGCTTCCATCGCCAGTTTTTTCGATTCGATCTTGTCGCCCATCGCCGCGATCGCGCCGACTGGCGGACCGATGAAGGCGATGCCTTCCTTATCGAGCGCTTCGGCGAAGGAAGTCCGCTCCGAAAGGAAGCCGTAGCCGGGATGGACCGCCTCAGCGCCGGTCTGCTTGCAGGCCGCGATGATCTTGTCGGCGATCAGGTAGGACGCGGATGCGGGCGGCGGGCCGATGTGAACGGCTTCGTCGGCCATGCGCACGAAGGGAGCACGCGCGTCGGCGTCGGAATAGACCGCAACGGTGGCAATGCCCATACGCCGCGCGGTCTTGATAACGCGGCAGGCGATCTCGCCACGATTGGCAATGAGGATTTTCTTGAACACGTATGCCCCTACAGTTCTTCGACAAGGTCCTTGAGTTGCTTCGTCCGTGCCTCGGTCAGGCCGGTTCGGCAAGTGCTGACGATCAACGGTTCCATCGAGCCGCCGCGAAACAGATATCCGTCTAGATTGCAATGCGCATCGCGAAATTTCAGCCAGGCGCGCTGAGCGGACAGGAGTGTGGCGAAATGGCCTGGCCTGCCGTCGTCGAAATCGCTGTCTCGCTCATCGCGCCGCTTCATCTCCGCCGCGGTTAGCTTCCACTGGGCATTGAGCGCGGCGTCGGCCTTGTGAAACTCCTGCGCGGCGCAGTAATTCATTTCCTGCTGCGCCATGGGATCGGCGCAGTTCCAAGGCGGATCGCCAGCCATCAGCATCAGGGGAATTAGCACCGCGCCGCCCGCCTCAGATCTTGTCCATGGCCTGCGCCATGTCGGCGATGATGTCGTCGATGTGCTCGATGCCGACCGAGACGCGCACCACGTCCGGCCCCGCACCCGCCTCCAGCAGCTCCTCTTCGGACGACTGGCTATGGGTCGTGGAAGACGGATGGATGATCAGCGAGCGCGTGTCGCCGATATTGGCGAGGTGGCTGAACAGCTCGACCGA
>CAZRVW010000044.1:0-16722 GCA_964603645.1 uncultured Novosphingobium sp. | reverse complement strand
CCGGGCCCTCCTTGAGAAAGACGTTGTAGGCCAGCAGCGAGATCGTCGCCGTGCCCAGAATGCCGCAGGCTGCGCGCCATGCGGAGATCTCGGTGCGGTCATCATAGTCCCGGGCGAGTTCCGGGCCTAGGGCCCACGCCGGCAGCTCGAAGAAGGTATCGAAGAAGCGCAGCAGGACCAGTACGGCAAGCAGGTAAACGGCGAGTCCGGAGTGCGACAGGTCGGGTGGATTCCAGAGGGCAAGAAACAACAGCGGATAGGGCAGCATCGAGGCATAAAGGAAAGGATGGCGTCGGCCCCAGCGGGTTCGCAGGTTGTCCGACCAGTATCCGATAAGGGGATCGAAGGCCGCATCGAACACCAGGGTGATCATGATCACGGTTGCGACCACCTCCGGCCTCAATCCGAGAACCTGATTGTAGAATAGCATCAGAAAGGTCGACAATGCGGCCAGTTTCACGCCGTTGGCGATGCCGCCCATTCCGAAGGCGAACTTGGCGAACCTGCTAAGCCGTATTTCTTCCACCAGTCCTCCGCCCACGGACCAAATTTCGGCCGGCATTGGACCGTGTTTCCATTTGTCTCGATTGATAAGCGCTCCAGTCAAGGAGAAACAGACAGGGCAGGTGCGCAATCGCGCATTGCGGCCCGGGCAAAATCCGGCAATTCTGAGCTCCTGCAAATTACAGTCTCACGGGAGAGAGGAATGAATACGCGGCTACTCGACGGCAAGAGCGTTGTCATCACAGGGTCAGGATCGGGTGTTGGCAAGGCGGCGGCTCTGCTATTTGCCGAGAATGGCGCCAAGGTAACCTGCGCCGATGTACGCGATGACTGGAACGAAGGGGTCGCAGAGCAAATTCGCGCGGCGGGCGGTGAGGCGCAGGCGATACATTGCGATGTCACCAAGCGCGCCGATGTCGAGGCAGCGGTCGCCAGCGCAGTTTCCGCCTATGGGCGGCTCGACGTGATCTACAACAATGCGGGCGTCGCTTCGCCGATGACAGCGGACGGTAAAATGAAGACGTTCGTCGAAGCCACCGACGAAGACATCGACCGGCTGCTCGCAATCAATGTCAAGGGCGTGCTTTACGGCTGCCAGGCCGCCATTGTCCAGTTTCGGAACCAGGGTGGTGGTGGCGTTATCGTCAATACCGCTTCGGTGGCGGGAATGTTCGGCTGGGGCGGGGCGCTTTATGGCGCTACCAAGGGCGCGGTGGTCAATCTCGCACGCAGGCTCGCGGTAGAGCTTGGACCGGAGAACATCCGCGTCAACAATGTCTGTCCCGGATCGATGGTGACCAATTTCGGGATCGGCGGCCTGGGTGTCGACTTGCCGCAGGCGGCACTCGACTCGATGGCGCAGCTCCAGCCGCTGGGGCGCATCATCGATCCGTCGGAGCCCGCACAGGTCGCGTTGTTCCTGGCATCGGACCTGGCGATCAACATCACCGGCGTGAACGTGCCGGTCGACGGCGGGGTGATGGCCGGGAAATAAACTGGATCAGTCGAGCGCGATGTCCGGCGCGTCATCCTGCTTCATCCCGACAGTGTGATAGCCGGCGTCGACGTGATGCACTTCGCCGGTCACGCCCGATGCGAGATCGGAGAGCAGGTACAGCCCGGCGCCGCCGACATCATCGATCGTCACGTTGCGCCTGAGCGGCGAATTGAGCTCGTTCCAGCGCAGGATATAGCGAAAATCGCCGATTCCGCTTGCCGCCAGCGTCTTGATCGGACCGGCGGACAGGCCGTTGACGCGGATTCCGTCAGGGCCGAGGTCGTTGGCAAGATAGCGCACGCTCGCTTCCAGCGCCGCCTTGGCGACGCCCATGACATTGTAATGCGGCACGACCTTTTCGGCGCCATAATAGGTCAGCGTCATGATCGATCCGCCATCGGGCATCATCCGCGCCGCGCGCTGCGCCACGGCGACCAAGCTGTAGGCCGAAATATTCATCGTCATGAGGAAATTGTCGAGGCTGGTATCGACGAACCTACCGCGTAGCTCGTTCTTGTCGGAAAAGCCGATGGCGTGAACGACAAAGTCAATGGTGGGCCAGGTGTCAGCGAGCGTCGCAAAGGCGCCGTCGAGCGCGGCCATCTCGGAAACGTCGCAATCGATCAGGAACTCGCTGCCAAGGCTCTCGGCGAGAGGCCTCACCCGCTTTGCGAGCGCTTCGCCCTGATAGGAAAAGGCCAGCTCGGCCCCATGTGCGTGCAGCTGCTGCGCAATTCCCCAGGCAAGCGACTTGTCATTGGCCAGCCCCATGATCAGGCCCCGCTTGCCCGCCATCAATCCGCTCATGTGCTTGTGTCCATAGCTATCGTTTCACCGCTTTCGATTGATCCCTCGTCCGCATTCTCCTCGCCGGGCACCACGGCCAGCGCCGCATTGAGCGCTGCGCCTATCACCACTCCAAAGCCCACCAGCCAGAAAAAGAAAAGCGCAATCATGACCCCGGCCAGACTCCCATAGGTGAGGTCGTAACTGAAGAAGCGGCGCAGCACAAAGGGCAGTACTTCGATCAGCAAGGTCCACCAGCCCGCCACGAAGAGCGCTCCAGGCCATTTGGGATAGCCGCGCCCCTGATACTTTCGCGGCGTCAATGTCTTGAACAATATCAGGATCGCGCCGAACAGGACCGCGGCCGAAACCAGTCGACTGAAGAACAGTCCGTCAATCACCGTGTCGAGTCCGGGAAAGTACGCATAGAGAAAGTGCTGCACCGCGGTCATTGCCACCTGTGCGCCTAGTGCCAGCAACAGTAGGATGACCGATGCGAAAATCAGGCCGATCGAATCGAGCCGGTATTGCCAGAACGCGCGTGTCTGCATGGTGCCGTAAGAGCGATGCAGGATGTCGCGGATCGTTTCGATCAGGCTGCTCGTGGTCCACAGGCCGACCGCGCCACCGACCCACAGCAGCCAACCCTCGCGTGCCGCGACCACGTCGCGCGCGACCGGGCCGATCGCGCGGCCCACCGCACGCGGCAGGGCAATGAGGATCGCATCGATCGACGCTTCGCGTTGGCCTTGCTCGCCGATGATGGAGACGATTGCTGCCGCGGCAATCAAGAAGGGAAACAGCGAAAGCAGAGCCATATAGGCGAAGTTGCCGGCATGGACGAAGCCGTCATGATAGACGCCCGACCAGATACGCTTGGCAATCGTAAACACCCGCGTGCCCGGCCCGGCCTTGCGCAGTACCTCGCTTCCGATCTTGCCGCGAAGCGATCCTGCCCGGCGGCTCCGTGCCTCGGGCGATAGATCCAGAACGCCCCCTGGACTGTCTTCGTCGTTTTCCGTCACTACCCGGGCCTAGCCGCCATCCTGCTGTCGCGCAAAAGCGGTTATACGCCGAGTTTTGCGCGCACCGCCCGCTGATCCTTCCAGCCTTCCAGCCGGGAAGCAAGATCGGCGTCGTCTTCAGGCAGGACTATCTCGATCGTGACCAGCTGGTCGCCGCGTGTCCCGTTCTTGCGCGTGAAGCCCTTGCCCTTGAGCCGCAGCACCTTGCCTGAACTGGTTGCGGGCGGCACCGAGAGCATCACCGCGCCTTCGGCTGTAGGCACTTTCACTTTCGCGCTATTCAGCGCCTCGTCGAGCGTGACCGGCAAGTCCAGCCGCAGGTCGTCGCCCTGCCGCGTGAAAAAGGGATGCGAGGCAATCTGGATCGTCACCAGCGCATCGCCCGCGCCGCCTGGTCCTTGTTCGCCCTTGCCCGTCAGTCGCATCTGGGTGCCATCCTCGACGCCCTTCGGCAGCTTGAGATCGATGGTCTTGCCGTCGGCAAGGGTTATGCGCTGGTCGGCCAGCGTTGCCGCGTCGGTCAGCGAGACCTTGAGTCGGTATTGCACACTGGCGCCCCTGGGCGCCGGGCGAGTGCGGCCGCCTCTCGGACCGGCCCCCATGCCGCCGCGCCCTCCGAAAAGATCCCCGAAGATGTCGCCCAGATCGACGGCTTCGCCGCCGAAGTGTTCGCTGCGAAATCCACCGCGCGGTCCTCCGGGGCCGCCGCCGAATCCAAAGCCGCCGACAGGGTTGCCATCCATGTCGATTTCGCCGCGGTCGAACTGGCCGCGCTTTTCCTTGTCGGATAGCAGGTCGTAGGCTTGGGTCACTTCGCTGAAACGGTCGCTGGCCTTGGGATTATCCTTGTTGGCATCGGGGTGAAGCTCCTTGGCGAGCTTGCGATATGCGGACTTGATGTCCTTTTCGCTCGCCCCGCGCGCAACTCCGAGAATGGAATAGGGATCCTTGGCCATGATCGGTTAGCTAGGTGCTTGCGGGCGATTGGACAAGTCGCAGGTGCACGCGGGAATTGCCTTCGATCAATGCGATGCAAATCGCACATGCGTCAAAGGGGGTTGCGCGAGGGCCCAAAATCCGGTTCGTGGTTCCGCAAGTGCGAACGCCATCGGGCAGATTGAGGCAGGATCTTCACGTGCAGCCGACAGAGCAGATCGAACTTGTGCATGACGGCGATCCGTTTGCCGTTTTCGAGCGCTGGTTCGCCGAAGCGCGGGACAGTGAGCCCAACGACGCCAATGCCATGGCTCTGGCCACTGCGACGGCCCATGCGGCGCCGTCTGTAAGAATGGTTCTGCTCAAAGGACACGGGCCGGACGGCTTTGTGTTCTACACCAATGCCCACAGCCGCAAGGGCCGCGAGATCGCTGCAAATCCCAAGGCGGCGCTGCTGTTTCACTGGAAGAGCCTGCGCCGCCAGGTGCGCATCGAAGGGCGGCTGGAACAGGTCGACGATGCAATGGCCGATGCCTATTTCGCCAGTCGCACACGCGATTCTCAGCTTGGGGCAGTGGCTTCCGACCAGTCGGCCCCGCTCGATGCGCGCCGGACTTTTTTGGCCCGCTACGAGGAGGCCGAGAAACGATTCGCTGACGGAGCGGTGACGCGCCCGCCGCATTGGACCGGATTTCGCCTCGTGCCCCACGCCATCGAGTTCTGGCTCGACCGCCCACACCGGCTCCACGAACGTCATCGCTTCGAAAAGGGCGAGTCGGGTTGGACCAGCACCATGCTCTATCCATGAATCTCGATCAGCAAAGCCTGCGCCGCAGCGCTGCCTTGGCCAGTATCACGGTCGCGTTACTGCTGCTGATTCTCAAGGGCTGGGCTGCCTGGCGCACCGGTTCGACCGCGATGGTCGGAAGCCTGGCCGATACCTTGCTGGACCTTGTTGCGAGTCTGGCGACCCTCGCGGGTGTCTGGATCGCCTCGCAGCCGGACGACGAGAGGCATCGCTTCGGACATGGCAAGGCCGAGGCGATCGCCGCGATGTTTCAGGTCGTGCTGATCTCGATTTCCGCGCTGGCTATCGCCGCGCGCGCGGTCGAGCAATTCCTTGCCGGGTCGCGCACCGAAGCCGCGGCGGAAGGCATCGGCGTCTCGCTCATCGCCATCGTTGCGACGCTAGTGCTGCTGGCCTGGCAGCGCTATGTGATCCGCAGGACATCGAGTATCGCGATCGAGACCGATCACGTCCATTATCAGTCCGACCTGTTGCTCAACCTGGCGGTGATCGCGGCGCTGGCGCTCGATCAGTATGGCGGGATTGCCGGTGCCGATCCGTTCTTCGGCTTCCTGATCGCTGGCTGGCTCGGTTGGAATGCCTGGCAGGCCTCGCAAAAGGCGATCATGCAACTGATGGATCGCGAATGGCCTGACGAGAAGCGTCAGCGTTTTCTTGAAGTCATGGCACGCCAGCCGGATCTGCGCGGCGTACACGATCTACGAACCCGCACCTCGGGCAATCGCGATTTCGTGCAGTTCCACGTCTGGATCGACCCGACCATGACCGTGCGCGAGGCGCACAAGGTCATGGATGACATCGAACGCAGGCTTCACGCGGAATTCCCGGATGTCGAAATTCTGATCCATCCCGACCCGGAGGGCCTTGTCGATGAAGTGGGCATTGCCGCGCGCGATGTATTGCCCGACGCACCATCGCCCGGCTGAAGCATGCCGAACGCGGTTCCCTACTGGCCCGTCGATGCCTTCGCTGCCGAGCCGTTCTCGGGCAATCGGGCGGCAGTGATGATTCTGGAGGAGTGGCCGGAGGATTCGGTGCTCCAAGCGATCGGCGCAGAAAACAATTTCGCCGAGACCGCATTCCTGGTGAAGGATGAAACCGCCGAATCGGACTGGCAGCTGCGCTGGTTCACTCCGGCGCTTGAGATAAGGCTCTGCGGCCATGCGACGCTGGCGGCAGGTTTTGTGCTGCTGCGAGACCCGAGCAACGGCGATGTAGTGCGTTTTCGAACGCGAAGGGCGGGCATTCTGGAGGTGAGGCGCGCGGATAAGGGTTATGCAGTAGCCCTTCCGGCAATCCCGACCGAGCAGTGCGAATTTCCTGAGGCAGTGGCTGCCCTTGGCGCGGTTCCTGTCGAAACGTGGCGTAACCCGGATAGGTATAATCTGTTCCTGTTCGAATCGGAGGCGCAGGTCAGGGCGCTATCGCCCGATCTCCGCACTCTGGCGGCACTGGGCGATCATCAGTTCATTTGTACAGCGCCTGGAGAGGAAACCGATGTCGTCAGCCGAGTCTTCGTGCCGGGCGCGGGCGTAGACGAGGATTCGGTCACCGGTTCGGCCCATGCTGTACTGACGCCGTTTTGGGCCGGCCGGCTCAGCCGGGATCGCTTCACCGCGTTTCAGGCTTCGGCGCGCGGTGGGCATCTCACCTGCACGCTCGACGGTGGTCGGGTTTGGCTAGAAGGCCAGTGTGTCAGCGTCGTCGAAGGGCGTTTCTTCCTTTAGCGGGAAGGAAACAGTGCAACGAGATCGCCCATCCTTAGGCGCAATTCCTCACGTTGTTCGCTCGGGGTGTGGCCGAGCCGTACCACTGTCAGCTTCTGTTCGGGTGAGCCGATGACATATTGGCCGAGATGGCCGATGCAGGCGAACAGGCTATTTGGCGCGCGCTCGGGAAACAGCTGCGCGCTGCCGTCGGGATAACGCCGGTTAAGCCACAGGTGCGCGCCATAGCCGGGGTTCCTGGGTGATGGCGCCCGCATGAATTCTATCCAGCGGCGCGGGATGATCTGTGCGCCGCGAACAGAGCCGCCGTGGCGCAAAAATTCTCCCAGTTTGGCCCAGTCGCGTGCGGTTCCGTGGAGCATGCTTGACCCGATGAAGGTGCCCGCCGCATCGAATTCGGCAACCATCGAATCCATGCCTGCTGGGTCGAACAGGCGCGTGCGCAGGAATGTGTCGACGGCCCGGCGCCGCCGTGCCGGATCCTGACTGCGAGTCAGAGCGCGCGCGGCGATATCCGATAGGACAACGCTGGTGGCCGAAGAATACTCGTATTTCGCGCCAGGTTCCTCTTCGAGCGGCTGCGCCTCGGCAAAGCGCGCCGTATCCTCGCGACCCTCAAGAAACAGCATGCGGGCCGTGTCCGCATTGTAGACGGGCTCGGCTGTCTCCGTGTGCCTCAGTCCGGAGCGCATCTGCAGAAGCTGGCGCAGCGTGATTTCGCCGCGCGGATCGCCGGGACGCGACCATGCCGGAACCGGCGCTGCTTCATCGCGCCGCAGTCGCCCGTCGCTGACCAGCAGGCCGATCATGATGCCGGTCACGCATTTGGTCATCGACCAGCCGATCAGGCGCGTATTGCGATCATAGCCTTCGCCGTAGCGTTCGACCACGCGGCTCCCGCCTCTCAAGACCAGCAGCGCCCGAGTTTCACCCACCGCTTCTTCGTCGAAGATGCGGTCGATCTTTCGGGCCAGTTCGGTCTTGTCGGCGCCAGAGTCGAGCGCGATGGCCTTTAGCGAGGCGCTGCTGGGTGGCGGTGGGGGTTCCGGTGCGTCGGCGGACCGATTGCAAGCGGCCAGACTTGGCAGCACGAGCAGTGTCAGGATAAGGGCGAGGTGGCACCGGGTCATGGCAACGCGTCCCATGCGCGGGCAGAAAAGGTAAGGCAACACTCGCAATGGTTCAGGCAGCTAATTCTCAGCCATTGCGGCGTCCACTGCGACGACGCCTCACAATGCTTGCGGTGGTTCTCGCAGTTGCAGCGCTGGTCTGGTTCTGGCGCCCGCTCTCTGCTCAGGCCGGAGCCGCGGCTGCCTATGGCGCGCGGATCGGCTGCTCTTGCCGCTTTGTCGCGGGTCGCTCGCTCGACCAATGCCGCGACGATTTCATGCCGGGCATGGGCCTCGTCGTATTGAGCGACGATGAAGAGGACAAGAGCGTCACCGCGCGTGTTTTCCCGATTGCCAGCGAAACTGCACGCTGGCGCAAAGGTCAGGGTTGCACGTTCATTCCCACGCGCTGACCGTCGAATCGATCCAGCCGCCACCGACGACGCGTTCTCCGGCGTAGATCACTGCCGCCTGCCCGGGTGCAACGCCATATTCCGGCTGTGCGAATTGCAGGGTTGCCGTAGCGCCATGGCCAAGCGCGCCATCGAGCGTGACCGGTACTGGCTTTGCGAGCGAGCGGACCTTGGCGGTGAGTGGCTCGTCGGCAAGCGGCCCGATCCGGTTGGTTTCGACGATACGCGCCGAGGCGACCGCAAGCATGGCACGCGGCCCGACCAGCACCTTGCGTGCAGGCGCGTCGATTGCGGTCACGTAGAGCGGTTCGGGCTGTCCACCGATTTCGAGGCCGCGGCGCTGGCCCACGGTGTAGTGAATCACACCGCGGTGCTCGCCCAGCACTTCGCCGGTCCGAGCGTGAACGATTTCGCCTGGCAGCGATCCTTCAGGACGGATCGCACTTACGACTTTCGCATAGTCGCCATCCGGGACGAAACAGATGTCCTGGCTATCGGGCTTGGCAGCGACGGCGAGGCCGAACTCTTCCGCAATCGCGCGCGTTTCGCTTTTCGGAAGCCCCCCCAGCGGAAACCGCAGGTAATCGACTTGTTCCTCGGTGGTTCCGTAGAGAAAGTAACTCTGATCGCGCGCCGGATCGAGCGCGCGATGCAGCTCTGGGCCGGACGCGCCTTGTATCCGTCTGACGTAATGGCCGGTCGCCAGGCAATCGGCGCCGAGATCGCGGGCCATGGCCAGGAGATCGGTGAATTTCGGCCCCATGTTGCAGCGGATACAGGGGATCGGAGTCTTGCCGGCGAGGTAGTCGTCGGCAAAGGTATCGACCACGTCTTCGCGAAAGCGTGTTTCGTGATCGAAGACATAGTGCGTGATGCCCAGCCGGTCCGCCACTTTGCGGGCATCGCGGATGTCGTCGCCGGCGCAGCAGGCGCCCTTCCTGCGGGTCGCTGCGCCGTAATCGTAAAGCTGGAGGGTAATGCCGATAACCTCGGCGCCGCTTTGCGCCGCGAGCGCCGCAACGACCGAACTGTCGACGCCGCCGGACATGGCGACGACGACCCTCCAGTCCGACATGGTGCCCGGCAACTGGAAAAGGTCGGCCGCGTCCGGCCGGGAACGGCTTGCAAGATTGGCTGAATGCGACATTGTCCGACGCCATATAGTGGCAAGGGCAAGGGTCGTGAACCCATGTTGCCCGGTACCTGCCAAGCAGTCAGACGCGGTTAACTATCGTCAACGGCGGGTAAAGCACCTCTTTACCTAGTCTTGACCAAGGCCGGTCTATAGGGCCCGCCATGGACATTGGTTTTGACCCCCGCGAATGGAGCACCGCAAGCCCGGACGAGGCGCAGCGCGGCAGCATGCATCCCGATTGGCACGCCCTGCGCGCTCGCCTCAACGCCGCGCTCGAGGCTCGCAGAGCGCTTACCCGGGGAAGCCTTGAAGGCTCCGCCCGAGTGTTCGGAAGTTGCAGTCGTCGCGCTGCGGTCTCAGTTGAACGCATTACCGGACATTGCGATCCTGTTAACCAGACCAATTTAGCCAATCGCAAACCTGACGAGTGCACTATCCCGGTAGCCGCCGACATGAGCACAACCGGCAGACGAGGGTAACGATGATTGAAAACCAGAAAATCCGCCCCGCTCAGGTCATCGGTCCGCTTGGCGAGCCGCTGACGATAGATTCGCTGCCGCCGCCGAACACCACCCGCTGGGTCGTGAGGCGCAAGGCTGAAGTCGTGGCCGCAGTGAATGGCGGGCTGCTGACGGTGGATGAGGTCTGCGAGCGCTATCAACTCACGCTCGAAGAATTCGCGTCCTGGCAGCGCGCGGTCGACCGCTCTGGCATGCAGGGCCTCAGGGTCACACGCATCCAGCATTATCGCGACCTCTACGAGCGTCAGCAGAAATACTGACGCGTCGCGGCGACTGGCGCGCGTGTCGTGCCAGAATTGGCCAGTTGAGCGATTGACTTACGACAACATCGATCTCTTGCTATAGCCTCCGACTGGCGGGCATGAGTCTCTCCTGACCCGCCGGAACAGGAGGATGCAATGGTAGGTTGGATTATCGCATTGATCGTTGGCGGCGTCGCTGGCTGGCTGGCAAGCCTGGTGATGAATCGCGATGCCTCTATGGGCATATTCTGGAACATTGTCGTTGGCTGTGTCGGCTCGGTGATCGGCAACCTGATTGCCAACCAGTTCGGGATTGTCGGTTCGGTCAAGGAATTCTCGATAGTCGGCCTGCTTGTCGCTGTCGTCGGCGCTGTGATCTTGCTTGGCGTGATGAACCTGATCCAGCGCGGCAGGGTTCGCTGACGAGACAACCTGAAGTTACCGAACTGAGCGCGAACGCGCCGGTTTCGTGCAATTCAAGCCACACCGGCACCGCGCCGTAATTGTCTCGCTTTGTCGCGGTGCAGCAAGTTGACATTGCCACCGTCCCGCCACCCCTATAAGGGGTGGCAGCATGAATTTTGACGCCAAAATCGATGCTCAGGAGACGGTAACGGATCACTCCGACACCGAAGAAGCGTCGCTGGCGGATGCAGGCGAAAGCGTTATTACTCGTCGCATGGCGCTGATCGCCGCTTTGGTTGTTTTGGTGCTGATCGCGCTTTGGTTCATCAATCGCCAAAGTGCTCCGCAAGAGCTTGGCGCGGGCGGTGTGCAGCAGGTACCGGTCGTCACGGTGCTGCAACCGGGCCGGGCTGCGGTGGCCGGTGAGATCAAGTCAACCGGGACGCTCGCAGCGCGGCGCGAGTTGCCGGTGGGCGTTGTAGGGGAAGGCGGCCGCGTTGAGCGCGTGCTGGTGGAGCCGGGTGACTGGGTTGGTGCCGGCCAGGTGCTGGCGGTCATCGATCGCTCCGTTCAGGTGCAGCAAGCAGCAGGCCTGGAGGCGCAGATTGGCGTTGCCCGGGCCGATGCGAAGCTCGCGCAGGCCAATCTCGACCGTGCTCTAAAGCTGGTCGAGCGGGGCTTCATCTCGAAAGCGGATGTCGACAGGCTGACAGCCAATCGTGACGCTGCGGTTGCACGCGTGCGCGTTGCGCAGGCGCAATTGAACGAAACGCGTGCGCGCAATTCGAGGCTTAACATCGTCGCGCCCGCCGCAGGGTTGGTGTTGGACCGTAATGTCGAACCTGGCCAGGTGGTCGGTGCTGGAAGCGGTGTGCTGTTCCGTATCGCCAAAGGCGGCGAGATGGAGTTGATGGCGGAACTCACCGAGGAATCGCTCTCGCAAGTTTCCGTTGGGGTGAGCGCAAGCGTGACCCCGGTCGGCATCTCCAAGTCGTTTTCCGGCCAGATTTGGCAGATTTCACCAGTGATCGACCCGCAGGATCGTCAGGGGAGCGCGCGTATCGCTCTGCCCTATGCGCCCGAGTTGCGCCCCGGCGGATTTGCCGAGGCGGTCATAGCAGCCGGCGCGACGGTAGCCCCCAAACTGCCCGAATCGGCGATCCTGGCCGATGATCGCGGCAGCTACGTCTATATTGTCGGTAAGGAAGACAGGGTCCAACGGCGCGACGTGAAGACCGGCACGGTGACCACAGACAGCATCGTCGTCACCGAAGGACTTAGCGGTTCTGAACGCGTCGTCATGAGGGCTGGCGCCTTCCTCTCGCCCGGCGAAAAGGTCAGGCCAAAGCGTTCGACCGACCGCTGAAGAGCACTGCCATGGACCTCAGGAACATCTCCGCCTGGTCGATCCGAAATCCGGTGATTCCGATCGTGTTCTTTGCCGGCCTGATGATCGCCGGCATTGTCAGCTTCATGCGCATGGATATCCAGCAACAGCCGGATGTCGAGTTTCCCGTAGTCATCGTCCAGATCGCACAGCCTGGCGCTGCGCCGACCGAGATCGAGACGCAGATCACTCAGCGCGTCGAAGCCGCGGTTCGCTCGATCAGCGGGGTGAAGACGATCAATTCGACCGCGAGCGAGAGCAACAGCGGCACTTTCATCGAGTTCGAAATCGGCGAGGATATCAATACCGCCGTCAATGAAGTGAAGAACGCGGTCGATCAAGTGCGCAGCGAACTGCCCGACGGCATTCTTGAGCCGCAAATCTTCAAAGCGACGACGACGTCGGACCCGATCGCCTATTTCTCCGCGACCAGCGTTGACATGACACTTGAGCAATTGTCGTGGTTTATCGACGATACCGTGGCAAAACGGCTGTTGAGTATCGACGGCATGGCCTCCGTAACCCGCGAAGGCGGCGTCGACCGCGAGATTCTGGTGACGCTCGATCCTGCCCGCATGCAGGCGCTGGGCGTGTCGGCATCGCAAATCAACTCCGTGCTGCGCCAGCTCAATGTCAACGCTGCAGGCGGCAAGGCTGAAATCGGCGGCTCGCGGCAGTCAGTGCGCGTACTGGGCAGCGCCGAAACGGCATTCGAGCTTTCGCAGACCGATATCGCGCTTGGCGGTGGCCGCGCGATCAAATTGGTTGACATCGCTCGCGTTTCGGACGCCTATGGCGAAAAGACCAGCGTCGCCAAGTTCGACGGCAAGCCGGTTGTCACATTCGAAATTTCGCGGGCGCGCGGGGCGTCGGATGTGACGGTCTATGACGAAGCGGTCGAGCAGTTGGATGCCTTGGAGGCCGAGCACCCAGACGTCAGCTTCAAACTGATGTTCACCACGGTCACCTATACCCGGTCTTCCTACACCAGTTCGATGGAAGCACTGGTCGAAGGTGCGATCCTCGCGGTTGTCGTGGTGTTCCTGTTTTTGCGCGACTGGCGCGCGACGATCATATCGGCCATCGCCATCCCGCTATCGGCCATTCCGACCTTCTGGTTCATGGACCTGATGGGATTTTCCCTCAACATGCAGTCGCTGCTGGCGCTGAGCCTCGTTGCGGGCGTCCTGGTCGACGATGCGATCGTCGAGATCGAGAACATCGTCAGACACATGCGCATGGGCAAGACGGCCTATCAGGCCTCGATCGATGCCGCCGACGAGATCGGGCTTGCTGTTGTCGCCACCACTTTCTCGATTGTCGCCGTGTTCTTGCCGGTTGGCATCATGCCGGGCGTGTCCGGCGAGATGTTCCGCGCCTTTGGCCTGACCATCGTGGTTGCCGTGCTGATGAGCCTTGCTGTCGCGCGCATGATCACGCCCATGGCGGCGGCCTATTTCCTCAAGGCGCATGGTGAAGCCGATCACGCAGGTGGCGTGTGGATGAAACGTTACATGACTGTGCTCAAATGGTCGCTCGATCGCAGCGAGGCTGCGGCCTGGCGGCGAGAACACGCGGAGCATGATGGCCGTGTTTCGTTGCTGAATCGCTTCAAGGCTCGTCTCAGGGACCATCGCATCTGGATGATCGGTGTAGGCGGCGGCGCCCTGGCGCTGACCGGCCTGCTCGCATACTCGCTGCCGATGGAATTCATGCCGCAGCAGGACAACGATTTCGTCGGCGTGCAGATCGAGATGACGCCGGGGACGACGCTGAAGCAAACCGAGGAAGTATCGGACAATGTTCGAACGCTGCTGTTCGAGGAAGCCGACGTCAAACACGTTTTTCAACGCATCAACGAGGGCAGCGGCGGCGTAATGGTTACGCTGGAAGAGGACCGTAAGAGGAAGAGCAAGGACATCGAGAATGCGTTGAATCCGAAGCTTCAGGCGATTGCCGACGCGCGTGTCTCGTTCATGAGCATGAATGCGATGCGGGGAAGCGGCACCGGTCGCGATATGTCGATCATGCTGTCGGGAAGCGACTCTGACCTGCTAAACGAAACCGCCGCTACGTTGGTCGAGCAGATGGGAAGTATCGGCAATCTCGTTGTCGCGCCGCGCGTTGCCGCGGACATGCGCCGTCCCGAGATCGTTATCAGGCCCCGGCACGACCTGGCCGCCCAGCTTGGCGTTTCGACGGCGGCACTGAGCCAGGCGATCCGCATTGCGACAATCGGTGAAATCGACCAGAATGCGGCGAAATTTTCCCTTCAGGATCGCCAGGTGCCGATCCGCGTGCGCCTGTCCGAAGACGAGCGGCGCGATTTCGCCAATATCGAGAACCTGCCGGTTCCCACTGCAAGTGGCGGGTCGGTGCCGCTCTCGCGCGTGGCGGAGATTAGTTTCGGATCAGGGCCGACCAAGATCCAGCGGCATAACCAGTCACGCCGCGTGTTCGTCGGAGCCGACCTCGCACCCGGCGTGGTCAAAAGCGAAGCGGATGCGGCGATCAAGGCCTTGCCGATCATGCAGAACCTGCCAACCGGCATCACCAACAAGCCGTTCGGAGCGGACGAGTGGCAGCAGGAGATGCTCGATAACCTGATGGTCGCCGTGCCCGCCGGCATCCTGCTCGTCTTCGCGGTGCTGGTGTTGCTTTACCATCGCGTAATCTCGCCACTCGTCAATATGTCTTCCCTCTCGCTCGCGCCGCTGGGTGGGCTGATCGCAATGTTCATTACCGGCCAATCGCTATCGATGCCGGTTTTCATCGGCGTTCTCATGTTACTGGGAATCGTCGGCAAGAACTCGATCCTGCTGATCGATTTCGCGATCGAGGAAATGGCGAGAGGCGTGCCCAAGGCTGAAGCGATTCTCGATGCCGGGCGCAAGCGCGCGCAGCCGATCGTAATGACGACCGTGGCGATGACCGCAGGTATGTTGCCGACCGCGCTGGCGCTCAATGCAGACGGTGCCTGGCGGCAACCAATGGGCACCATGGTGATCGGCGGGCTGCTCTTCTCGACCCTGCTGACTCTGCTTATCGTGCCCGCCGCCTTCAGCCTGGCCGACGGGTTCGAAAAGCGCATCGGCCCGATCCTGCGCCGCCATCTGTTGACCTTTGAGCCGGAACACGCCGAGGCCGATCGTAATCGCCGCAAGGAAGACTACGGCGAGCACCCGGCAGAGTAGGCGAGGCGCACGAGTGCCTTCGTCCCGAACATTGACCCCAGATGTGGCTCGCCGGATGCGCATTGTCGCCACCGGCCTGCTGCTGGCGATGGCGGTATGCTTCGTGCTGTTGCGCCGGTTCGAAGGGCCGCATCCGGCATGGGGATATGCTTTGGCCTTTACAGAAGCGGCGATGGTTGGCGGGCTGGCCGACTGGTTCGCTGTGACGGCGCTGTTTCGCCGTCCGCTCGGCCTGCCAATCCCGCATACTGCGATCATTCCGACCAACAAGGACCGCATCGCCGACACCATGGCAGGCTTCCTGCGCGCCAATTTCCTCACCCCGCAAGTGGTGGCGCGCCGGATCGGCAGTTTCAATTTGGCGGCGGCGGCGGGCGGGTTCCTGCTCGCGCCGGCGGTGGGCAGCGAGGGGCGATTGCGTGGTGGGGCCGCCAACCTGCTGGCTGACGTGCTTGAGGCCTTGGACCCGGAGCGGCTGGGGCGGCAGGTTCGTGCGGGCCTGTGGCAGCAATTGGAAAAGCTTGAGGTCGCGCCCCTGCTGGGCCGCGTGATCGATGCCGCGATTGCCGATGGCAAGCATCTGCCGTTGATCGAGGCAGGGCTCGGCAAGGTTGGGCAAGTGCTCGAAGCGAACGAAGCGCTGGTGCGCGGCATGATCCGCGAACGCTCGGGGGCGCTGTTGCGCTGGACCGGGATCGACGAGAAGATCGCGAACAAGGTGCTCGACGGGCTCTACAAGCTGCTCGCCGAGATGATGGTCATGCCCAGCCATCCGGTGCGGCGGAAGATCGAAGTGGGGCTGGAGGAGCTGGCGCGTGATCTCGTCGCCGATCCGGCCACGCGCGCGAAGGTCGAACGCGCAAAGCACGAGCTGCTGGCCAATCCGGCGGTGTCTGACTGGTGGCAACAGGTGTGGGAGCGGATCAGGACTGGGCTCATCAAGGCGGCGCGCGATCCCGATACGGCCCTGTCGGGGCAACTGGGCTCGGCGCTTGCCGAACTGGGCACGGCGCTGCGCGACGATCCGGCCTTGCAGGTGCAGATCAACCGCTTCGCGCGGCGCACTCTGGTTGGTGTGGTGACGCGCTATGGCGATGAGATCGTGCGGCTCGTCTCTGAAACGGTGAAGCGCTGGGACGCACAGACCGTGACGGACCGGGTCGAAGGCGCGGTCGGCCGCGACCTGCAGTTCATCCGCATCAACGGTACCGTGGTCGGCGGGCTGGTGGGGCTATTGATCCATGCGGTGGACGGGTGGTTGTAGCCAAACGAAAACCCCGGCCGTTTCCGACCGGGGCTTCTGATTTTCGCGGTGGCCTGAAGCTTAGAGCTTTCCGGTAAGTTCCGGCACCGCCTTGAACAGGTCTGCCACCAAGCCGATGTCGGCGACCTGGAAGATCGGCGCTTCCTCGTCCTTGTTGATGGCGATGATGGTCTTGGAATCCTTCATGCCGGCAAGGTGCTGGATCGCGCCCGAAATGCCGATGGCGATATAGACTTCCGGCGCGACGATCTTGCCGGTCTGGCCGACCT
>CAZRVW010000043.1:0-17031 GCA_964603645.1 uncultured Novosphingobium sp. | reverse complement strand
GTCATGCTCTATTCGGTTGGCAAGGACAGCGCCGTGATGCTGCATCTTGCCCGCAAGGCGTTCCATCCCTCACCACCGCCGTTCCCGCTGCTTCATGTCGATACGACCTGGAAATTCAAGGCGATGTATGAGCTGCGCGACAAGATGGCGCGCGAAAGCGGCATGGAATTGCTGGTCTACCACAACCCCGAGGCCGAAGAGAAAGGGATCAATCCCTTCGAGCACGGCCCGCTGCATACAGACATGTGGAAGACCGAGGGGCTCAAGCAAGCGCTCGACTTTTATGGATTCGATGCGGCGTTCGGCGGTGCGCGGCGCGACGAGGAAAAGAGCCGCGCCAAAGAGCGCATCTTCTCGTTCCGCACCGCGAGCCATGGCTGGGATCCGAAGAACCAGCGGCCCGAACTCTGGAACCTCTACAATGCCCGCAAGAACAAGGGCGAGTCGATCCGTGTGTTCCCGATCTCGAACTGGACCGAGCTCGACGTGTGGCAATACATCCACTTGAACGACATTCCGATCGTCCCGCTTTATTTTTCCGCGCCGCGCCCGACCTATCTCTGGGAAGGCCAACTCTTCATGGCCGACGATATGGACCGGATCGAAAAGATCCTAGGCTATCGGCCCGAAACCACCGAGAAATCGGTGCGTTTCCGCACGCTCGGCTGTTTCCCGCTGACCGGTGCAGTTGAGAGCGACGCCAAGACGCTACCTGAAGTGATTCAGGAGACCCTGCTGACCACGACCTCGGAACGGCAAGGACGCGTCATCGACAAGGATGCTGGCGGAGCCGGGATGGAGAAGAAGAAGCAGGAGGGCTACTTCTGATGGCCGACAACCGCACCACCGACGAGCCCGTCTATGTCGTCGATGAACTGATCGCGACGGATATCGACGCCTACCTCGACCAGCATCAGCACAAGACGATGCTGCGCTTCATCACCTGCGGCAGCGTCGACGATGGCAAGTCCACGTTGATCGGGCGGCTGCTCTACGATTCGAAAATGATCTTCGAGGACCAGCTCGCCGCGCTGGAGGACGATTCAAAGAAGGTCGGCACCCAGGGCCAGGAGATCGACTTCGCGTTGCTGGTCGATGGCCTTGCCGCCGAGCGCGAACAGGGCATCACCATCGACGTCGCCTACCGCTTTTTCTCGACCGAAAAGCGCAAATTCATTGTCGCAGATACGCCCGGACACGAACAGTACACGCGCAACATGGTGACGGGCGCGAGCACCGCCGATCTTGCCGTGATCCTGATCGACGCACGCAAGGGCGTGCTGACGCAGACCCGCCGCCATTCCTATCTGGCGCACCTGATCGGCATTCGGAACATCGTGCTGGCGGTCAACAAGATGGATCTCGTCGCCTACGACCAGTCCACCTTCGATCACATTGTGTCCGACTACCGCAAATTCGCGGACGAAATCGGGATCGAGAGCTTCGTGCCGATGCCGATTTCCGGCTTCAAGGGCGATAACATCACCACGCTTTCGGAAAACACGCCGTGGTATACTGGACCGACGCTGGTCGATCATCTTGAGACGGTTGAAGTCGATTCGACGCTCGACCAGGCAAAACCATTCCGCATGCCGGTGCAGTGGGTGAACCGCCCGAACCTCGATTTCCGGGGATTCTCCGGCCAGATCGCGACGGGCCGACTCGCTCCGGGCGATGCGGTGAGAGTGCTACCTTCGGGCAAGACGAGCACCGTCTCAAAAATTGTCACCTTTGGCGGCGATCTCGATGAGGCTGTCGCAGGCCAGTCGGTGACGATATGCCTGGCAGACGAGGTCGATTGCTCACGCGGCGATGTGCTGGCGGTCGCCGATGCGCCTCCCGAGGTGTCCGATCAGTTCGAGGCAACCGTGGTGTGGATGAGCGACGAGCCGCTTACCGTGGGACGCGGTTACTGGCTCAAGCTTGGTGCGCAGACCGTGTCAGTCACGGTGCAGGAGCCGAAATTCAAGGTCGACGTCAATACGATGGACCACCTTGCGGCCAAGACGCTTGAGCTGAACGAGATCGGCGTCGCCGAGATCGCTACCGACAAACCAATCGTGTTCGAGGGCTACGACAAGGATCAGGCGCTTGGCGGCTTCATCCTGATCGACAAGATGTCGAATGCGACGGTGGCGGCAGGAATGCTGCACTTCAGCCTTCGCCGCGCGCAGAACGTCCACTGGCAGGCGCTCGATATCGGCCGCAGGCAGCATGCCGATCTGAAGAACCAGAAGCCGGCGGTGCTGTGGTTCACCGGGCTCTCGGGGTCGGGCAAGTCGACCATCGCCAATCTGGTCGAGAAGAAGCTCTACCGGATGAACCGGCATACCTTCCTGCTCGATGGTGACAACGTGCGTCACGGCCTCAACAAGGACCTTGGCTTCACCGATGCCGACCGGATCGAGAACATTCGCCGGGTTGGCGAAGTATCGAGATTGATGGCCGACGCCGGTCTGATCGTGGTAACCGCGTTCATCTCGCCGTTCCGCGCCGAGCGCGAAATGGTGCGTGCGATGCTGCCCGAGGGCGAATTCATCGAAGTGTTCATCGATACGCCGCTTGAAGTGGCCGAGGAACGTGACGTGAAAGGGCTCTACAAGAAGGCGCGCTCTGGTGAATTGAAGAACTTCACCGGCATCGACAGCCCCTACGAAGTACCGGACAGTCCCGAAATACGCATCGATACGACGCAGATGAGCCCCGAAGAAGCAGCCAATTTTATTGTCGACAAGTTGCTGGGGGACATCTGATGAGCATGAGCGATGGCGAGCTGGCGATTCACCTTGCCGAGGTAGCTGGCAAGATCCTCCTGGAGGTTCGCGCCTCGGGCATGTTCGAGGGCAAGTCGCTCGGCAAGGCGGGTGACCAGACCGCCAACCAGTTCCTGGTCCATGCCCTGCGCGAGCAGCGGCCCGACGACGGCCTTTTGTCCGAGGAAAGCAAGGACACCGAGGAGCGCCTCTCGAAGAGCCGCGTCTGGATTGTCGATCCGGTCGACGGCACCCGGGAATATGGCGAGGAACGCGCCGACTGGGCGGTCCATGTCGGTCTCGCGATCGACGGTGCTCCCGTGCTTGGCGCAGTCGCCATGCCGGGTGCCGACAAGGTGCTCTCGACGCATGCGCCGGTTCAAGTCCCTACCGCGCCGGAAGCCCTGCGCATGGTCGTAAGCCGCACGCGGCCCGCCAAGGAGGCGACGGCTGTCGCTAACAAGCTCAACGCCGAGCTGGTGCCGATGGGTTCTGCCGGCGCCAAGGCGATGTCGATCGTTCTGGGGCTGGCCGACATCTACCTCCATTCCGGCGGACAGTACGAGTGGGACAGCTGCGCGCCTGTCGCTGTCGCGCTTGCACACGGCCTGCATTGCTCGCGTATCGATGGCAGACCGCTCGTCTATAACCAGAAGGACACCTACATGCCCGACCTGCTGATTTGCCGGAAGGAGCATGCCGAACGCGTTCTCGATGAGGTCGCCCGGCTCCGCTGAATCGGGCCTTGCAGGCTCGCGGCAATTCGTCGAATGTCCGCGCCGATGCGCCGAATCCCGGCGTGCGAGGATGAGGAAACCTGATGGCGCAACCCGATTTCGCCGACTGGCTTGCGATTTGCAACGTCAAGGCCGACTATTGCCGGCTGCTCGATACCAAGCAGTGGCAGGACTGGTCCCAGATATTCACCGAAGATGTCGTCGTCGATGTCACCTCGTCGGGCGGCGAATTGACCAACACCCGTGACGATTTCGTATGGCCGCTCAGCGAGTTGCTGGCCGAAGTGAAGACCTGCCATCAGGTCCATGCGCCGCAGATCGATATTGATGGCGATAGTGCGAAAGTGATCTGGGCGATGCAGGACCGGCTGCTCTGGCCCCATGGCAACACCATGACCGGTTTCGGCCATTATCATGAGGAATACCGGCGCACCGACCAGGGTTGGAAGATCGCGAAGCTGACCCTGACCCGGCTGATCGTGGAGTCTTGACAGGGCGAACGCTGAACATCGCACAGGCGGTGGCGCAGCGGCCCTTGTGACGCTAACTGGAGATGCCGGCGGGAGGCCCCACCGGCGAGAGGAATACGGGAGAAATCGTGGGTAAGACCGTTGTTATCACCGGTGCCGGTGTCGGGCTCGGGCGCGCCATCGCGCGGCGCTTCGCCGGCGAAGGGGAGACCTGCATTTTGCTGGGCCGGACCCTGTCGAAGGTTCAGGCTCTCGCCGAGGAACTGGGGGAACCGCATTTCGCAGTTGAATGCGATGTCGGAGATGCGGAATCCGTCCGGTCCGCCTTCGCCAAGATCGCGGAGCGCCGCCCCAAAATCGACGTGCTCATCAACAACGCCGCCTACTATGAACCTGGCAAGGTCAGGGATATATCGGATGAGGTGATCGAGCGCATCGTGCGCTCGAATTTCATCGGCCCGATCTACACCTGCCGTGCCGCGGTATCGATGATGGAACGCGGCGGGCTCATCATCAATGTCAGCTCCGAGTCGGTGAAAGAGCCGTTCGTGATGCTTTCGCTTTACCAGTCGACCAAGATGGGCATGGAGCGTTTCAGCGAGGCTTTGCTCGAAGAGGTCAAGGCCGACGGTATTCGCGTCTGCGTGGTGCGCGCCGGACCGATGTCCGATGGTGGCGAGGCAACGTCCAGCAGCTCTCAGTGGGAAATGGGCGACGCCGTGATGTTCTTCGAAGAGAATCTGAAAATCGGCCGCAACCTTGCCGAAGACCCTGTTTCCGATGCCACGAGTGTGACGGACGTGTTCCGCATGCTGCTCGATCTGAAGCCCGATTTCCGCGTCACACACGTCAACGTCGGCGCGCGACATCCCTGATTCTATTGCAATTCCAAACCCGAGGATTTTCACAATGACCCTGATCCCAGAAGCAAAGCTCTTCATTGATGGTGAACTGCGTGGCGCCAGCGATGGCGGCACCTACGATGTCATCAGCCCCTGGACCGGCGAGCCGGTCGGCAAGGCCGCTGACGCCACCGCCGACGATGTCAACGCGGCGATCGCCGCGGCCCGCCGTGCCTTCGACGAGACCGACTGGGGCTCGATCGAGAATAAGGACAAGCGGCTCGAACTGGTCACCAAGCTGCGGGACCTGTTCCTTGAAAATCGCGAGAAGATCCACGAGATCGCGATTCACGAGGCCGGTGCCTCGCGTCTGAACTGCAACCTTGCCCACTACGGCATGGCGATGGATGGCTGGAACGATTACATCAACAAGTTCGCCGAAATCGAATGGGAAAAGGACCACGGTGAGCGGTTCAGCCCGCTGGCCAATTCCACCAGCAAGCGCATTGCCGTTCGCGAGCCGGTCGGTGTCGTCGCCGCGATCACGCCGTGGAACGTCCCGCTCTATGTCAATATCGGCAAGGTCGTCGCCGCTCTGCTGGCGGGTTGCTGCGTAATCCTCAAGCCCGCGCCGGATACGCCGGGTGAAGGCGCGATTTTCGGCGAACTGGCAGCCAAGGTCGGCTTCCCCAAGGGTGTCATCCAGGTCGTTTTCGGCGAGGATCCCGCCGAAGCCGGCGAAATGCTGGTTCAGGACAGGCGCGTCGATCTCGTGTCCTTCACCGGCTCCACCGCAGTGGGCCGACACATCATGGAGCAGGGCGCCAAGACGATGAAGCGCGTGTTCCTCGAGCTCGGCGGCAAGTCGGCCAAGATCGTTCTCGACGACGCACCCAATTTCGCCATGGATGTGGCGACGGCCATGCTGATCGTCCACGCCGGGCAGGGCTGCGCGGTACAGTCTCGCCTGCTGGTGCCGAAGAGCCGTTACGAGGAAGCAAAGGAAGTCTTGAAGGGCGCCTATGCGCATGTCGGCGACAACTGGGGCGACATCGATGCGCAGGACCAGATCATGGGTCCGGTCATCAACAAGAAGCAGCACGACCGAATCATGAATTACATCAACATCGGTCAGGAAGAGGGCGCGACCCTGCTGGCGGGTGGCAAGTCGCGGCCCGACAAGGGCGGCGGCTTCTTCATCGAGCCGACCTGTTTCGTAGATGTCACCAACGACATGCGCATCGCTCAGGAAGAAATCTTCGGTCCGGTGCTCGTGGTGATTCCGTTCGAGGATGATGCCGACGCGATCCGCATCGCCAATGACAGCGAATATGGTCTGGCTGGCGGTGTCGCCTCGGGCGATTTCGAGCGGGCGATGAAGGTCGCTCGCGCAGTGCGCACCGGCTCGATGGGCATCAATGGCGGCATGGCGATCGCCGGCGACCTGCCGTTTGGCGGCTACAAGCATTCCGGCATCGGTCGAGAGTGGGGCCTTGAAGGCATCGAGGAATATACCGAGATCAAGACCATCGCCTGGCCGGTTGAGCAGGCTGAAGCGGCGGAGTGAGCCGAGCGAGCGCCATGGCGGGTCATGCTGCTGCCGAGGTGCAGTCGCTCGACCTCGCCATTGCGCAAGCCAGCGAAAAGGTTAGCCACAACCTCAACGGACAACGGCTCGGTCGCAAGGGCCGCGAGACCCGTGAGAGGATCGTCAAAGCCGCGATCGAGGTCTTGCAGGAAGAGGGCGACGAGCCGTTCACACTGAGTGCAGTGGCGCGCCGCGTGTCGCTCGGGATGAGCTCGCTCTACAACTATTTCACCGATCTCAGTGAACTGATGGTCGCGATTCTGGAGCCGGTGATGGCTGCGGCACAGCAGACCTATCTGGCGGAGCTGGACGACCCGTGGCCCGACCAGGAGCTTGCCGCGCGGTGCGAGCGGTTCTGGGAGAGCTATGCCGCATTCTGGGCGCGGCATGCATCGATCCTGCACCAGCGCAATCGTATGTCCGACGCTGGCGACGAGCGCATGTTGGCGTGCAGGGTCGAGGCGGGCCTGCCATTGATGGACGGACTTTCAAGGCAACTCGGGCAGGGTGGTGCACGTGGTTCGAACAAAGACGCAAGGTCGATGGCTTCCGTCCTTGCGACAATGATGGAACGGACCATAACGGTCCAAAGCCAGCCCAATTACCGCAAATATACGACTGCCACGCTTGAAAGCGGTCCCAGCACCCTCGGGGCTGCCGGCGCGAGATTGCTGGCATTGGCTGTCCGTGACTGGCGAGAGTCGATAGCGAACTGAGGTTCGCCTCGTTTACGCTGCCGTTGCAAGAAGCTTGACGTTATCAGGTCGCGAATCGGCAAGAATGCCGTGCACCGCATCACGAAGGCACTGGGTCAGGACCTCGCGTTGGTCAGGTTTGTCCATGACAATACAGGCGACCAGCGGTTCTTCGTCCAGCTGTCCGGGTAGCAAGGCGGCCAGCATCATTTCCCTTGTACCAAATCCGGCCTGACCCATTGCGACACCCTCCTGCGCGCAATCGGCGATACTTGTCAGAATCTCGGAGGGGCTGAACTTGGCATCGTCGGCGGCTTCGGCATTCAATCGGCGAAGGATCGGTGCGCGCTGTTCCTCGGCGACAGTCGACAGCAACATCAGCCCGGCTGCATTTTGTGGGAGAGGTTCGCGTATTCCGCCGCACCAGCCGTCAATTCGACGCAGCCGTTCGTTCTTCCCCCGCCGCGTAGCAACGATTTGTGCTTCCAGGCCCACCTTTGTGACCAGAAGAACCGGTAGCCCGGTTTGTGCCGTAAGCCGGTCGAGCAATCTCAGCAGCTTGCCCTCGCGCACAGCTTCCTGCTGGGTTGTCGCGCCAAGCAGCGCGGCGCGTATCGTAGGGCGGTAGGAACGGGCATGGGGATCCTTGTGGAGCAGACCCAATTCGACAAGGCTCGACAGCAGTTCTGATGTGCTGGACTGCGGCCTGTCATAGCGCCGCACAATGTCCATGACGGTAGCCTCTGGGTGGTCTTCGTCGAAGAATTCGAGAACCTCAACGACTCGACGTGCAATTTTTGCCTTGTTCGCCGAGCTGCGCGTTCCAGCCATCTCACTCTCCGTTCTGCTATTGGGGCAGGGTTGTCCCGTGGGCCGCAATTGTCAACCGAAAACGAAGTTGTGTCGTTTTTTCCTCAGTTTGGTTAGCATTCGCCGTAGTTATGTGGAATTGGATGCTACGCGTAGGGCGCCCCGGTGCCGTCGGAGGTTGCTCTTTCGGCCTGATTCGGCGATCCGAGTCGGTAGCTGCCCTTTGGCAGCGGGGAGACCGAAACGGCGATGGTTGGCAGTGATCTCTTTGTAGGTCCGGGAAGATTCTGGATCGGTGAGACGCGCTGGGATTTGCCCGCTGCGCTGATCGATCTCGATCGCGGCGAGGAGTGGCCGGACGATCGGGTGCTGCCTCCATGTCCAGTCATCGGGATCGGCTCACGCCACGCTCCCGGGGCGGAGTATGTCGATACGGTCATCGAGCCGCCGGTTGGCCTCGACGGGCTTCTCTCCCGGATCGAGGCCTGCCCCCTTGCGGCTAGCGTGATTGTCGGACTGTTGCGGGTTCTTCCATCGCTGGATCTGCACGAAGGGCTCGCCGCAGAATCGCTGGCCTATGCGACGCTTCAAGGTAGCGCGGAGCATTTGTCCTGGCGGTCCAAAAACGATGCAAGTGCAGCAGCGCCAGGAGCAGTGCACGTGTCTCGCAAGGGTGATGTGCTGGATGTGCTGCTCGACCGTCCGGAGGCGGACAATGCGATAGATCGGACCATGAGGCACGCACTCTACGAAGCATTTCAGACCGCCGCGCTCGATCCTTCCATCGAGCGTGTAGTTCTTCGTGGCGAAGGGAAGGCCTTCAGTCTCGGTGCCGATCTGGCTGAGTTCGGCACGACCGTCGATCCGGCCACAGCCCATGCAATTCGCTCTGTCACGCTGCCCGCCCTCATGGCTGCGCGGATTTGCGAAAGACTGGAAGCGACAGTGCAGGGGGCCTGTGTCGGTTCCGCACTGGAACTGGCTGCCTTCGCCCATCGCGTGATTGCCGGTCCCAAGGCCTGGTTTCAAATGCCCGAACTGGAGATGGGAATTTTGCCCGGCGCGGGGGGCTGCGTATCGCTGACTCGTCGAATAGGGCGGCAGCGCGCCGCGTTGATGATTCTTTCGGGCAAGCGGATTTCAGCGCGAACGGCGCTCGAATGGGGCCTGATCGACGAGCTGGTGGACGACCCGTCCTGAGGCGAGGGTAAGAGCGACATCATTGCCTGATAGTCGCTCGCGGGCGTGGTCCCACGAGCAACAGAGTAAGCACAGGTCCGCAGGCGCGCCAACGGCGATCTCGCGCTGACGCGTCAGATCCGCGGGATCGGCGAGATAGAGCGATAGCGCCTGTTCCGGAGTCAATGCCTCCCAAAGGCCGACGTTCTGGCCGCTTGCCGTCTCTCGGCTGACCGCCGCGCGCATTGCTGCCCAGGGATCGTGGCTGGCGAATGGCGCGTCGCTTCCGGCTGCTAGTGCAATACCTGCATTGCGCAGGCTTTGCAGCCGGTAGAGCTCGTCGAGCAGACGCGGTTCGACATCAGTCAGATACTGGTCGCCGCGCTCGGCTACGAAATGAGGCTGCACGCAGACGGCAAGGCCCATGGCGGCCATGCGTGCGATGTGTTCGGGCGAGGCGATGGAAGCATGCTCTATACGATCGCCCGGAAGCGAACCGGCCTCTTCGAGCAGGGCCAATGCAAAAACGATCTCGACTTCGCTGACGCAGTGGATGGCAAGGGCGCGACCCTGATGGTGTGCATCCCGCGCAAGGACGACAGCTTCCTCGAATGGCGGCAGATCTGCTTCGTGAAGGTGCAATTTGACCGGGCCAAGCACCCAACTCACTTGCCGCGCATCGGCCAGTTCGAGTGTCCCTGCCATCGTGACCCTCTGCAACAGCGTGCCCGATTGGCGCTGCTCGGCGAAATGTCTGGCCATCTCCGGCCCGTTCTGCGGCGTCATGTCGGTGATGCCGGTCACACCGAGGCGCGCAAGTTCGTGTGATATCGTGTCGAATTCAGGCGGGGCGCTGCGGAGAGCGCTCCGCAACCACGCGTCCTCGTCGAACAGGCGACCGGTGAAGCGTCCCGACTCGCGTTCCAGTCCTTGCGGCGGATCGGTTTGTGCGAGCAGCATGTCCAGCGCTGCCGCATTGAGCAGCCACATCCGGCCCGAGCGATGCTGCATGCGCAATGGCCGGTCCGGTATGATGTCATCGAGCGCAGCGGCATCGGGCAGGCCGCCAAGCACGGACTCGTGGTAGCCGATGCCGCGAATCCAGCCTAATCCAGGTGCGGAGCGCAGTGCGGCACTCAGGTCGGCCCCATGCACAACCTGCGGCGGACCGCACCAGACCGACTGCCCCCGCACCGCCAGCCCCGCAAGATGGATATGATGGTCGTGCAGGCCGGGCAGCAACAGGCCGCCATCCGCATCGATTACGCGATCTGCCAGTTCGACCGCTAGATTGGTCCCGATGCGCTTGATGTCATTATCTTCGATCAGAACGTCGGCACGCTTGCCACTACTGCTGCCGTTCCACAGTTGCGCGTTGCGGATCAGGAGACTGTGGCGAGCCATTTCTCGGTATCCGCGCCAAGGTCGTGGACGGGCGCCTGGCCGTTTCGGCTTGGCACCTTCGGAAACAGCTTGCCGACCGACGCACCCCAGTCACGCAATTCCTCAGTAAGTGCGGGGCTGTCGAAAGCGCGCTCCTCATCCAGCGCCTTGGCCACGATCGAGCTCATCGAGAAGCCCAGACGGACTGCATCACCGGCTGCAAAGGTGCGCCAGCCTTCTAGCGCGGCCGTGATCCCGGTAAGCGGGTCTGCAAGGGCATCGCCGACATAGCCGATTTCGCTCGTGGCATCGGCCAGTGCACGGGCCAGGCCGCCGGCAACCGCGCAATCATTACCTACCCCGACCCAGTTTGCTGCCTCTCCGCTTGCGCCATGGCCGGTGATCGACAGCCAGACGAGGCCGGGCACCTCGCGCACCAGCGCCTCTGCATCGACCCCAAGATGCCGGAGCGCTCGGGGGCGAGACGCTTCAATCACAATGTCGGCCCTGCGAATCAGTCCCGCCAGTCGGTCGCGATCTTGCAGTTGGGTCAGATCGAGTGCGACGCAGTCCTTGCCCTGGTTTACGGCCTCGAAAGTCTGTGGATCGCTCGTGCGAAACAGGTCCGGCCGGTTGGGATTCTCGACCTTGATTACCTCGGCCCCCGCGAGCCACAACAGGTGCCCGCACAGCGGTCCTGCCCAGATCGCCGACATGTCGACCACCAGCGGACGGTGTTTCGCGGGCCGTTCGCGTCGATCACCGCGCGCCATCTGTTCGACAGCTGGGGAGGCGGGCGTCTCATCGGCGCAGGCAACCGGCAATCCCAGGGCGCGGCCTGTCGCGAGCAAGTCGGCGCTGTCGTGCAAGGCGATCTCTGCCGCGATTTCATCCTCGCTGGCGCTGTCCATACCCTCCTTCCCGAACAGGGCAGGGAGGTAGGCACGGTCCTCCTCGCGCATGACGGTAAGGGCGAACCACGATCCATCGCGCGTGGGATTGAGGTAGCTGCCGCCTATGCCGGCCGAGCGCCGACCGCGAATCTCGAAGTCGCGAAGCGAACCGCGCTCACCGACGATACCCAGCCCGTCGAGCGCCGCGACCCTCTCCGATCTGCTGATTTCGGCGAGTTCATGCAATTGCCGATCGGCCCAGCGCCACAGCGGGATCGGCGGCCCACGTTCGGGCTCTAAGCCATCAGTCTGCAAGGATTTCCTTCACCTTGCGGCGCAGCAGCTTGCCCATCTCGTTGTAGGGCAGTTCTTCGACGTAGACGATTTTCTCGGGCACGCGCGACGAACGCAGACGAGTGCGCACCAGTTCCTTGACTTCGTCCTCGCCCGGCGCCTCGTGCCCGTCGCGCGGCACGATTGCCATGCCGACCGCTTCGCCCCATTCGACCGACGGGATGGCGACAGCGCAGGCGTCGCCCACCGCCGGATGGGTAAGCACAACGTCCTCGATTTCGCCCGGCGACATGTTCTCGCCGCCGCGCACGATAACGTCGTCGGCGCGGCCCGACAGGAACAGGTAACCGTCCTCGTCCATGTAGCCCGCGTCGCGGGTCGGGAACCAGCCTTCGGCATCGAGCGCGCTGCGTTCCTTATATTCGCCCGAAACCTGCTCGCCGCGCACGAAAATCTCGCCGGGCTCGTTGGGACCAAGCACGTTGCCGTCCTCGTCGCGGATTTCGATCTCGACGGTAGGCAGCGGAATCCCAAGCGACGTCAGACGCGCACGAATCTTCGGATCGTCCGAAGCCAGCGCTTCTCGGTGTTCATCGGGACCGAGCAGGGCGATGGTCGAGCTGGTCTCGGTCAGGCCATAGCTGTTGGTGAAGCCAGTCTTGGGCATCAGCGCCAGCGCCTTCTCGATGATTTCTCGCGGCATCTTGCCGCCGCCGTAAGCAATGGCGCGAAGCGAGGCGAGATTGGCGCTCACACCCTCGTTCAGCTTCTCGATGATACGGGACATCATCGTCGGCACGACAAAGGCGTTGGTGACTTTCTCCTCTTCGGCCAGTTTGAGCCAGGCTTCCGGTTCGAACGACGGCAGCATGACGATGCGACGGTTCGCGTAGGTTGAAGACAGCAGCGCCGATATACCGGCGATGTGGTAGGGCGGAACGACCACGAGCGCTGCGTCGTCCTCATCGGCGGAGGCGAATTCGACCGTGCCGAGAATGTAGCCAAGTAGGTTTGAGTGGCGCAGGATCGCCGCCTTCGGTGCGGCGGTGGTTCCGCTGGTGAAGAGCTGAACGGCAATGCCTTCGCCCGGATCGTACTCGCGCTCCTCGCCTTCGGGCCAGGTTTCCTGCGACTTGAGAGTGAACAGTTTGCGCGAATAGACCGTATGGCCCTGATCGCCGGCAAGCCGCTCAACCCGTTCTTCGTCGCCAATCACCAGCGCCGGAGCGATCCGGCTCAGCAAGGCTGTCAGATCCTCGTCGGCGAGACGATAGTTAAGCGGGCAATAGGGCACGCCAGCCAGCGCTGCACCGAACAGCGCGATCATCGAGGCTTCGCTGCTCTCGTCCAGCAAAGCGACGTATTCCACACCGCTTTCCTGGATGATTTCGAAAGCGCCGCGTGCGGCGGCAAGCAGGTCGCCGTAGGTCCAGCGCTTGCCGTCGCAGACCAGGGCAATGCGGTCCGGAGCGGCATCGGCCGCCATTTCAAGCAGGAGGGCGATGTTCATGGCTGGGCCTGTGCGCGGGATCAGTCCGAGGCGGGAAGCGGCTTGGCGTCCTTGGTGACAAGCGCGACACCATCGACCGAGAGCGATCCCTTGCCCGGCTTTACGCAGAGCAGCTCATAGGCGTTGTCGGCATCGACGTAGCGCTTGCCCATCAGCGAGCCATTCGAATGATCGGGGGAAAGGGCGGCCGCATCGGCAGGCTTTTCTTCAGCCATCGCCGCGCCGCCACATTCAATCGTTCCGCCTGCCGTGCGGATCACCATGACTTCGGTGTCGCAAGCTGCGCTCTTCAAACGGGTTCCGGGTTTCATCGTCAGCTCATCCTCTCAAAAAATTGCGCGCCAAAACGGCGGAAAGTTCGCCCATAGGCGCTGTCTGCCGCTGCGTTCAAGTGCTGACTGGTTTTACGGATCAGGCGATCGCGCCCTTGGCCTTCCACTCCTCGATCCGGTCCCATTCGATGCCCGATTCCATGAGCACGATTTCGGTATGTTCGGAAGCCTGCGGTGCGCGCGTCGTTTCGAGCGGCTCGCCGTTCCACTGCACCGGACCGCGGACCAGTTTGATGGGAGGGCCGCCGTCGGGTGCTTCGACCTCGATGACCATGTCATTCGCGAGGGCCTGCTCGTCCTGCGACATTTCCTCGAAATTGATCACGGCAGCCCATTGACCCTTCAGCGTCTTGAGGCGCTCGCGCCAGTAAGCGAAATCGTGTTCGGCGAAGGCTTCCACCAGGATCTCACTCGCCGCCTGGGCATTCTGGAACAGCGACAGCGGATCGGCAAAACGCGGATCCTTCGCAGCCTCGGGCCGGTTCATATGTTCGAAAGTATCCTCGATCAGGCCGGTTGGGCTGAGGATGCACAGGTTGATGGTGCGCCCATCGGAAGTCCAGAAATTGCCGAGGAATGGATTGACCTGCATTCCACCCGAGGTCGGCATCTGAGCGCGCTGTGAGACGCCATGCTCCATCTGCTGGCTGAGCGATGCTCCGGCGGCCCACCAGGCGGTGGATTGCAGAGAAACATCCATCACCGCGCCCTCACCGGTCTTTTCGCGGTGGAAGAGGGCAGCCGAGATGCCGCCGGCGATGAACATGCCGCCGATCGAATCGCCGAATGCCGGGATAGCCTGACTGAGAGGTCCGCCCAGTTCCTCTGGGCTGTGCGCATAGGCGATGCCGCTGCCCGACCAAAAGACGGTGCCGTCGAAGCCGCCGCGCGCATAGTCGGGGCCCTTGGCGCCGAATGCGCTGCCACGCGCATAAATGATGTCGGGCTTGACCGCTTTGATGTGTTCGACGTCGAACTTGTTCTTCTGACGGTGGTGGGGGAGGTAATTTGTCAGGAAGACATCAGAGGTCTTTGCCAGTTCGTAGAGCACTTCCTGCCCTTCGGGCGTGGACAGGTCGATGCCGACCGAGCGCTTGCCGCGATTGGGGTGCTCGATAAGCGTGTGGCGCATCGGGTCCACCTGGAAGCCGCCGAGATTGAGAAATCCGCGCTGGGTGTCTCCCCGCACCGGGTGCTCGACCTTGATGACGTCTGCGCCCCAGTCGGCCAGGATTGCCCCTGCCGCCGGAGTAAAGGTGAACTGCGCGACTTCGAGCACACGCACGCCTTGCATAACCTTGGTCGCCATAGAATTCCTGCCTCCAAAAAATTGGTCAACAGCTCCAGCACGGGGCCAGCGCGTGTTTGCGCGTCTCTGAAGGTAAAGCGGTGCTTGATCAAGGCGTGACCGGATCGTGGGCACGATCATATTGGCCAGATGAATCGAGAATCACTCTGCGAACATCGTTCGGTAAATTCGCAATTGCGACAACTTTTTACAATGTGTATTATTTAACCATATGACCGTCTTGAGAAAATTGCGTGTTGTGTTGCAGCAAACGCACTTGACGACATGGGGGTAATTTACTTACCTTGATTAGGAATTCCCCTCGATCGTCGTGGGGGTCAAACCTGAAGGTGATAATGCATGAATAAGTTCGCAATCGCCCTTGGCGCCGCCGTTCTGGCTGCCGGCCTCGCTCCTGCGACGGCCCTGGCAGAGGAAGCGACCGCACCGGTTATGGTCGAAGTGAAGAAGGGTGACATGCTCTATTCCGCCGATGGCAAGCGGGTCGGCAACATTTATCGCGTCAACGAAAGCGGCACTGTCCAGCTGATCTATCGCAGCAAGATGATCACCATTTCGACCGAGACGCTGAGCGAAGCCGAAGGCAAGCTCACGACCTCTCTGACCTTGGCCGAAATCAAAGCTCTGGTCTGATTGCGATCACTGACGATGCCGACCATGTCGGCACAAATGAGGGCGGTGCCGGTGGCACCGCCCCATTTTGTTGAACGGGCGGAGCTCAGCCCGCCGAAACGTTAACATAGACGCGGTCAAGCAAGGCCTTGAGCGTATCGAGTTCTTCGCGACTGAAGCCCTTGAACATCCGTTCTTCGCTGTCCTTCGCAACGATGGTAAGCTCATCAAGCAGCGGCTCGGCAGCCTCGGAGAGGTAGATTGCCTTGGCCCGCCTGTCGTCCTCCCGCGAGCGACGCGTAAGCAGTCCTTCATTGCACAGTCTGTCAACGAGCCGCCCTGCCGAAGCTTCTGACATCTCCAAGGCATCGGCAATCATTCGTTGTGTCGCGCCGGGATTTGTGGAGACGACAGCAATCATGGCCCATTGTGAGCGGGTCACTCCTAGCGCCGCGACTCTTCGATCAAAATAGTTTCGCAGGTTTCTCGCCAATACGCTGATGCGCAGGCTGATTTCCCGTTTTACCATCTATCCAACCCTTGGATTGCCCCTTGCAACGCCATTGCTTTCAAATGCGAGTATATTGCAAGGAAATTCTAGCGGCCTTGACGGATCGCGCCGCTCGGACAACAGCATTCCTCGAATGGCCTGACGGACTTCTCCGCAAATGAACACGATGCCCCAGAACCTGAATGAGCACGAGGCGGTGGGCACCTTCGCCCCCCTTCGCGAGGTCTCGTTCCGGCGGATCTGGGTGGCAAGCGTATTTTCCAATTTTGCCCAGCTGTTCCTTGGGGTCGGCGCGGCGTGGGAAATGACCCAGCTTACCGATTCCCCGAGCATGGTGGCGCTGGTCCAGACAGCGATGATGCTCCCAATGGTGTTTGTCTCGCTTCCGGCGGGGGCGATTGCGGACATGTACGACAAGCGCATGGTCGCCATCGGCGGCCTTGTCGTTTCCAGCACATTCGCGGCGATCCTTGCCGTGCTCGGTTTTCTCGACATGCTCTCGCCGTGGGTCCTGCTGGCGTTCTGCAGCCTCGTCGGAGCAGGCGTGGCGCTTTACGGACCGTCCTGGCAGTCATCGATTCCCGAACAGGTATCGCTCAGGAATCTGCCCGCCGCCATTGGTCTTGGCACTGTGAGCTTCAATGTTGCGCGCAGCTTTGGTCCGGCTCTGGGCGGGCTGATCGTATTGGCCGCCGGTGCCAAAGCGGTTTTCGCGCTTACAGCGGTGCTCTACTGGCCCTTGCTGGCGGCCTTTGCGTTGTGGAAGCGCAAGCATGTTCCATCGCGATTGCCGCCCGAGCGCATGGATCGAGCCATCGTCGGCGGCGCGCGATACGCGATTCACTCGCCGCCGATCCGTACATCGTTCCTTCGCGCATTCCTCTATTGCCTCACGAGCGCCAGCGCGACGGCTCTGGCACCGCTTGTCGCCAAGGATCAGTTGAACGGCGATGCCGCGACATATGGCTTGCTGCTGGGCGTGACAGGGGTCGGCGCGTTGCTCGGCGCGCTTAACGTCAGCCAGGTCCGCGACCGCTTCGCGACCGAGGCGACAGTGCGAGTTCTCGCGATCGCTACCGGACTGCCGCTGATCGTGATCGCCATGAGCCAATC
>CAZRVW010000042.1:0-17262 GCA_964603645.1 uncultured Novosphingobium sp. | reverse complement strand
CGGAGGCAGTTTTACACTAACAATCATCGCGGACCACTCGGTGGGGGCCGGTCAGTTCATGTCCGCTGCCTGGTGGCAGAGTCCAGCGACCGATCTCACCCGTATATTTAGGGATGCGCGAGACAAAATTATTTCATTAACAAGTCCGGCATATGAGCCCATCAAGGACTTCCTGAAGAAGGTAGAAGCGCTGTGACCTGCGCTCCAGCCAACGCCTGACCGATGCCGAGTGAAGCGGGCGCGGCCCTACGTTCCCATCGCCTTTGAGAAATGATACCCCCGCCTCCTGATCCAAGAACATCACGGGAGAGCGTCATGTCCGAAGACCCCAAATTCCAGATCTTCAAGCGCAAAGAGCAGTTCGTCTTCGGCGAGGAAGCGGTAATGACCACCGATCCCACGCCTGTGCAGAAGGCGGGCCTCGAAAAGATGCTCGAAGAAGGCGTGATCGACGGCTCGGTCTATACGATGGTCGCCAACCTGCCCGGCTTCACGCTGATGCACGCCTGGTTCAAGAAGGACTATCCGCTGCCGCTGCACAGCCACAGCGCCGACTGCCTCTATTACGTGGTCGCCGGCTCGGCGCGGCTGGGCACTGAGGAACTGGGTCCGGGCGACAGCTTCTTCGTCCCCGCAAACACGCCCTATACCTACCATGCCGGGCCGGAAGGCGTCGAGGTGCTCGAATTCCGGCATACGCTCGAAATCGATTTCCAGAACTATGCCAAGAACCAGGCGTTCTACGACAAGGCGGTCGAGACGGTGATTGCCAACCGCGATTACTGGAAGACGGTGCCCAAGCCGTCGGAGCGGCAGGCCGAGGAGGCCTGAGGCAAGCAGGTCATTCGACGGCAGGGGCTGCGGGCTGCTCTTGTTGTCGCGCGATGATCGAGCGCACCAGCATGAACAGGCCCAGACCGGCCGACATGGCGGCGATGCCCAGCAGGGCTGCGGCCGGCCCCGACCGTTGGCTCAGGCCTTCGAGCACGAATTGCGTGAGGAACGGGCTGCCAAAATAGCAAGCCTTCATCACCCCGAGCGTGCGTGCGCGCGTTTCCGGCGTCGAGATCGAGATCGTGAACATGGTTAGGTTGGGGGTGATGAGGCCGATGGCCACACCCTCGGTCGCAAGACCCACGGCGGCGAGTGCCGGGTAGGGAGTCAGCGCGACGATCGCCAAGCCGAGCGCCGACAGGAACCCGCTGACCATGAATACCTGTATGATCGAAAGCCACTTGCGCACGAAGCCGAAGCTGAAGCCCGCGATGCCGACCAGCAGGATGTTGGGTATGACGTAGAAGCCGAGGTCGCGCGCCGACTCCACGCCGATCTCGCGCAGGCGGAACGGCCAGTACAACATCGTGCCGGTCGCGATGGTCCCAGCCACGACCGCGAGCACCATGGCGAGCCACGGCATACGGAATTTTGTGGCTCCCGCGTCCCCCGCCTCGGACTGTGTTTCATGTACCGCGTGCTTGGGTACGCCAGCAAATACCAGCAGCAATGTGGGGAAGGCGAGCGCATAGATGGCAAAGCCATTGCGCCAGCCGGTGTCGACCAGTGCCCCGGCGACCGGATTGAGCATCATCAGCACGAAGGTCGCGGCTGCGCTGTTGAACCCCAGCCAGCGGCCCTGCGCCTGGCCCGAAAAGGCATCGCCGATCAGTGCGAGGTAGCACACCGACAGCGTTCCCGACCAGAACCCGATCAGGAAGCGCGCCGCGATGATATGCCAAAGCGCGCCAGCCAGCATGATGGCGCAACCGGCAAGGCCGAAACCGACCGTCGCAAGCGTGATGACCGGTTTGCGTCCGAAGCGGTCAGACAGCCAGCCGCCAAGCGGTGCGCCAACCATCATGCCCAGCCCGGCGGCGGTGGCCACCATCTTGATCTCGAGGTCGTTGGTGCCGTCCGCGAAGGCATCGGAAATGCCGGGCAGCATCACCGAGATCGTGCCTGCCGCAATGCCGGGCAGGATTCCGCCCAGCGTGACGGCGGCCTTGCCGGCCGTGTTCAGACCCTGCGGCGTGTGTTCGCGTTCCATGCTGGTGGCCGGTCTACAGCCCGCGCAGCAAAATGTCCTGACAATCGTCGCGCCCGGTGCTGCGCGAGGTGCGCTTGAGCACTTGCCAGCGCCCGTCGCGCTTCACCAGTTCCCAGCGGCCATAGGACTGACGCCAGATCTTCACCGTATCGCCTTCCTTGAGGTAGACCGTGGCATAGCCGGTCGCGATCGCTGTCTCGCCTTCCCAGGTGATGTGAAACGGCCCCATCAGGTGGGCGGAGTTGGGCATGATTTCCTGGTGCAGCGGCGAGGAAACAATCCCACGCGCCTGATCGCGTCCTTCCATGAAGGCCACGCCGTCGATGTCGATGTGGCAATCCTCGGCGAAAATCAGCGAAGTCTCTTCCTCGCTACCGCCATCGGTGCACAGACCGTAACGGTTAAGCAGGTTGCGGATGTCGGCCTCGTCCTCGAGGCGCTGGATGCGCTTGAGGGCATCGGCGAGCAGCTGTTCGGTGTCTGCCATGATGTTATACCTCCACCGGTGTGAAGCTGATCGTCTCGATGGTATCGGTGACGCCTGCCGAGCTGATGCCCAGCGTCTTGCGGTTGAAGCGGTCGGCATCGGCGATCATCCTGACCAGCGGGCGGCCGATATCCTCGAGCGGATGACCCATGCGTTGTTTCGGTTTGTTGGCGACCGCGGCGGCGTATTTCTCCGGCTCGCGCGCCTTCCAGTTCATCGTCATGGTCGATTCGGCTTCGGGATTGAGCATGAACACGCGAATGCCGTCCTCGGCCCATTCGTCGGCGGCAGTGCGGGTCAAGGCCTCGATCCCGGCCTTGGCGGAATTGTAGGGGCCGTAGCGAGCGCCAGAAGGCAGGTAACGCGATGACGAGCCGGTGTTGATGATGACGCCCTTGGTCGCCTTGAGGTGCGGGTGGGCGGTCTGCATGAAGCGGTAGGTGGCGATGGGCCCGGACGTGATGACGTCCGTCATCGTCTCGTCGCTGCAATCGGCCAGATAGAGGTATTCGATGGTTTGCGCGTTGTTGTAGAGCACGTCGAGACGGCCGTAGGTATCGATTGCGGCTTGAACGCATGCATCAATGTCGTCCTTCTTGCGCACGTCGCAGGCGACCGCCTTGGCCTTGCCGCCGGCAGCCTCGATCTCGGTCACCAGATCCGCGAGCTTGTCGGTGCTGCGTGCCGCAACGATTACCGAAGCGCCAGCTTCCGCGAAAGCCAGCGATGCGCCCCTGCCGATGCCCCGGCTCGCACCGGTAACGATGGCGACCTTGCCTGCGAGTTCGTTGGCCATGCTTGTTTCCTCTCCGATGGGCCCACGCGGCCCGCTCAACGACACTCTTACTAGAGTTAGCTCAATGGAGAAGACCCGATCTTTCGCGAATGAAGCTTCGTTGCCGCGATCAATCGCGCGTCTGGGCGTATTGTCCTTGCGACTTCGCCCTTCATAAAGGACGTTCGTTCCGGGAGGCGCGCAATGACAGACTCGGCATTTCAGATCACGAGCGAAGCCATGCTTCGGGATGTCATCGGCGAGCCCATGGAGTTCGTGCGGGCCAAGGTGGCGACCGAACTCAACCAGGCCATGCGCGAATTTGTCGCCAAGTCGCCGCTGGTGTTCGTGTCGACCCTCGACGAGGCAGGCAATCCGGATGCATCACCCAAGGGCGATCCGGCGGGATTCGTCGAGGTTTCCGAAACGGGCGACCTGCTCATCCCCGAACGGCCCGGCAACCGCCTCACTTTCGGGTTCCTGAATATTCTGCGAAACGGGCGGATCGGATTGATATTTGTCGTCCCGAACCAGTTGGAGACACTCAGGGTCAAGGGCACGGCGAGCCTCCATCGCGATCCCGAAACGCTCGAGCGAATGGAGGTTCAGGGCAAGCCGGCGCTGCTCTACACGCGCGTCCGGGTCGAGGAGTGCTTCTTCCATTGCGGCAAGGCGCTGGTGCGCTCGCATCTGTGGAAGCCCGACAAATGGAATGAGAACACGCGCTCAATCGCCGCGCGGCAATTCTTGCCAGGACCGAAACTCGATGACGAAGGCGCGAAACAGACCGAAGCCCTTCTGGCCCAATCTTATAGGGACGACCTCTACTAGACGGGCGGTCAGGATTGGGCGCGGGCCACACGTTTGCATTCGACGGAGCTTGCGATGCGCCGCGGGACCCCTCGCGACCGGTTTTTGCGCCGTTTGCACGCCGTGCAGAAACATTGGGATGGCGTTTGGCGTCATCCGCCGCCACCGCGTGAACTAATCTTGATGTCCCTCAATACCGATTGATCGAATTTGGCGTATTGACCCAAGTGATCGCAGCACCAGCGCGAATGGAGGTCGATGTGGAATCGGAGCAGGATCGCAGGGAATGGGCTATCAAACGGCTCAAGGCGAAGCGCGGACTCCGCGCCCATCTCACGGTATATCTCCTCGTCAGCGCCCTGCTCGTTGCCATATGGGCGGTGAGCGGCGCAGCCTATTTCTGGCCGGTCTGGCCGATTGCCGGATGGGGTATCGGCGTGGTCATGCATGGATTGGGCGCGTTCGGGCAGAAACCGATCTCCGAAGAGGAAATCAGGCGGGAAATGGAGCGAGGCGAGTAACCGCGCGCCGTCAGCTGCGGTCCGGAAGGTGCAACGACGGGTTGCGGCGAGCGACGATTTCGTCCGCGCGCTGCTGGAACGGCGCCATGTCCGATTCGGGATGGATCATCCAGAACTGACCTTTCTTGACGCATTCGAGGCAATAGGCAGCCACGTCGTCAGGCTCGGTCATCTCGATACCGCCCATGCGGTCGGCAAGGTCGCTCATATTGACGCCCGGAGGCGGGGGGTTGTCGGCGTCGCGGTAGTCGTCCGGACGTGGCGAATTGAGGAGACCGGTATTGACCAGTCGTGGCCCTGGATAGAGCAGGCCCACGCCGAGGTGCGGCGCGCGCTCGGCTAGCTGAATGCGAAGCACCTCTGTCAGGCTGGTGGTCGCCGCTTTGGAGGAGGTGTAGACCGGCGTCTGTGGCAGGGGATGCAAACCACCGTTGCCCGAGGTGGTGTTGACGATGAAGCCTTCCTCGCCGGCTTCGATCATCCGCGGCACAAACGCGTTGATGCCATTGACCGGGCCCATCACGTGGACCTCGAACCCCCAGCGCCAGTCCTTCATCGGCAGCTCCCAGAATGGACTGCGCGCGTCCCCCAGGCCAACACCGGCGTTATTGAAAAGCAGGTTCACCTTGCCAAATTTTTCGAAGACGCGGTCTGCCAGCGCTTGCATCGATTCGGCGCTGGTGACGTCGGCGGCGATGCCCTCGACAGTGCCCGAAGGCCCCTCGGCAGTGAGCTCGGCAGCGGTGGCCTCAAGCTTCTCGGCATTGATGTCGGTGATGACGACCTTTGCGCCTTCTGCCGCCAGTTGCTGCGCCAGACAGCGCCCGACACCGCTGGCGCCGCCGGTGACGACGGCGACCTTGCCGTTGAAATCCTTCATTGTGTTATCTCTCCCACGGGCCGTTATGGCCGGATTGTCATGCCGCCTGTTTGAACTGGTTGCGAAGCGGACCGATCTGCGAGGCGATCTTGTTGAGCGGTTCGATATCGAGGTCGAAGCATTCGACCGCGTTAAGCCCGAGCACCTTTTCCAAGTCCTTTTCGTTCAGCCCGTCAAGCGTGCCATGCATCTGCTCTTCCGTGTTGGGCCAAGTGCCTTCGGGATGCGGGTAATCAGTGCCCCACATCACCCGGTCGATGCCGATGTCATAATAGGCTTCGTAGTTCTGGTCGTCCATTTGCGAGGAACTGCCGATCCAGACATTGCGCCGCACATATTCCGTCGGCGTCAGCTTCAGATTGGCGGTGTGATCGCCCATCTTGGCGCTACCCTTCTTCACCTTGGCGCGGAAATCCATCATTTCCATCAGCGCGGGCCACCAGAAGTCGCCGCCGACCTCTGTGAAGGCGACCTTCAGTTTGGGGAAACGGTCGAACACGCCGCCAAAGATCATCGCGATCAGCGGGCGGCTCAGCCAGAAGGGATATTCGACGCAGTAGATGCCGACCCAGCCCGGGCTGGTCTGGTCATAGGGCTGCGAGGCGCCCGAGTGGAAATTGATGACCATGCCGGTTTCTTCGAACGCGGCCCACATCGGATCGTATTTGGGGTGGTTGTAGTTGTCGTAGCCCTCGACAATGTGGCTCATCTGCATGCCTTTGAGGCCGTTCTCCTTGGCCCAACGGATTTCTTTGACGCTGGTATCGACGTCCCAGAGCGCCGGGCACAGGCCCATGCCGAGACGGCGCACCGGCTCGTCCTGACAGAATTCGGAGAGCCAGCGGTTGAATGCGCGCGCGCCAGCCCATTGCAGTTCGGGGTCGGCGTCGAAAGGACGCATGCCGAGATCCGCGCCGAACGGCGGTGAATTGTTCTCGGTTATGCCGTCTGTGAAGAGCACTTCGGCGGTCACGCCGTCGGCGTCCATCACCTTGTTGCGGATCGCCGAATCCCATGCGCCATCGAGGCCGTCGGCGTTTTCGGCACGCCACTTGGTGTTGAATTCGCTGATGAGGAATGCGTTTTCGGCGGCAGCGCGCTCGGCGATGGCGGCGGCCAGTTGGCGGTCGAACTCCTCGCGATATTGGGGATCGACATAGTCGCGGTAACGCTCGGGCGGCAGCCCGGCATGGCCATCGGACGAAATGACGAGATAGCGGTCCATGGGTTGTTTCTCTCCGGAAGTACTATGATGCGGCCTATTCGGCGGCCATCTGCTGCTGCGGGGCGTCTTCGCCCGCGTAGAACTGGCTGAACCACTGGCGATAGCGCAGGATGTCGCCGTCGCCATCGACGATCAGCGGGTTGGTGCGGTGCACCTTGTTATTGAAGATAGGCAGGTCGGCGAGCAGGCCGGTTTCCCCGGCGATGCGCTGGCAATAATCGAAATATTCCTTCTCCATTGCCGATCCCGGTTCCTGCTTCGGGTAGGCATAGGAGAAGCGAATCTCGGTGAGGTTGCGCTTGATCGGGGTGAGCAGCACCATCAGCCAGACCTTGAGCTTGGCTTCCAGCGTGGTGATCTTCTGGCCCGCGCCGTTGGCGATCGTGGCGACGTGCGATTCGAACACTTCGATTTCGCCGTTCTCGTTTTCGACTTCGAAACGACCGTCAGAGCGCGAGCGGCGGATGTGGCCCTCATAGACTGCCTTGCCCTCGGGTACGCCGGGCGCACCGTGGACGAACTGGAAATGCGCGATGTCGACCGCGTTCTCCGCCTCTTCCTGCGGGCTGGTGTAGGCGATCCACTCGAAACGCTGTTCGTTGTTCCAGTTCGGGTCGGTGTACTCGGGGTAGTCGACCACGTCGAACAACGGCTCGATGTTCTCCGGGTGATACCAGGCCCAGATGACGTTGGCGCGTTCCTTCACCGGATAGGAATGGAGCAGCGGTTCGCGCTTGGCGATCGGCGGGAACTTCTTGGCGTAGGGGATGGCAGAACAGAAACCGTCGGGGCGAAACTGCCAGCCGTGGAACGGGCAGGCGACCGACTTGCCGTGAACCTTGCCGCCATAGCCGATGTGCGCGCCAAGGTGGGGGCAATGCGCGTCGAGCATGCCGATCTCGCCATCTTCATTGCGGAACAGCACCTGTTCACGCTCGAAATAGCGCAGGGGCTTTACGTCGCCGGGCTTAAGCTCGTCGGCATAGGCGACGAAATACCAGCCGTAGGGTACGCCCCACGGAAAATCCATCGACCGGTCGATCGGGCTGTCGGGCAGGTGATTGATCATGATTTGCCTCTCACATTGGCCCGCCTCGGCGGACTCGTTCGCTAAGCGATACTACCACAGGCCATTCTGAAATTAAATGGACGGGTTGTCATCATTTTTTTGATTCCCCCCGATCGTTGATGAATCGGACGCCACGGCTTGCCCATTGGCGGCCATTCGCGCACATCGCTCGCCATGGCAATTCTCAGCGACAAATGGATTCGCAAAAGCGCGCAGGACACCGGCATGATCGAGCCGTTCGTCGAAGCGCAGCGGCGCGAAGGCAATATCTCCTACGGCCTCTCGTCCTATGGCTACGACGCGCGCGTCGCCGACGAGTTCAAGATTTTCACCAATGTCGACAGCGCGGTGGTCGACCCCAAGAACTTCGCCGCCAACAGCTTTGTGGACCGCAAGACCGACGTTTGCGTGATCCCGCCCAATTCCTTCGCCTTGGCGCGCACGGTCGAATATTTCCGGATTCCCAGAGACGTACTCGTTATCTGTCTGGGCAAGTCTACCTATGCGCGCTGCGGCATCATCGTAAATGTCACGCCGCTCGAGCCGGGCTGGGAAGGGCACGTGACGCTGGAATTTTCCAACACGACGCCGCTTCCCGCCAAGGTCTATGCCAACGAGGGCGCGTGTCAGTTCCTGTTCCTGCAGGGCAACGAGCCGTGCGAGACGAGCTATGCTGACAGGGCGGGCAAATACATGGGCCAGAAGGGCGTGACCCTACCCAAGCTGTAGCCAGCCGGTGATGCGCGAAGGTTCCGAATGCTTGACCGATCATGGCTCTTGCCGTGTAAATTCACGGCAGAAAGTGGGAGAGCAGGGATGACCGCCGACGTCAGGCTCCTTGAGGAACGGATCGCCGCGCTGGAAGCGAAGCTGGGTGCGGCACAGGATCATCTCGACATCCTGAACCTCATCGGCAGCTACGGGCCGCTCGTCGATTCGGGAGCGGCCCATGACGTGATCGGGCTCTATGCGGGCGATGGAGAGTTTCATCAGGGCGTGCCGCAGGGCGGCTTCCTTCCGCTCGACCTGAAGGCGCTACACGCCGTCTACGCAGGCAAGGACGCGCGGGACTGGTCCGAGAACGGCTGCTGCCATGTCAACGCGGTGCCTCGCATCAGGATCGATGGCGATTCGGCGCAGGCGTCCAACTTCTCGCTCGTGCTGATGGCACGCGAGGACGGATTTTCTGTCACCCGGGCAGCGATCAACGATTGGCGGCTGAGGCGAGAAACCGGTGGCTGGGTCATCAAGGATCGCTACAACCATCCCGTCGACGGTTCCGCGCAAAGCCACCAGCTTATGCGCAGGGCAGGCGAAGGGGCGCCAGCCGATTGAAACGTCGCGCGAGAGGCGCGGCGAAGAGGAAAGAGGACGAAGATGAACCTGGAAGAACTGCTCGCCCGCGAGGCGATCCGCGATACGCTCGCCAAATACAACACCTCGGGCGACCGCGCGCGGGCTGAGGACTATGCCGCTTGCTTCACCACCGATGGGATCATCGAATCGGCGGATCGCAAGGGAGGCAAGGGTCTATATTACGAGGGCCGCGACGCGATCCTCGCCTGGCAGACCGCCTGGAAGAACGCGCCCAAGGGCAGCAGCGACACGCCCAATGTCCAGCGCCGCGCCGAATTCGTCCGCCACAACCTGACGACTTGCAAGATCGACCTGACCGGGCCGGACACGGCCGACGTGCGCACCTACTGGATGGTCATTACCGATGCCGGGCCGGATCATTCGGGCGTCTATGTCGACAAGTTCCGGGTCGAGGACGGCAAATGGCTGATCGCGCATCGCAAGGTGCGGACCGACTGGTTCTCTCCAGACAGTCGCTTCGGCAGCGGCTGACTCTTCAGCCGGTTGACCGCGCTGCCGGGCTGGGCGCAAACCTGCCTTTTCCACAACGGGAGAGGGCGGCAACGACACTGGATGAAATGCTGGCGCGCGAAGCCATTCGCAAGACCATGGCGATGAACAACATCAGCGGCGACCGGTCCGAGGATGAGAATTACGCGAACACCTATACCGAGGACGGGATCCTCGAGTCACGTATTTCGCGCGACACTCCGGCGCATGTGATCGAAAGCCGCGCCGCCATTCTGGAATGGAAGAGCGGCAGGAGCCGCGGCGCGATGGACAATCCCGATCAGCGCGAAAAACCGGCTTTCGTTCGCCACAACCTGACCACCAGCAGGATCGAGCTGACCGGGCCAGACACAGCTAGCTGCCGCAGCTATTTCCAAGTCAATACGCAGATCGGTCCCGATCACTGCGGAGTCTATGTTGATCGGTTCCGCAAGGTTGATGATGACTGGCTGATCGCGCACCGCAAGGTGCTGGTGGACTGGTTTGCGCCCAATAGCATGTTCGGTGGGGGCGCTGATCTCCCCGATCATCGCTCCGGCGCATTGACCTCCCTAAGGCAATTGCCTTATTCGCACGGTGGAGCACCGATCGATGTGCTCGACAAGGATGCCGATCCCGTTGACCCAGACCTCGCGCAAACGCACGGATCCACGCGGTGAAGCGACGCGCACCGCGCTTATCGAAGCCGCCGAATCGCTGTTCGCCGAGGGCGGGGTCGAAGGCGTTTCGACCCGGCAGATCGGTGCGGCGATCGGCTCGTCCAACACCAATGTCGTCGCCTATCATTTCGGCAGCAAGGATGCGTTGATCCGCGAGGTCTATCGCCACCGCTTGACCGAGATTGACCGGCGGCGCGGCGAATTGCTGGCCGAGGCTGAAAGGCGAGGGTGCGGCGATGACCTTCGCGCCCTCCTCGAAGTTTTCTACCTTCCCCTGTTCGAGCAGACCGACAGCGAGGGACGGCACAGCTACGCCCGCTTTCTGACCGGGCTGGAGCGCTCGGGAATGATCGCCACGCGCATGGCGGTTAGCGCCGAGTTTCCGCATTCGGAAAGCCTGGTCCGTCAAATCAAGGAGGCACTGTCCGCCGAAGCGGGATCGCGGTTTGCCATTCGCATGCGCCTTACTACCGCGCTGATATCCGGCGCGCTGCAACAGATCGATCAGGAAGCGTCCGGCGACAAGGAGCGCGCCGCAGACCTGTTCGACGATGCCATTACGATCGCGGCTGCTGCTCTGGCAGCGCCACCACAGCCACAGCCTGACATTCGAGACGAGGGAGAGAGATAATGAAAACCAGATCGCGCCTGCTGGCCGCGGTGGCCGGCGCCGGAATTCTGGCAGGGCAGGCTAGCGCGCAGGACCGCACCGTGCTGCCCATTCCGGCCCCGCCGTTCGAAGGCACGATCGGTGAGACGGTGGAGCAGTCCACGCCCGGAACCGCCGGAATGATGGGCGTACGCGCGCCGCAAGGTGCGCCCAACGTCTTCATGTTCCTGTCCGACGATGTCGGCTTCGCCATGACCTCTGCGTTCGGCGGTCCGGTTCCAACGCCCAATTTCGACCGGATGGCTCAGGCCGGCCAACGCTATAACCGCTTTCACACCACCGGCATCTGCTCGCCGACGCGCGCGTCGATGCTGACCGGTCGCAACCACCACCAGACCGGCACCGGCATGCTGTCGGACCTGCCGACCCCCTATCCCGGCTATACCGGGCGGATAATCCCTGAAACCGCGACCATTGCGCAGGTGCTGCGTCTCAATGGCTATTCGACCGCGATGTTCGGCAAGCATCACAATTCGCCCGGGCCAGACCGATCATTGGGCGGAGCGAAGGATTCCTGGCCCACCGGGCTGGGCTTCGAGTACTTTTACGGCTTCAATGGCGGCGACAACGACCAGTTCGCCCCCACGCTCTATCGCGGCATCCAGCTTGTCCAGGAAGACGAGCCCGGCGCTGGCAAGCTGCTCGACGAGCGTTTCGCCGACGACATCATCAGCTATGTCCACAACCAGAAGGCGGGCAATCCTCACAAGCCGTTCCTCGTATACTTCTCGCCGGGTTCGACCCACGCGCCGCATCAGGCGCCCAAAAAATATATCGCCCGTTTCAAGGGCAAGTTCGATCATGGCTGGGATGTCCAGCGCGTCCTCACCTGGCGCAACCAGCTGGCCAAGGGCATCATCCCGCCCGGCACGAAATTGACGCCGCGCCCGGCCGAACTTCCCGCCTGGGATTCCCTGAACGCCAAGCAGAAGGCCTATCACGCGCGCCAGATGGAAGTCGCCGCCGCGCAAATGGCGTTCCAGGACGAGCAGTTCGGCCGGATCATCGACGAGCTGAAGCGCATGGGACAATACGACAACACGCTGTTCGCGATTGTGCTGGGCGACAATGGCGGCAGTGGCGAAGCAGGCCCGCGCGGCACGCTCAACGAGTTGCGCACCATCGTCATGCAGGACGAGCGCGAGGAGTGGCTGAATGACAGCCTCGACATCCAGGGCGGGCCGAACACCTACCAGAACTATTCGGTCAACTGGGCCTGGGCGATGAATGCGCCTTTCCCGTGGGTCAAGCAATTCGCCTCGATGCTGGGCGGCATCCGCAACGGCGCGATTCTGAGCTGGAGCGGCAAGGTCGCGAAGCCGGGTTCGATTTGCGCGCAGTTCGGCCATGTCAACGACATCGTACCCACGGTGCTCGATGCTGCGGGAATACCCGCGCCGACCAAAGTGCTCGGCGCCGATCAGAAGCCGATGGATGGCTCCAGCCTGCTGTCCAGCATGACCAAATGCGAGCCCAAGAAGCCGCGCACCCAGTATTTCGAGATCACCGGCAAGATCGGGCTCTACAAGGACGGCTGGTTCCTGTCTGGCGATGACGGACGCATGTCCTGGAAGGAATACAGCCCGCGCGGCGAACAACCGGACAACACCATCAGCCTCTACAATCTCGACAAGGACTTTTCGCAGTCCACCGATCTCTCTGGGAAGATGCCGGAAAAGACTGCCGAGATGCTCGCCGAATTCGACCGTCAGGCGAAGGCCAACAACGTCTATCCGCTCGAACACCGCTTTGGTTCGGCGAGGATCGACCAGCGCGCGCTGATGGCGCTGATGCCCAAGCGCTACGATTTCTGGGGCAAGGACGTCAGCATCCCGGCAGCGGGTGGCGCGCCGATGATGGTCATGCGCAATTTCACGGTCGAGGCCGATCTGGTGCTGGACAGCGCCAATGCGTCGGGTGTGGTTCTGGCATTCGCCAGCCGCTTCGGGGGCTGGAGCCTCTATCTCGATGAGGGGCGACCTGCCGTATTCTGGTCGCGCTCGACCGATCCGGCAGAACAGGCTTCGGTAGTTGCGGACAAGGCGCTGCCATCAGGCAAGTCGACGCTGACAATGCGGCACGAGACGACACGCCCGGGCGCGCCTGCCGAAATCGTGCTGAGTTCGGGCGGTGAGGAATTCGCCCGGCTGAAGCTGGCGACCAACCTGCTGTTCCCGGCAGGCAATGGCGAAATGATGGACGTGGGCCGCGATCGCGGCTCGACCGTGACCGATTACAAGACGCCGCATGGCGAGATCGAAGGCGACATTCCGCACGTTCGCGTCGAATTCGACTGACCGCGCGGCCGCGAGGCAATCTCCATAATTACGGATTGCCGCGCGCGCCGCCGACAACGCCATTGCCTCGCGCGCTGGCATTCGCCAGTCTGCGCGCGACAACGCATATTCCGGGAAAGGGAGCCGAATCGATGAAATTGGCAGACGCGAAACATGCCTTCGTGACAGGCGGAGCGAGCGGGATCGGGCTTGGCATAGCCAATGCGCTGGCCGAAGCCGGGCTCAACGTCACCATCGCCGACATCAACGAAGAAGCCATGGAGCAGGTCGTCGCCACGCGCGCCAACCAGTTCCGCGGCGTCAAGCTCGACACCCGCGATCGCGACAACTGGAAGCGCGCCAAGGAAGAGGCCGAGAAGGTTTTCGGGCCGGTTGATATTCTCATCAACAACGCCGGCATTGCCCCGCACGGCAAGCCGCTCGCCGACACGTCCTTTGAAAGCTTCGACACGCTGATGGACATCAACCTGATGGGTCCGGCCAATGGCGCGATGACTTTTGCCGCCGACATGCGCGATCGCGGCAAGGGCCACATCGTCAACACCTCCTCGTCGGTCGGGCTTTCGGCTTTTGGCGGCGGCGTCGGGGTCTATTCGATCACCAAGTTTGGCGTTGCTGCCATGAGCTACGCCCTCCGGCAGGACCTTGCGGAGAGCGGCGTTGGCGTTTCGGTGCTGTGCCCCGGCATCGTCGCGACCAACCTGCACAAGAACACGGTGATGATCGGCGGCGAGAGCAACGACGATCCGGACTCCAAGCCCAAACCGACCGTAACCGCAGACGAGATCGGCCAGATGGTGGTTTCCGCGATCGAGAACGACGAGGCCGTGATCGTTACCGACAAGGGCTTCTGGCAGGTTGTCGAATACGGTATCGCGCCGGTGCGCGCGGCTTGCGAATTGCGGGACAATGCCTGATTCAGTGACCGGAATCGCGGAACAGCCCGGCGAACTTGCCGCCAAGCAGGCGATCACCGAGCTGGTCCATCTCTATGGCCAGGTCGTCCGGCGCGATTGCCCGGAACTGACTGCCGATCTTTATACTCCGAACGGACTCTTCGAAATCCGGCAGGGCGGGCCTGAAAAGCTAGGGGAAACCGTCCAAAGCCGGGTCGAGGGCCGTCAGGCGATCCGCGACATGTTGCTGCCGAGCAAGGGCAAGCCGCACCCAACGCCGCTGATCCACAATCTCAGCATCGAAGTGGACGGCGACAGCGCCACCGGAACCTGCGTGATGCAATCGCCGACCTCGGCGGATGGCGCGGGCTTCTGGGGCGAATACCGCGACCGTTACGCAAAGGTCGACGGGCGCTGGTATTTCGCCGAACGGGTGTTCACGATGTTCAGGAAGCCTTAGCCGGGTTCCACATCACCCCTTGCCCAGTTCCACCCCGAACGCGCGGGCCAGCGCCGCCATCCTGAGGCCGCCCACCTGCATCACCTGCGGCACCGCCCCGGCCATATTGAAGCCGTGATAGGCGCCGGGAATGACGTGCAGTTCTGCCGGAACCCCGGCGCGGGTGAGGCGGCGCACATATTCCATGTCCTCTTCAAGGAACAGGTCGAGCGCGCCGACGTGGACGAAGGCGGGCGGCAGGTCCGAATAGTCCTCGACCCGCGCAGGCACCATTTCGTTGGGCACGTCATCGCCGCCTGGCTCGCGGCCCAGCATCGCCTTCCAGCCGAAGCGGTTGCGCGCGGGCGTCCAGACGAATTCGCCAGTGTGGGGGTGGGGATCGCTGGTCGTGCCGGTGCGATCGTCGAGCATCGGCGAATCGAGCAGCTGGAACGCGACCTTGGGGCCGCCGCCGGTCTTCCGGTTCATATCGCGCGCATAGATTGCCAGCGCCGCGGCATGGCCGCCACCGGCGCTTTCGCCTGCCACCGCAATACGGTCCGGGTCGATGCCGAGCCTGTCGGCCTCTTCGACCATCCAGCACAGAGCCGCGTAGCAGTCCTCCAGAGCGCCAGGCCAGACGGTTTCGGGCGCCTTGCGATAATCGACCGAGACGACCACGCATCCTAGCGTCAGCGCCATCATGCGGTTGGGGATGTCGCCGATGTCGGCCCTGCCGATAACATAGCCGCCGCCGTGGATGTGGCAGATCGCGGGCCGGTTCTTGCCATCGCCGGGCGGCGAATAGATCAGCACGCGCACGTCCGGCGCACCTGCCGGGCCGGGGATGGTGCGGTCCTCGACCACCGCATTCTCAAGCCCTTCGGGCATTGGCGGCATCTCGCGGTCCATGAAGCCGGCGCGGATTTCCTCAAGCCCGTTCTCGAAATCCATGTTCGGGAATTCGGCAATCGCCGGGGCGAGTTCCGGAGCGACAAGGTGAATGGTCGATTGCTGCGGAATGGGCGTGTTCATGTGTCCTGTCTCCCGGGATTCGTCCTCTGGTGCTGTCTTGTCGGCTAATCGGACAAGCCGCAAGTGCGCTCGTTGACTGTCAATAAGGGCCAATGCGGAGGAACCCGACGGTGTCGCATCGCGACACGGCGTGCGCGAAAAGGGCCGAAGGGGGGTTTCCCGGCGCACTATGGGCGTTATCATGTGGCTGTTGACCGAGAGTATGGTTCGCAGCCAAGGATGCCCCGATGCACTTGAACGTTCGCAATCCGCGTCGCGACAGCAAGTTGCAACGGCTTGCCGATCTGTGTGCCGCCAGCGGTCCGGCCGATCAGGCGGACCGGGTGCGCGAGGCGCTCAAGCTGACCGCCCAGAGCGTGTCGCACGAACTGGTTGAGGTCATGATTGCAGCGCAAGCGTTCGAAAGCGCGGCCCTTGCGGTGATTGGTCCGCAAGCGGCGTGGATGGTCTCCAAGGGCAGTGAGAATGGTTGCCTCGCCTCAATATTGCTGCCGGGCATGACGGAGGAGGTCACGCGCAAGGGCGCGACTCCGGCACTGGCATTGATTGGCGCTTGGGCCAGCGCGGCTCTGGTCAAGCCGGTCGCGGCTTCCTCGGATCAGACTGTCCCCCTGCGACCCGAGGGCAGCAGCCTGCATTGATCTGCGCAGGAGGGGGCAAGGATCAGGGCCCTAGCTCCTTAGCTTACCAGTTCGGCCTCGACCGCGATGCGGATCGCCTCGGAAGTGTGGTTCGCACCCAACTTGATGAGCATGTTGGCGCGGTGAATCTCGACCGTTCGCGGACTTATCTCCAGTTTCTCTCCGATCTTGCGGTTGGACAGGCCAGAGGCCACGCAGTCGAGAACTTCGCGCTCGCGCACGGTCAGCTTTTCGATACGCCCGCGAGCCAGAGCCTCCCGCATGCGCAGGCTGCCGAGACCTTCGGCCTGGCCATCGTGCTTTTCGAGTACGGCCTGCAATCCCTCGGGTTTATGGGCCAGACAAGATAGTCGACCGCGCCTTCGGTGATGGCGCGCACGATCCGCGCCGCATCGGGCTGCTCGGCAAAGGCGATGATCGGATACCATTCACCATGACGCGCCATCTCTTCGATCAGCAAGGCCACGTCGCCCTCGCTGTCGTGGATCAGCACCGTGCCGTTGCATGGCCAACATGTCGCCAGTTCAGCCACCGTCTCGAACGGTTCGACATGCATTCCGTGGCTCGACAGGGTATGGCTCAAACCGGAACGACGGCGCGTATCGTTATCGACCAGGATAAGTGTATAGGCCTTTTGCATGGGCGATCCCCCTATTGGAATTCGCCTAGGGGCTTGACCGCAATCGGACAGTAACGCGAACCGTGACAAGTCCGAAAGCGAGCGATTGCAGGTCGATGCCTCGCCGATCATCGGACGTGCGGCACGGTTTTTCGGGTCCCTGATCTTCGATCGATTTCTCCAAAACGGAGGATTCTCAGCGAGCGCGGCTCACCGCCAGGTCGATCAGCGATCCTTCGGTCAGGACTTGAGGCAATTGCACGGGTGTTCCGCCGCGTGCCGGATACCACTGGTAGAAGGGCACGCCCGCCGCGCCATTGGCGGTAAGG